>JBFMBL010000007.1:0-81304 GCA_040755195.1 Bacillota bacterium
CCCCAGGTAACCGTAGTCCTGCCCGTTGCAGGATACTTCGACAGCTCCGGCGTTGCCCAGTCTGACCGTTATAGAGTTCTGAGCGCTGAAGCTGCGCGCGTCACCGGCCCAAAGCATTCCTTCAAAAACCAGCACGCCGTCGGCAATCACCTGCGTCCAGCACCGTTCCCTGGTGGCGTTTAAAGACAACGTTACCCCCTGATTCTTCTGCTCCTCTTGTCCCGTCTGATCCGTCCCCGGTGTCCCGCCCGTTTGCCCCGTCTGACCACCAGGATTCGTATCGCCGCTTTGGCCCGTCTTATCCGTGGCGTTCGACTCGCCGGTTTGACCCGTCCGGCTATTCTTGTCTTCCTGGTCTTTCCGGTCCTGAGGGTTTTCGTTCTTGGGGCCCTCTTGATCCTGGTCTCCCTGTTCCTTATTACCCTCTTCAGAGTCAGGCACCGGTGCGTAAGATTGTCCGTCCGTCGAAGGCGGGGTCTCATTATTGTTGACAGGTTGCTGTTTTACCGGTGTTTGTATTGTATCTTCATGAGGCAATGCCGGTGCGTTTTCAACCGGACCGCTGTAAACCGCCTCATAAATACCGTTGAAAGCCAGGAGTAACCCGACAACAATCACCACCAGAAAAACACTGCGATAGCGCTGCCAGTTGAAAGCAGGACGATTCTGTTCCTCCTTAGCAGGTTTGCTTTCAGGCCTCTGTCCCTGTTCCGCTTCGAAGAACCGGTCCAGTTCCGCGGTAAGAACGGTTTCGTCCAATTCCAGATAACGAGCATAAGAGCGGAGGAACGACTTGGCATAAACCCTGCCGGGTAAAGCATTGAACCGGTCGTTTTCCATCGCTTCCAAGAACTTCGCCCGGATCTTGGTTGCTTCTTCAGCCGCTGCAATGCTTATGCCTTTCTCTTTCCGTGCATTGGAAAGCTTTTCCCCGATCACTCTACCACCCCATATAAATATAGGACTAATTTCGCAAAAAAACGGCAAAAAATATATTTTCCCCGGTTTTAACTATATCACACCCGGGATTTAGCAGTCAATATTAGACATTATTTGTCTATTTTCGCCGGTCTATGGTTGCGCGGTATTGTTCGAGTGTCATCAGGAGAGTGCGTGGCTTGCTTCCTTCAAAAGGACCGACTATGCCGCGGCGCTCCATGATATCAATTAATCGGGCGGCCCGGGCGTAGCCGATTTTAAGCCGCCGTTGAAGCAGGGAGATGGAGGCGTGCCCCGCACGCACAAGGATTTCCACCGCCTGGGAGAAGAGTTCGTCATCCTCTTCGGGCGTGTCTTCGCATTCCGTCACCTCCACGGGAATCTCCTCCGTTGACGGCAGTCCTTGCTTCTTCAAATATTCCACCACGGTCTCAACCTCACGGTCGGAAAGATAGGCGCCCTGCAATCTGAGGGGCTTGCTGCTGCCCACAGGCGAAAAAAGCATGTCGCCGCGGCCGAGAAGCTTCTCGGCGCCGGCCATGTCAAGAATCGTACGTGAATCGACTTGCGACGAAACCGCAAAGGATACCCGTGAGGGAATATTGGCTTTGATCAACCCGGTGATAACGTCCACCGAAGGCCGTTGGGTGGCAACGACAAGATGGATGCCGGCCGCGCGGGCCATCTGGGCCAGCCGGCATACCGCGTCCTCGACATCTACCGGCGCCACCATCATCAGGTCAGCCAACTCGTCTATCACCACCACGATGTACGGCAGCCGCGCTCTTTTCTCTTCACTTAACTGTAATATGCTGTTGTAGCGGTTTATATCCCGGACTCCCACCATGGCTAAAGCCTCGTAGCGGCGCTCCATCTCCCGGACCAGCCACCGGAGCGTAGCCGCCGCTTTCTTGGCGTCCGTGACCACGGGACAGGCAAGATGGGGAATATCGTTATAGGTGGTGAGCTCCACCATCTTTGGATCAATCAACACGAATTTCACTACATCCGGGCCGGATTTAAACAAAATGCTGACTATAAGCGTATTCAGGCATACGCTTTTACCCGCTCCCGTGGCTCCGGCAATCAGCAGGTGCGGCATCTGTGAGAGGTCCGCCACCACCACATGGCCGGCAATACCCTTCCCCAGGACCATCGTAAGCGGTGAAGGCGACTGAGCGAACTCCTTGCTTTCAAGAAGCTCGCGTAAATGAACCAGAGAAATCGCTTTATTCGGAACCTCGATGCCAATGGCCGCCTTACCCGGAATGGGAGCCTCGATCCGGACATCCGCCGCCGCCATCACCAGCGCGATATCATCGGCCAGGCTGACTATGCGGCTGACTTTCACGCCCGGTGCCGGCTGGACCTCGTATCGGGTAACGGCGGGTCCACGGGTGACCTGTACGACCTTGGCCTTAACACCGAAACTATCAAGAGTTTCTTCGAGGATTTTAATGCTTTCGGCGATATCCCGCGAACCCGAACCGTCGCGCGTCTTTGGGATGCGGGTAAGCAGCGTAACCGGCGGCGGCTTATAGGCTACCACTTCCTCGAGAGAAATCTGGCTGACCCGCGCCGCGGATTTTTCGTCCACCGTTGCCGGCGGGGGGGGTAATGCCTGCGCTTCCGTGGAAGGCGCCGGTTCCGTTCTTGAATGCGCCGGTTCATTGCCGTCTATGATTACAGGCAGCGACACCGCCGACTCTTCTTCCTCTTCCTCTTCTTTTTCGTTTACTTCGGTATAAATAAAATCCCCGAACATCCGGGTCAATTTACGAATAAAACGGGAGAATCTCTTGGTTGCCTCTCTGCCCAGTTCTCCCGGAGACAGACTGCTGGTAAGGGCAAGACAGGCCAGAGTGACACTGGAAAGGACAACGTAAGTTCCCGCAATTCCGAAAGCCCGGCGAAGGATAAAAGACAAAAAGGCACCCACTACGCCGCCGCCGTCGCCCGCAAGACCGTTGGTCAGCGCTTCCTTGAATACCGTGTCCCGGGGCAAGAGCCATAGATCCAGGAGCACAAGGACCACCAGGACCAGGCAAACACCGCCGTAAGCCCTCAGCCTTAAGTCTTCCTTTCGCCCGTCCCGCAACAGGCCTACACCGAAAAGCCCCACGGCGACCGGTATCAGGTATCGCCCCTCACCCGCCAGGCCGGAGAGAATGCGTCGCTCAAAAGCTCCCACCGCCCCTGCCGAGCCGTTTGCCAGGCCGATCAGGCAAAGGGCAGCCAAAGCAAGCAAGCTCAAGCCGAGAAGTTCCGCTTTAATATCCCTCATCACGGCTTCGTTAGCCTTGCCCTTAATGGGTACGCTCTCATTCTGCTTTTTTCTTGCCATAAACGTCTCCTTTTTCTCGCGTACTACTTCGGCGTTAAACTCAATTCTCCTGCCGAATCGCCCTTGACATAAGAACGCCTGGCATCTATATTGTTAACCAGAAATACCTGCCAGGTTTACATTAATTGTGAGAAGAGTGTTAAACAAGTGGATCACCTCGGTAAAGCACTGCGGGACGCGGAAAACGCCGGATTGAAACGCACCCTGCGCTCATTGACGCCGCACAGCCCCACCCGGGCGCTTTATAACGGCCGGGAGGCAACCCTTTTTTGCACCAATAACTACCTGGGGCTCACGCACCACCCCCGGGTAATCGCAAAGGCCGTGGAAGCTTTAAGGGCTTACGGCGCCGGAAGCGGCGCCGCGCGCCTCGTCAGCGGTCACTCCCCTTTGCACCAGGAGCTGGAAAAGGCCGTCGCCCGGTTTAAGGGATGCGCGCGGGCGCTTGTTTTTCCAACGGGATACATGGCCAACATTGCCGTGATAAGCGCCCTTGCGGGCCGCGGTGACGTGGTTTTCTGCGACCGGCTCTGTCACGCCTCGTTGCTCGACGGCTGCCGCTTGAGCGGCGCGAAGGTTTTACGCTTCAGGCACAACAGCATTGCGTCCTTGCGCCGGCTGATCACAGAGCATCGCGGGCGACGGCGCCTTCTTGTCACCGAGGGCGTTTTTTCGATGGACGGCGATACGGCGCCGCTGGCGGAGTTATACGCGCTTGCCCGGGAGAATGACCTCATGCTTATCGTAGACGACGCCCACGGCACCGGCGTCCTCGGCCCGGAAGGCCGCGGCACGCTTGCCGTCCAGGGTGTGGCGGTCAACGACATCGTGCTGACCGGCACGCTCTCCAAAGCCCTGGGGTCTCTAGGCGGATTTGTGGCCGGATCGAACATCCTGGTCGATTTCATCCTGAACAGCGCCCGCCCCTTTATTTTCACCACGGCGCTGCCCCCTGCCTCTGCCGCCGCAGCCCTGGCCGCCCTCGAGTTGCTCCAGGAGGAGCCGTCAATACACGGCCGCCTGTGGGAAAACGTCAACCGGATGCATGCCGGGCTGACCGGCTGCGGTTTTTCAGTTGCCAAAACCTCGCCCATAATGCCTATAATAATAGGTGATCCGGTACGGGCTCTGAGCCTTTCAGAACGGTTACTCAGCAGGGGTTACTTTGTGCCGGCCATCCGCCCGCCATCGGTGCCGCATGGAACGGCGCGCCTCAGGATAACCGTAAGCGCCGCTCATACCCGCGCGGAGATCGACGGCTTTTTGACCGCTCTAAATGAAGCGATAAAAGATGGAATTTGACACTAAAGCTATTCTAGATTCTGGATAATAACTCTTTTCTACAACTCTTTGCTTAAATATTCTATATTCTATATTCTGTATTCTAAATTCTTTAAACGGAGGCATTAGATGTGACCAAAGCACAAACTGGAAAAGCACCAGCATCCGCACTGCCATCATTGTTTGTAACGGGAACCGATACCGGTGTGGGCAAAACGGTCTTAAGCGCCCTTCTGGGCTTAATCTACCAGTCGGCGGGCCTGAAAGTCGCTTACCTGAAACCTGTGGAAACCGGCGCCACTAAAGGAGCCGGCGGCCTGATACCGGAAGATACGAAGTTTGTTGCCGATGTTCTCGGCCTGAAGGAATCATTCGATGTGCTTTGCCCCTACTCTTTCGAACACCCCGTTTCGCCGCATCTGGCGGCGCGTTTAGAAAAAAAGGAGTTTAAACCGCAGGTGGCCCAGGAGTGTTTCAAGTATCTCCAAAAGTTTTATGACGCCGTGATCGTCGAGGGCGCAGGGGGCTTTCTCGTGCCTCTTTCCGAAAGGTACATGGTAGCCGACCTGGCAAGGGACCTTGGTCTGCCCCTGGTCATAACGGCGCGACCGGGGCTGGGCAGCATCAACCACTCCTTGTTGACGATCGCCGCTGCCGTCCAGGTCGAGCTGAAAGTGGCCGGCGTGGTCATCAACCGCTACCCCGAGAATCCCGATCCTGTCGCCGGGGACAACCCGAGGACCATAGCCAAGTTCTCCGGGCTGCCGGTCTTGGCACGGGTTCCTGAGATTGCCGGGCTGGACGCGAAAGAACCCGCACGCGCCCTCCTGGAAAAAGCCGCGCTCGAACTCAACCAGGCGTACCGGTTGGGCGAAACGCTCGCCAAACTGGCGTGAAAATTGAGGAATGAAAATCGACGCCGGAAATAGCTATTTACCCTGTTGTCACATATTCATTTCTTGACTCATGGTGTTCTTGGCGTCTTGGCGGTGAGATTTATTTCCTGAGGGAGGAAACCAATGTACAGCCGTGAAGCGATAGAACGCATGGAAAACCTTGACCGCACCCTGATTTGGCACCCTTTTACCCAGATGAAGGAGTACGATTTTGAAAACGCCCCGGTGATCGCCGCGGGTAAAGGTTGCTACCTGATTGACATCCACGGGCGCCGCTACCTCGACGGTGTGAGCTCGCTCTGGGTCAACGTTCACGGCCACCGGACACCGGCGCTCGACGAGGCGATCAAGGAACAACTCGGGAAGATCGCCCACTCCACGCTTTTGGGGCTGGCAAACATTCCTTCGGTTCTTCTTGCCGAACGGTTGATATCCATCGCCCCCGCGGGCCTCAAGCGGGTCTTTTACTCGGACAGCGGCTCCACCGGTGTGGAGATCGCACTTAAAATCGCCTTCCAGTACTGGCAGAACCTCGGCACAACCGGGAAAAAGAAGTTTCTTTCCTTCTACAATGCCTACCACGGCGATACCCTGGGGGCGGTCGGCGTGGGCGGCATGGAACTCTTCCATCAGGTTTACGGCCCTCTCGTGGTAGCCTCGCTAAAAACACCTTCGGCCTACTGTTACCGTTGTCCCTACGGATACAGCGAACCCCAAAGGTGCGGTCGCGAGTGTTTTACGGCTGTCGCCCGGGTCCTGGAAGAACACCGTGACGAACTGGCCGCTGTGATCATCGAGCCTGTAATCCAAGGAGCAGCGGGGATGATCACCTGGCCCGAGGGTTTTTTGCGGCATCTCCGACTGTTATGCGACGCCTACCAGGTCCTGCTTATCGCCGACGAGGTGGCGACGGGGTTCGGCCGTACCGGGAAGATGTTCGCCTGCGAACACGAACAGGTCAGCCCGGACATCATGATAATAGCCAAGGGCATTACCGGCGGCTACCTGCCGCTTGCGGCAACGCTTACCACCGAAACAATCTACGACGCCTTCTACGCCGATTACGTGGAACAAAAGACCTTTTTTCACGGCCACACCTATACCGGAAACCCGCTGGCCTGCGCCGCTGCCCTGGCCAATCTCGACCTGTTCGAAAACGAAGCGGTAATAAAAAGACTTCAACCAAAGATAGAACATCTTCGGATACTCCTTAAGGATCTCCGGGATCTGCCGCACGTCGGCGACATCCGCCAGGCCGGTTTTATGGTGGGAATTGAACTGGTCCGGGACAAAGAAAAAAGGGAACCTTTCCCGCTTGCCGACCGAAAAGGACGGCAGGTGATTCTCAAGGCCCGCGAGAAAGGGGTAATCATCCGGCCGCTCGGTGACGTTGTTGTGCTTATGCCGCCGCTGGCGATTACCGGCCAAGAGCTGTCAGACCTCTGCGAAGCGGTAACCGCCAGCATCATGGAGGTTACGAATTGACGCCGACTATCGGTCTTAACGAAAAAGGTGTTGCTTTACGTCAAACCTTAATCGCAGGTACCCCGGCCTATTTGTTAACGCCGGAAAATGAGAAAGGACCGGCGGTAATCCTGCACGGGTACGGCGGTGTAAAAGAAGAGGTCCTGGGCCTCGGGTTTGCTTTGGCAGGCGCCGGCTGGAAAGCATACCTTCCCGATCTTCCCGGACACGGCGCGCACCCGGAACCGCTGTCCGCAAAAAGCGTCCGGAAGTTCGTCGCGGCCCTCAAAACCTTCGCTTTTCGCGCCGCTATAGGACACAGCCTGGGCGGGCGTATCGCCATGGCGCTGGGAACCGGGCGCCTTTGCCTGCTGTCCGTGCCGCTTGACGCCCGGTTTGACGGACGCAAAAGCGATCTCCTCCGGGTTCTCAGGGCGCGCCGGGTCCGCGAGGCGAAACCCTTTAACGGCTTGGAAGAAGCGCTGGCGGCACTTAACGAGCCCTGGCCGGCTCCGCCGGTCTTGCTGTTCCATTCTTTCCGGGATCTGCCGGCCTGTCTGGCGGCGGTGGCAAGGGCTCGGGAAATAGGCTGGGAAACCCGCAGCGTAAACAACGTGGGACACCTCGACATCGTTACCGCGCCAGAGGTAATCGCCGCTGTGGGAGCTTATTTTTCTTGAAGTCCTAAGTTAAAAAAAAGGGGGCGATTCCAATTTCCGTATCTGAACCGTTTGGCGTTAACAGCCACATATACGCAACCCCGGAAAACGAGCGATTTTACATGCGAATCGCCGCCGCCCTGGCAGACAGGATAGCCCCTCTTGATCCCCGCCGGATCCTCGAGGTCGGAGCCGGTACCGGTGCGGCCACCGTTATTTTGCGGCGCTGTTTCCCTAAGGCCAGGATCCTGGCCACCGACCCGAGCGAAAAAATGCTGGCGCATAACAGCAGAAAACTGCTAAAATACACGGACTTCGCGCTCCTATCCGCCGAAGGGGCTTCTGACTTAAGAGACAGGTTCGGCCTTATTTTCGGCAATGTCTGCTACCACTGGTTCCGGCCGGGAACAGTCCATACCCTGGCAAAGCTACTTGAACCCGGGGGGGTAATGGCGTTCTCGGTTCCTGTCAGCGGGCCGGAAAAAGGAGACGGGAATCTGGTTTTGCTCCGTATCTGCCGGGAACTCGGCGTCGGCGACAGGCACGGGAAGCACCTCTTGAGCTTGAGCCGTCTGCGGCGGGAATTCGCAGGCTTGAAAAGCTCCGTGGAATTGATAACGCTCCGTGAGACGCTACCACCCGCGCTATTCGGCACCCTGCTGCGGGCACGCGGTTCCTGGGCGTTTCTCTTCGGCCCCCGGGCGGAGTCGGCCGAGGACCTGTGGAAGAAGTTAACCGCCGGGCTTTCGGATACCACCCTTCACTGGAACATGGCGCTGGTGGTGGCTCGCAAATGACGTTCCTTGAGCAAACCGGGTTGATAAGCGGTCTGGCCCGACGTGTGCTGAGCGGCGGCCGTCTTTCTATGGCGGAAGCCGTGACGCTTATCCGTATGCCGGATGAGATAACCCCTTTCCTTTTGGGCTGGGCCGACGTCGTGAGAAAGCACTTCCACGGCACAGGATTGGATCTTTGCGCAATAGTGAACGCGCGAGCCGGGCGCTGTCCGGAAGACTGCCGCTTTTGCGCGCAGGCCGCCCGTTATCCCACCCGGGCGCCGGCTCACCCCCTGCTTCCCGGCGAGGAGATACTTCGCCGGGCAAGAGCAGCGTATGCCCGGGGAGTCAAACGCTTTTCGCTGGTGATCAGCGGGCGTGATCCCGGCGGCGATTTTGATAAAATAGTCGCCGTCATCCGTCGTTTAAGAGAAGAAATACCCGCACTCCGGCTTTGCGCTTCGCTTGGTATCCTTACCATCGAAGAAGCACGTGAACTGAAAAAAGCCGGCGTCTACAGGTATCACCACAACCTGGAAACCGCCGCAAGCTTTTTTGACGAAATCTGCACCACCCACCGTTACACCGACCGGGTAACCACCATTCAAACCGCCCAGGAAGCAGGGCTGGAAATCTGTGCGGGAGGAATCATAGGCCTGGGGGAGAGCCCGGAACAACGGGTGGAGCTTGCTCTTGCGCTGCACGACCTCCGGGTGGCGTCGGTACCGGTTAACCTCCTCCATCCTATTCCCGGAACCCCGCTTGCCATGCAGCCGCCGCTCTCTCCCCTCGAAATCCTCCGCACGCTGGCTGTTTTTCGCCTGGTCCTGCCGGAGGCCACCATTCGCTACGCCGGAGGACGTGAACACAACCTTCGCGACGTTCAGGCCCTGGGCCTCGCCGGCGGGGTAAACGGGTTGATTACCGGCGATTACCTGACCACTTCCGGACAGGGAACCGTGCGCGATCTTCAGCTCGCCCGGGATCTGGGGGCTTTTCCTTTAAAAATAAACCTCACCGCCAAGACGCCAAGAACGCCATGAATCAAGAAAATAAATATGTGACAACAGGCAAATCGCTATTTCCAGCGCCGATTTCGTTGTGCGGCTTGCCGCATGAGGCGCTCCCAGGTATTACCGACAGCGTTTCTTAGGAATTGAGATTTGCATAAAGAACAAAAAAGAAGTAAAATTGAATAAAGTAATTTTTTGGGAACGAGGCCCGGGAATTCGTCTGCCGGTAAAATGGAGGAGGTAGAACTTGTTGCCTTTCTCCCTGTAAGCGTCTCAAACACATATAAGTTCCCAGGTTCGACCCGGAGGTAGTTTTCACAAAGCAGATGTCCCGTGAATAGACTTCTTGCAGTACATCTTTTCGGGTTTATTTAATTTCAACCAAGCAGGAAATCGAGGCAGGTCCGGTCGAATAGAATATATACCCCAATCCGGGAGGTGAGGCACAATGATACCTGTCAAGGTAAAAGAAATCGCCTTTGACCTTGCAATGAACCCCGTGCTCCTTCTTTCAGACGAGGAAGAACACAAGATGTTGCCGATCTGGATCGGGCCTTTTGAAGCGCATTCAATCGCTTTGGCCCTTGAAGGTGCAAGCCTCGGCCGACCGCTGACCCATGATCTGCTAAAGACGATATGCGACCAAAGCGGTGTCACGGTGGCAAGCGTGATTATAAGCGACGTAAAGGACGGCACCTACTATGCGGAGCTTCACCTGAGGACTAAAGACTATGAGACGGTTATCGACGCCCGGCCCAGCGACGCCATTGCCCTGGCGCTGAGGACGGTAACCCCGATTTTCTTATCCGATAAAGTCGCGGATTATGCGCTCACCCCCGACGAACTGTACAGCCAGGAGTCGGAAGAAAGTAAGATTGTACGAGTGACGGACGAAAGGAAGCTGCATTAAAATTCTGTTGGCGCCCTTAACGCATCAATGCCGTCAGAATGACCAGCAACCCGAGTGCCCCTCTATACCAGACAAAGATATTGAAATTCCGCGTGGTCACAAACCGCAGCAGAAAAGCTATCGCTCCGAATCCCGCCACAGCCGAGGTGAGAACGCCGACCCAGAAAGAGGTGTTAAGGTCGACGGCCCCGATATCCTTCAGGCCGAAAACCCCGGCACCGAGAATAATCGGTGTGGAAAGGAGGAAAGAGAACCGCGTCGCCGCTTCCCGCTCAATCCCGAGAAAGCGGCCGGCGGCAATTGTTGCCCCGGACCGGGAAACACCGGGAACAATGGCAAGGGCCTGGGCACAACCGATCAGCAACGCGTCAAGCCAGCCCAATCGCCAGATGCCCCGGGCTCTTCCGCCGTAGTGGTCCGCGGCATAAAGCACAGCGCCCATAAGGATGAGCATTACGCCGACCAGCAAAGGTGCGCGGAAGATCGTTTCCGCGTGATGTTCAAATGCCATGCCGCCAAGGGCGCCGGGTATAGTAGCCGCCACGAGGTACCAGAAAAGCCGTCCCTCACGGTTCTTCATGCCTTTGAGCCCGCTTATCGCCAGGACCAGCCAGTCACGCCAGAAATAGGCCACAACCGCAACAAGGGTGCCCAGATGCAGGGCCACGTCAAAGGCTAATCCCGGATCACGCCATTGAAAAAACCAGGGTACCAGAACCAGGTGCGCCGTACTCGAAATCGGCAAAAACTCCCCCAGTCCCTGGACAATTCCCAAAACCACAGCCTCCGTCAGGCCCGTAAAGACTCCTCCTTATAACACCAGGGATATAGTATAATATTCATCCCAATCAAGCAACAACCCTCTCCGAAGGAGAACCCGCCATAATATACAGTTTTAAGTTAGTAGTCCTGCTTCCACCTCTCACCTCTCACCTCTCACTCCCCGGCTCTCCATGTTCTTCTGCGCAACCTTCGCCAGGAACCGCGCCTCATCAATTAAAAACCGTTCGTGGCGCCCGCGGCCCACGACTTCCGCAGGGTCGCGCGCCTCAACGGCAAACACCAGACGCCGGCCATCCACCTCCGTTAATTCCGCAACGGCCACAACCTCCATACCCACAGGTGTGGCCGCCAGATGTTCCACGTCTACCTTCGTCCCAACAGAGGTCTGGCCTTGGGGCAAAACACCGTTCAAGGCCGCCACCGCCGCCGCCTCCATTACCGCAACAAGCCGCGGCGTAGCGAACACCGGTACCGTGCCGCTGCCCTGAGCCACGGCTGTATCGCCTTCACCCACGGTGATACACGCGGAACCCCTAAGACCCTTTTGCAGAGACATCCTGTCATCCTCCAAACATGTTCAATTTTTTGTTAACCGAGTAAAGAACTCTTAACGCCGTAACACTTTGATTATAATCAAACCGGCGGGTTTTGATAGAAGAACTTGACCCTGGAAATCGCTTTTTTAACGATGATAAAAAAAGCCCCCGCCGGGGCGACATAATTCAAGCGACAGTCCATCGTTAATCATATTTATTTTACATGTCGGTTATTGCAACTCGTCTAACCAACCGGTACCGTCCGCGTCTCCCTTGTTTCCGCAGTCTTTGGCGCCCGCATCAACAGGCTCAGTATTCCGCCGGCGGCGCATAAAGCCGCAGCGATCAGGTAAGCCCCGGCGTAACCCCCCGTCGCATCCGCCACTTTCCCTGCGATCATCGGCCCCACGACACCACCGATACCCCAGGCCGTAAAAACAAGACCGTAGTTGATCCCGGCGTGCTTTGTCCCGAAGTACTCATACGTAATCGAAGGGAAAAGAGCAAGGAGAGAGCCGTAACAATAACCGGCAAGGATCACGCCGATAAACAAAGTCGTGGCCGAGGCATAGGTCCGGAACATGAACATGTTGACCGCCTGGATTAACATCACGAGAAGCAAGGTGTTGGTACGGCCGATGTAATCGCCCAACCAACCGGAAATAACACGTCCTCCCGCGTTAAAGACCGCGAGCATCGCCACGAAGACAAACCCGTACGCGATTCCTGCCTGCAATTCCGCAATCTTGGCAAGGTGACCGATGATCATCAGCCCGGCGGCAGCCCCCAAAACGTAAGTGATCCAGATCAGATAAAACACCGGCGTTTTCATCATTTCGTGCCAGTCATATTCACGCTTTGCGGCGCCGGCTTTTTGTTTAGCAGCCGCGGGAGGTGATGCCGGCTGGTAATCCTTCGGCGGGAAAATCAAAAACCGGGCGAGCAGGACGATCGCCACGAGAAAAAGAATTCCCTCGAGAAAAAAAGCCCGCTGAATGCCGAAACCTTTTATGAGGTAGTTCGTTAAAGGCGCAATATAGACCGAGGCCAGACCAAAGCCCGCGACAACAAGTCCCGCTATCAACCCCCGCTTGTGGGCACCGAACCATCTTACGGCAGCAGGTGTAGGTGCGGCGTAACCCAGGCCCATACCTGTGCCGAGGAACACCCCGAAGGCGATAATCAGAAGGCTAAGGCTGTGGGTAAAGCCGGCCAGGATCATCCCGCCACCGGCGAAAAGCCCGCCTAAAGTCGCAACGATCCGTGGTCCCCATTTATCCGTCAGGCGTCCCGCCGGAACCATAACCAGGGCGAAGACAATAATGGCCACCGTATAAGGCCACGACGAAGCGGTCTTGGTCCAGTGAAGCTCATTCACCAGCGTTTTGGCAAACACGCTCCAGGAATATAGAACCCCCAGGCAGAGATTTATCCCCATCCCTGCAATGGTTACAATCCAACCCCTGGACTGATTGACGCTCACTACAATTCCTCCTTTGGTTTAGCAGAGTATTTTGTTAGCTCTGGCGCTATTAACAAGCCCGTCCTATTAAAGGACGCAGGGTTCGGGGAAAACCCGTGCGCAGATATGCGTTTTGCCTCAGGATTCGCGCCCTTCGTACTTCTGTTTCAACTCTGAAATAACCGCCGGGTCCGCCAGCGTGGTTGTGTCACCGAGGATCCTTCCTTCGGCGATATCCCGCAGCAGCCGCCGCATTATTTTACCGCTGCGGGTCTTCGGCAACTCTGCGGTCAGGAAAACATCGTCGGGACGCGCAATTGAACCGATTTTTTTGGCCACATGCGCCTTAAGTTCGTTTTCTATTTCCTTGAAACTCCTTTTGGCCGACTTCAGTTCGTTGAAAGCCCGGCTCTTCAAGGTGACAAAAGCCGCCACCGCCTGACCCTTGATGTCGTGGTCTTTGCCGATCACAGCCGATTCGGCGACTGACGGGTGATCGACAAGGGCGCTCTCGATTTCCATGGTGCTCAAACGGTGTCCGGCGACGTTTATCACGTCGTCCACGCGACCGAGCATCCAGTAATAGTTGTGATAGTCCCGCTTCGCGCCGTCCCCGGCAAAGTAAATCCATTTTCCCGGGAATTTGGACCAGTAGGTATCGATATAACGCTGGTCATCACCGTAGATGGTCCGCAACATGGCGGGCCAGGGCTCTTTTACCACCAGAAAGCCCCCCTGGCCGAGGGGAACAGGGTTGCCGGCCGCGTCCAGGACGTCGGCGTCTATGCCCGGCAACGGCACGGTGGCCGACCCCGGTTTTAACGGCGTTATCCCGGGTAGGGGACTGATCATAATCATACCGGTCTCCGTCTGCCACCAGGTGTCGACAATCGGACACCGGGCGCCGCCGATGTTTTCGTAGTACCAGACCCATGCCTCCGGATTTATCGGTTCGCCGACTGTTCCGATGAGCCTGAGACTTGAAAGGTTGCGGCCCTCCGGCCATTTGCGCCCCCACTTCATGAACGCCCTGATCGCCGTCGGCGCGGTATAAAAGATGCTTACGCCGTACTTCTCGATAATTGCCCAGTTGCGGTCCGGCTCCGGCCAGTCCGGCGCCCCCTCGTACATCAGGGAGGTCGCCCCGTTCGCAAGGGGTCCGTAAACCACATAACTGTGGCCCGTAACCCAGCCGATGTCGGCGGTACACCAGTACACATCGCTGTCCTTCACGTCGAAGACCATGGAATGAGTCGTACTGGTTCCCACAAGGTAACCGCCTGTCGTGTGCACCACCCCTTTGGGCTTCCCCGTGGTGCCGCTCGTATAAAGAATGAAAAGCATGTGCTCGCTGTCAAGCTCTTCGGGCGGACAACCTATGGGCGCGTTCGCCATTACCTCGTGGTACCAGACGTCGCGGCCCATCTTCATTTTCACTTCCTGATTCGTGCGCTGAACAACAATTGTTTTTTCAATTGTCGGCGTTTCCATCAGTGCCGCATCGGCGTTCTTCTTAAGCGGCACCACTTTACCCCGCCGCCAGCCGCCGTCGGCGGTAATCAGGATCTTCGCTCCGGCGTCGTTGATCCGGTCGCGAAGGGCTTCGGAGCTGAAACCACCGAACACCACGCTGTGCGGCGCACCGATCCGGGCGCAGGCAAGCATGGTAATGGCCAGTTCCGGAATCATCGGGAGGTAGATCGCCACCCGGTCACCCGTTTTTACACCAAATTCCTTTAGAACGTTTGCAAACCGGGTCACTTCGCGGTAAAGATCCCAGTAAGTAAGGACACGGCTGTCCCCCGGTTCGCCCTCGAAGATAATCGCCGCCTTATTCCGCCGCCAGGTCAGAAGATGCCGGTCGATGCAGTTATAGCTGACGTTAAGTTTCCCGTTGACGAACCACTTGGCGAACGGCGG
The DNA here is from genome assembly GCA_040755195.1 of Bacillota bacterium. Lineage (GTDB taxonomy): Bacteria > Bacillota > Desulfotomaculia > Desulfotomaculales > Ammonificaceae > SURF-55. Next base: position 14,984 of record JBFMBL010000007.1, read on the forward strand.
GTTCCACTCCAGAACCTTATCCCACTTTTGGTACCAGTCGAGCCGCTCCGCCTGCATGGCCCAATAAAGCTTATAATTAGCCCGCGCATCAGCATAGATCTGTTTGCTGTTCACGTTGGCCTGTTTTGCAAAATCCTCGGGCGGATGAAATATTCTTTCCTCTTCCAGTAGAACATCGATTGTCGTTTCCTGAGACAAACTCAACCCCTCCCTTAGAAATTGTTTTATATTACAAAACATTGCATCTTGATTCTCAGCTTAAAATCTGTCAAAGAAAATTAATTTTTTGTCGAATGTAAAAGGAGGGGTTTGAGTGGTTGAAAAGCTTTTCTTAACCGGTGAAATTCGATAGTTGTTCCGCAATGTAAAACAAAGGGCTGGATCCCAGCCCCTTAACGCTTATTCAGGCATCTTGCGTCCTGTTATGTAACAGCTACGAACTGCTATACCGACTACCGCGTCTTCACAAGGAACACCGTAATCAGTTATAACCCGTCGACTACTCCCCGGCCCCGCCTTCCGGCAGACCGATCTCCCTGGCCTTTAGTAAACGGCGTAACCGCTTACCCGTTCTGGTATACGGCAAGGACGAACATACTTCGAATTCCCGCGGGACCATGTGCTCGGCAAGACTTCTTTCAATATAATTCTGCAGCTGTGACTGCAGTTTCGGCGACCAGTGGTGTCCCGACCTGAGTACCACAAAAGCCTTAATTATTTCCCCCCGCGAAAGATCGGGTTTGCCGATGACCGCCGCATCTAATACCGCGGGATGCTCCATCAGCTTGCTTTCCACCTCAAAGGGACCGACACGGCGCTCCCCGACTTTGATCATATCGTCCATCCGTCCCTGGTACCAGTAGTAACCTTCTCTGTCCCTGTATGCCAGGTCGCCGCTTAAGTACCACGGGCCGGAAAAATACCGGGCAAATCCTGATTCTTCCTTCCATATGCCTCGCATCATCGCCGGCCACGGGGGGCGAACGGCCAACTGCCCCATCTGCATCGGACCGAGTTCCTGCCCCTGGCCGTCTACCACCGCCACCTTAATACCGGGAATCGGTTTCCCCATCGAGCCGGGTTTTATCGGAAGGCAACGGAAGTTAGCAATGATCTGCGCTCCGGTTTCGGTCATGAACCAGGTGTCGCAAACGTCCCGCGCCAGAACCTCCCGCGCCCAGCGAATGGTTGCCGGGTTAAGGGCCTCCCCTACGGTCAGAATATGCCTGAGGCCGCCCAAATCAAAGCTTTTGACTAAATCCTTCCCCGCCGTCATCAGGAACCGTAACGCACCCGGTGTCGTATACCAGACCGTGACGCCGAAACGCTGGATGAAGCCGTACCAGCCTTCCGGGCTGACGCCGCCGCCGTAAACCGCGGTGGTAACACCGTTGAGCCACGGAGCGAGGACGCCGTAAGCGATTCCCGTCACCCACCCCATATCCGCGGTGCACCAGGCCACATCATCCGGGTGGAGGTCCATGACCCAGCGGCCCGTCTGGTAATACTGCACCAACCCGCCGTGCGAAAGGAGGATACCCTTGGGTTTTCCCGTGGAACCGGAAGTGTATATCAAAGCGAAAGGTGAATCCCTGTCAAGCGCGACAACAACCGGTTCCCCGACCGCCCCGGCAACCGCCTTGTGCCAATTCTCCTCTCCCACCTGGGCTTTTACCTCAGTTGGTCCTATAATGAATGATTGCCGGAGTTGAGACAACCGCGAACGGTCAACCCGTTTTTTTAAATCAGCGGTGGTTACAAGCGCAACCGCACCTGAATCCTGAAGGATTTCGTTTAACGCCTCCGCCATATACCCTTCATAAACCGGAACAGCCACCGCACCCGTTTTTATAACCCCCAGCAGGCTTACATAAAGCTCCGGCGATGAACGGCCGAAAAGCACCACGCGGTCTCCGGGTTTTACGTCATGCTGCGCAAGAACCAGCGCGAACCGGTCCGACAACACTTGAAGCTCGCCGAAGGTGAATGCGTGTTCACGGTTTCCGTCCCAAAACCTGAGCGCCGTTTTATCCTTTAGTCCTTTCTTGCAGTTGTCGTCTACCGCGATTTGCGCGATATTATATTTTCGGCCGAGACCGAGTGCTTCCTCGGCCTTGGCCCAGTCAAAGTCCCTGTACATTAAGTCATAATCCTTGAGGTTGGGATCCACCGCGATCACATCCCGCCATTAACGAATTAGACATATGGCCCTACATCCTGTTTCCGGCAGCCCAAAAGCAGGGATACGGAATAACATGTTTCTTGCAGTATGTTAACCAGCCTGTTAATCCTTTCGAGTGGAAGGCGCTCTGACGGACCCGTAATCCCCAGGGCTGCTGCGACTCGCCCGCTCACATTGAAGATCGGCGCCGCAACCCCGCGCAAATTGTCCGCGAATTCACCGGCGCTTACCGCGTATCCCTGTGCTCTGACCCGTTCCAGGTGAAAAAGCAGTTGTTCCGGAGCGGTGATGGTGTTAAGGGCGTGCGGCTTTAACTCTTGAGTCCGAAGGTATTTTCTCAGCTGCGCCTCGGGAAGATAAGCGAGAAGAACCTTTCCTTCCGCCACGCAATACGCCGGCGTGCGGAGCCCGAGGTTTATGGTCGTCGGCTCTTGCGGCTGGCGCCTTTCGAGGAATAAAACCTCGCTCCGCTCCAAAATGGCGAGTTGCACCGTTTCACCTGTGATATCCACCAGTTCGGTGATGTAAGGTAAAACCTCACGCCGTAAGTCAAGGCTGTGGAGGTAAGTCAACCCAAGGGAAATGTAGCCCATTCCAAGGCGATAGCATTCCGTTGTCTCATCCTTCTCAACAAAACCGTGGCTGGTTAAAGCGGCAAGGAGCCTGTGGACGGTGCTTTTATGCAGTCCGAGCTCCTTCCCGATCCTGGTCACTCCCAACCCCGCAGGGTTTGCGCCTAATACTTCCAAGATGAGCAACGCGCGCTCAACCGATTGGACGGCGAAATGCCTTTCCTCATTTTGTGACAAGGCTGCCACCCCTGGAACATCGTTTACACTTAATCCAAAAGCAAAAAGGCGGTTCATTAAGGAACCGCCATGTGTTTATTGCGGGTTGATTGTTAATAGAAAACGGCTACTCCCAGCCGCTGGTCGCTGACCGTCAGGCCGACGGTAACCTGGCAGTCCTTGCCTGCGATCTTTTTTTGGAAGCTCAAAGTCTTTAATTCTTCGCGGGACGAATCCTTGGCAAGCTTGTATCCTTTCGAGTCTAACTCCTTTTTTAACGGTTCCACGTCTTCGGCAGCGGTCCGCCGCTTCAATGCGTAGGTCATGTGATTACCGCCTTCGCCCATTTGAAAAAACATAGACAACTTCGCACCGCCAAAAACCTTTGCAAAAACCGGCTGGAGCTCTGCATGAACCGCCTTACAAACATCCCCGGTCGGAGCCATTTCCTGGACCTTGTCAAAATCAATTACGGTGGGTTGAATAGGTCCGGGACCTTGGGCCGTCGGCGTCTCGGATTGCGGCTCTTTTTGTTTTCCGCAGCCGGCGGTTGCCACGAGGACCAGGCTGATAATTAAAACAAGCCAGAATCGCATTATATCCCTCTCTTCTTTTCTGAAATTCCTTACAGATGTATTTTTCAATTTCTGCTTAAGAACTGTTATTCCTTTCACCTTAAGCAAAATTTTTTGAATCGAAACCAATAACCTTAGAAACTTGCCTTTTCCGGGGCATAATGGTAGGATGAGAGTTAAGCCCGTAATAACGAAGGTTTTTCTTACCATAATTTCAATGGAGTGAGCATTATTGCGCATGCCTGAACGTAGGGCATCCGAAATCCGCCCGACAAGGATTCTCCCGCAATGCAACAAATATGCCGAGGGTTCCGCTTATGTTGAGGTCGGCGATACGCGGATCATTTGTACCGCCTCGGTGGATGATAAGGTGCCGCCGTTTCTTAAAGGTACCGGTAAGGGTTGGGTAACCGCCGAGTACGGGATGCTGCCGCGGTCAACCGAAGCACGGAACGTAAGGGAAGCGGCAAAAGGCCGCCAGAGCGGCAGAACTCTGGAGATACAACGGCTGATCGGTCGCTCGCTTCGAGCGGTGGTTGACCTGGAAGCAATAGGTGAGCGAACCATTACCGTCGACTGCGACGTGATCCAGGCAGACGGTGGAACGCGGACCGCTTCTATCACGGGTGGTTTTGTCGCCCTGGTGTACGCCCTTGACTGGCTCCGGAACGAAGGAGTGCTGACGCTGATTCCGGTGTACGATTATGTTGCCGCTGTGAGTGTGGGGCGGGCAGGAGGGGATCTTCTGCTGGACCTCTCCTTTGCGGAGGACTCGCTGGCCGCGGTAGACATGAATGTGGTGATGACCGCAAGCGGAAAACTGGTGGAGATCCAGGGCACCGGTGAAGAAGACACCTTCAGCCGGCAGGAACTTGACGCCATGCTGGACCTTGCAGTGAACGGGATCGCCGCCCTGGTCGAAAAACAACGGGAAGCGCTGGGCAGCCTCGCCACCTTTATTGGCGTAAGGTAACAATGAAGCGGTTAGTAGTAGCGACAACCAACCAGGGAAAGCTTAGGGAAATTCAGGCCATTCTGGCCCCCCTTAACTGGGAAGTGATATCCACAAAAGCCTATCAAGAGTTTCCGGAGATAGAAGAACGCGGGACAACCTTCGAGGCCAACGCCATCGAAAAAGCCCGCGCGACTGCGGCGTTTACCGGAGAAACAGCACTCGCTGATGATTCCGGCCTCGAGGTTGATTATCTCGGCGGCGCTCCCGGGGTTTATTCGGCCCGTTTTGCCGGCGAACCCAAAGACGACGACGCGAACAATGCAAAGCTTTTGCGGCTTTTAGAAGGGGTGCCGCAGGAAAAACGCGCGGCCCGGTTCAGGTGCGTGATCGCCGTGGCGTTTCCGGAAGGCAGGGTACTAACCGCGGACGGCCGCTGCGAAGGCTATATCCTCACCGAACTACGCGGTGCGGGTGGTTTCGGTTACGACCCCTTGTTTTACGTCCCCGAATTCGGTAAGACCTTTGCCGAACTTCCCCTAGAGGTCAAAAACCGGATCAGCCACCGCGCTGCGGCATTGGCGAAAATCAAGGAAACGCTCGCCAACTTGGTAGAATAATAGTCGCGAGTTAAGCTACTACATTCTACCTTCTTCATTCCGTATTCCTGCCGGCAGGCTTTTGACTTTTAACCGGTTCTGCGCTATAATTTTTCGTGGTCACATCTCACCTCTTAAAACGCGGGTGTAGCTCAGTGGCAGAGCACCGGCCTTCCAAGCCGGCTACGTGGGTTCGATTCCCATCACCCGCTCCATTTACGTTCAAGGTTCAACGTTAAGCTTAAAAGGATGGACCTTTAGGGTCCTTTCAAAGTTCAAAGTTCAAGGTTCTGCGTTGGAGGTTGGAAAAAAGAATATAGAATAACCTTTTTGAGTGCCTTAAGTGGTCAGAATATAGAATTTTGGATACCGGACCGCCTTCTGTATTCTATATTCTGTATTCTATATTCTACCTTCTATATTCTGACTTCCGACTTCATGCATCTGACTTCTATTTTCGTCCCGGTAGCTCAGTGGATAGAGCAGCGGCCTTCTAAGCCGCGGGTCGGGGGTTCGAATCCCTCCCGGGACGCCATTTTAGAAGTTGGAAGTTGGAAGTTAGAGATTAGAATTTTAGAAAGAACCGGCTGTGCCGGTTCTTCTTTTTATTCTCTCTCCATCGTAAGTGGTACTCGCGCCGGCAGCGCTCGTTCGAGCCGCCGCTCCACCTCGCCCCAGTTTACAAGGCGCCACCAGGCGTTCACATAGTCGCGGCGTTGGTTCTGATAGTCAAGGTAGTAGGCGTGCTCCCAAACATCAATCACCAGAACGGGAATGCAGCCCCACTGGGTAAGGTCTTGATGTTTCTCGGCAGTTAAAATCTCAAGACGGCACCAGGCCGGCTGCCATGCCAGAAGTGCCCACCCTGACCCCTCAACATCTGTTGCGGCCATGGTAAACTGCTCTTGAAAAGCCGATACGCCGCCAAAATAACTCATGACCTTCTCCCTGGTCAACGGGCCTGGCTGATTTTCACCCCATGGCGTCATGACCGTCCAGTAAATGCTGTGCAGGATATGGCCCGAACCATGAAAGGCCAGTTCCCGCTCCCAATGCTTGACGAGGGAGAAGTCGCCGGTACGGCGGGCTTCCACCAGCTTCAGTTCGGCCTTGTTAAGACCATCAACGTATGACTTGTGGTGCTTGTCGTGATGTATGTGAAGGGTGGTGGAACTGATCACCGGTTCCAGGGCATCATAAGGATAAGGCAGCGGCGGTAACTTATGGCCTCCCGGCGGAACCGTTCCCTGACTGCCGACCTGAATTTTCATTAAAACCACCTCCTGGAAAGATAAGTTAATTGATAATAAAATATTATGCCGGCCAGCCGTTCAAGGTGCCGGAAACGAACGAGTGAAGCCGCCTTTCCAAATCGGTTGGTAAAACAGACCATGGAGTGTAAAATAAAAAAGAGCTTAAAAAACACCGAGACTTCAGAGGAGGGCAGGATTTGGATTTTATTGCCGCTTACCGCCGTCTGGAAGAGGGAGAACTGAGGCGCCGCGTTGCAGCGGCTTACCGCCGCCTGAAAAGCTGTGATACCTGCCCGCGTGAATGTGAAGTAAACCGCCTCAAAAACGAACGAGGCATATGCCGCAGCGGCCGGGATGTTGTCGTTTCAAGCTATGGGCCGCATTTCGGTGAAGAAGCTCCACTTGTGGGCGATCTTGGATCAGGAACCATCTTCTTCGCCAACTGCACCCTGAACTGCGTATTTTGCCAAAACTATGAGCTAAGCCACCTGGGCGAAGGAGAAGTCGTAACCATAGGCCGGCTCGCGCAGATGATGCTCACGCTCGAAATGATGGGGTGCCACAACATCAACCTCGTCAGCCCCACCCACTTCGTACCGCAGATCCTGGCGGCGCTCTTACGGGCAGCCAAAGAAGGGCTCAATCTTCCCCTTGTTTATAACAGCAGCGGCTATGAAAGCCTGGAGACTTTAAGACTCCTCGACGGTATTGTAGACATATATATGCCGGATTTCAAATACACTGATCCCGATGCAGCGGCAAGATATTCCGGTGTTGGGGATTACCCGGCGGTGGTTAAGGAAGCCTTGAAAGAAATGCAGCGGCAGGTGGGAGACTTAACCTTCGACGAAAGGGGAATAGCCGCCCGCGGCCTTCTGGTACGCCACCTGGTTCTACCGGAAAACCTGTCGGGAACTGAAGAAGCGATGAAATTCCTTGCCCGCGAAGTCTCGCCAAGGTGTTTCGTCAATGTAATGGCGCAGTATTACCCGGCTTACCGGTCCCGGGAGTTTCCACCCCTCAATCGCCGGTTAACCGCCGCCGAATACCGCGACGCCGTCTTCATTGCCCAGATGCAAGGCCTCCGGGTCTATACCGGCAATCAAGAGCTTTTATGAGAGTTCACATCCCAAACGCCTGGCGGTAACAGTCCAAGGCCTCACGCTGCCGGCCAAGTTCAAACATGATGCTTGCTTTGAGGCTCAAAACCCGGTGGTCCGTCGGGTGGGCCTGACTAAGCCAGGCGCATACGGTGAGGGCCTCGTCAAAGCGGCCCAGGTCCGCCAGGCACGCCGCCTGGTTCAACAACACCACCTCGCTGTTCGAGCCGGCCGAACCCGCAGCCTTTTTGTAAGCATCCAGGGATTTAAGCTTTTGCCCGGCCGCTTCCTGGATCACGGCAAGGTTGTTGACAATTATCGCATCGTCGCTCTTAGCCGCTAAAGCGGCCATAATCTGCTCCGCTTCTTTTATCCGGCGCAGCTTATAATAACAAGCCGCCAGATTCGTTCCCACCGCAACGTCATCCGGGGCCAGTTCCCTCGCCAGAAGAAAACAAGCCGCGGCTTCCTCATAACGCCTCAGGTGAAACAGGCTGAAGCCCTTGTTGTTAAGCAGGTGGACGCTGTTTTCCCCCCCGAGACGCTGTCCCCGTTCATACTGTTCAAGCGCTTCACTGTGACGGCCGAGCAGGTTTAAGGCATGGGCCGTGTTCAGTACAATGGAAGGGTTACGGCCACCCGCCTGTTCCGCTTCTTTTAAAATCCGGACCGATTCCGCGGCCGCGCCCAGGGATAACAGACACAAAGCCTTCTGGTTGAGCACCGCGCTGTTATAGCATCCCGCGGAAAGAGCACGGTTAAAAAACGCCAACGCCTGCGCCGGCTCATTCCGCCTGAGCAGCCAGCTCCCTGTCGCCGCCAGCACCCACCCGAGATCTTTGGGCGAAATCCCCGTTTCTCTGTCCGCGAAACGCGCCGGGTTGAACTTCCCCTTTTTCCACCCCGCAGGCCTGGCAACCCGTAAATACGAAACCGCCCGGTCGAGCCAGCCCATCTTAAAACAAAGCCTTCCCGCCCACAAGTTCAAATCCACCCTGCCGGGTTCCGCCCTCAAAGCGCGCTTGACCAGCCGGAGCGCCGATTCGTTCATGCCGGCCCGCTCGCAAACACACGCTCCACCTAAAAGCAAACTGGACCGGACAAGATATTTTTTCAACGCAGCCCATGGACTGCCAAATATAATGAACACAGTTTAATCCTCCTCATTGCAACACTCAGCTAAGTTATTTCACACTTGCCGCTAAATACCTTCCATATCCTGGAATAAAACGTGCGACAAAACGCTGCTTGCTTCACGCATTCATGGGGAAGGATGGCGCGTCATGTTTGTTTTTCCGGCCCTTGTCTCTTGCATCCTGTGGAAATCATGATATGCTTAAGGATTGTAAGAAACCTGCATTGACAAGGGTTAGAATGTTTTCTATGAACAAAAGCCTAAGTGGAAAAGTGGCTCTGGTCACCGGCGGCAGCCGGGGCATCGGGGCGGCGATTTGCACGGAACTGGCGCGTCACGGTGCAAACGTGGTTGTGAACTACCTGACTTCTGCGCGGAACGCTGAAAGTGTGGCGGCAGCCTGCCGGGAGCACGGCGGAAGCGCCTTGGCCTTCCGGGCCGATATCTCAAACCCGGAATTTGTGGAACAACTCTTCGATGCCGCGGAGAAAACACTGGGTTCCGTCGATATTTTGGTTAATAACGCCGGTCTGGGATTCCGGCGCTTAGTTGTGGAAACCAGTGACGAAGAATGGCAAAAACTCCTTGGAGTCAACCTCTCGGGCGCTTTCTTTTGCTGCCGGCGGGCGCTCGCCGGAATGATCCACCGCCGCTGGGGCCGAATACTTAACATAACGTCGGTCTTCGGAATCACAGGCGCTTCTTGCGAAGCAGCCTACGCCGCCACCAAGGGAGGCTTAATCGCCCTTACCAAGTCCCTCGCCCGTGAGGTGGGCAGCGCCGGGATCACGGTGAACGCCGTCGCCCCCGGGCCCGTAGAAACGGACATGCTCCCGAAAGGGCTCTCCCCAGAAGAAATCGCCGGACTTGCCGCGTCCATCCCCGCCGGCAGGCTGGGAAAACCGCAGGACGTTGCGGGCGCCTGCGCCTTCCTCGCCTCTCCGGCCGCGGCTTTCATCAACGGACAGGTCCTGTGCGTCGACGGCGGCTGGCTGCCTTAATAGAGGTGGGAGGTGGGAGGTTAGAGGTTAGACCTTGGTGAAAATCACCGGAAGTGATTTTCTTTTATTATATCGAGGTGGGAGGTGAGAAGTTAGAGGTTAGATGCTTGTGGAAATTCGCGTAGCGAATTTCTTCTTAGAATCCCACTTCCAACCTCGCACTTCTCACTTCCCAATTGCCTGGCCTCCGCAAAAATGATACAATTTTAACCAGGAGGTGAACAATATGGGCCTGCAGCTTAAGGAAACCGCTTCTACCACAGAGAAACCTTGCACCTACGAAGACTACCGGAAGCTTCCCGAAGGAGCGCCTTATCAACTCGTTGGGGGTGAATTCGTCTTGACGCCTTCACCAACTACGTACCACCAGATTATTTCGATGAAGTTAGGGTTCCAGATGGTAGACTTTGTATCAAAAAACGGCTTGGGAATCGTACTGTTTGCGCCCATAGACGTTTATCTTGAAGCAACGGAAACCTACCAGCCGGACATTATCTTCATCGCCCAGGAAAGAATGGAAATCATCGAGCCGGCGCGGATAAACGGCGCCCCGGACCTGGTGGTTGAAATCCTCTCCCCAAGCACCGCCTACTACGACCTGCGGAAAAAATACAAGGTTTACGAAAAATGCGGCGTCAGAGAGTACTGGATCGTCGACCCCGACGAAAAATCGGTAGAGTTGTTTCTTTTGAATGAGGAGAAGTTCGCCCTCGACCAGGAAGCAGCAGTCCCGGGCACGGTTTCCTCCCGTCTGCTCGAAGGCTTCACCGTTCCCCTCCAAACCATTTTTTAGGTTTATTGGGTCGCCGGTCCTCTCTGGGGTGTCACCTTAAGATCGCAAGGCGAGATCGATTCCCATATAGCACATCCCAGTAAGCCGCAACGAGAGGGGTAGCAAATTCGGCTGAAAATACGCTGAAAAAAGAAGAGACCCTCGCCGACCTCCTGACCTGGTGGCGGGAAAAGCCGGCACCAGGAAGATTGCCTTGACATCCCCCTCGGTAACCGTATAATAAGAAGTAAGGAACAAGGAAACAAGGACAGAGGTGAACAGCGGTGTCCGAACCGGTATCGAGGATTGTTCGAGTAACAAGCAAACGGCAGTTCACTATTCCCAAAGTATACTTCGAAAAACTGCGACTGGGCGATAAGGCAAAGTGTTACCTGGAGGGAGATCGTTTGGTCATTGAACCGGTGCGGGAAGATTCTTTCTGGGATTTCTCTATAGATATTTTACGGTCGTTAATCGCCGAGGGCTACACAGGAGAAGCCCTGATAGCAGAGTTCGAGGCAAGAAAAAAGAAAACCGTCCAGGCGTTCGGGCGGATGATTGAAGAGGCCCGGGAGGAAGCAGAAGCAGGAAAAGGTAAGCCGGCGGAGTTGATCTTTAACGAACTGCTCGGTGGGGAAAATGTATAAAGCAATTCTCCTATCACGGGCAGAAAAACAGTTGCGCAAGGTTAAAGACCGCCAGTTAGTGCATAAGTTTCGGGAATGCCTTAAAGAGATATGCGAAGAACCCTTCCGCCGAAGCAAGGCTGGAAACTTACAGGGAGTCTGGGCGCACGGTTTCTCCCATCAGGGCGTGAGCTACCGAATAGCGTATTTTATCGAGCGGGAAAAACAGACGGTTTATGTTATCGGCTTGGGTTCTCATGAAGGCTTTTGGGAGGAAATAAAGCGATACTTAAAGTAATTCGAACAAGGAACACAATTCCCGCAGGAGGTGAAAAACATGAACCTGTCGCTTCAGGAAATCGCTTCTACCGCTGAAAAAACCTACACCTACGAAGATTACCGCAAGCTTCCCGAAGGAGCGCCTTATCAACTCGTTGGGGGTGAACTCGTCTTGACGCCTGCACCGGGTACCTACCACCAGATTATTTCATTTAACCTGGGACTAGCAATGGGAAACATTGTAGTGAGTAAACGATTGGGAAGAATTCTGTTCGCGCCCATAGACGTCTATCTTGAGGAAACGGAAACCTACCAGCCGGACATCATCTTCATCGCCCGGGAAAGGATGGAGATCATCGAGCCGGCGCGGATAAACGGCGCCCCCGACCTGGTGGCGGAAATTCTCTCCCCTACAACTGCTTACTACGATCTGCGAAAGAAGTATAAGGTTTACGAAAAATGCGGCGTCAGCGAGTATTGGATCGTCGATCCGGAAGAAAAATCCGTACAGATATTTCTCTTGAAGGAAGGAAAATTCGCCCTCGACCAGGAAGCGGCAACCCAAGGCACGGTCACTTCCCGCGTAATTGAAGGATTCACCATCTCCCTCGAAACAATCTTTTAAAGCTAAATCTCCTGAGCGAATATGTAAAAAACGTTGAGGATATCCGCCTATTCGCACGGACAATCAGAGACAACTTCCTTCAGGACTAAATTACCCCGGTTTCCACCCTAATATTTGCTAATCATACAAAACAAATTGATTCTGCAAAGCAAAGGTTGCAGAAATGTTCTAAAGCTGATATTAATTAACACTGGTAGCCATGAGAAACCAGAAGGAAAAACAAATTTGCCGGTGAACTTTGTAGAAAACTCAGGTTTTTTTCGAAACATTGATAATGTAAACAGGTGGATGCGATGAACGAAAACTTTACCATTAAACCAGGCGCGAAAATCCTGGTCACGGGATGCGCCGGATTTATAGCGTCCAGGGTAACGGAATTACTTATATCGCAGGGGTACACCGTTTCCGGGATAGACAACCTCAACGACGCTTATGATGTAAAAATGAAGGAATGGCGGCTTAACCGGTTAAAACAACTGGAGGGATTTCGTTTTAATCAGACTGATATCTCTGACCTGGAAGGAATGAGGCAGCTTTTCAAGGATCTCGCGAATCCCGCCGGCGCGCCGTTCAGCGCCGTCATCAACCTCGCCGCCCGCGCCGGTGTGCGGCAATCGGTGGCTAATCCCTGGGTATACGTCGACACCAACGTCACCGGCACCCTGAACCTGCTGGACCTTTGCCGGGAATTCGGCGTTAAGAAGTTCATCCTTGCCTCCACATCAAGCTTATACGGCAAGGACAACACCATGCCTTACCGCGAAGACGCCAACACGGATAATCCCCTTTCGCCCTACGCCGCTTCCAAAAAGGCGGCGGAAGCGCTTTGCTATACCTACCATTATCTTTACGGCATCGACGTGACGGTGCTGCGCTATTTTACCGTTTATGGCCCCGCCGGAAGACCGGACATGAGCTTCTTCCGCTTCATTCAGTGGATCAACGAAGAAAAGCCGCTGCTTATTTACGGAGACGGAAAACAATCCCGCGATTTCACCTACGTTGAGGACATAGCACGCGGTACAATCGCCGCCCTGCGGCCGCTGGGCTACGAAACAATCAACCTCGGATCGGACAGGCCCGTTGTTCTGATGGACGCCGTACGGCTCATTGAAGAGCTTCTCGGCAAGAAGGCGAAGTTGGAGTTTCACGGCCCCCAACCGGCGGATGTTACGGCTACATGGGCCGATATTAACAAAGCCCGGAACCTTCTCGGCTGGGAACCAAAATTAACCCTCGAGGAAGGTCTTCAAGAAACCTGCCGCTGGTACCGGGAAAACCGGAACTGGGCTAAAGAAGTGAGGGTCCTCTAAAAAAATGAGTCCTAAGAGAGTGTTGCAAAACACCTTAGCCGTAGAAAGACAACGTAGCGGCTTTCGGCAATCAAACTCAGAAAAGGTTCCTGAGGCTGTGAAAAACAAGCATAGCGCGAAAAGCGAAGCCGGGCGGCGCGGAGCGTACACGGAAGTACGTGAGCACCGCACGGCGAGCTTGACAAAGCTAGGCGCAGTTTTGCAACAGCCTCCTAAGTGTATCGCCGTTGTCGGGTTAGGTTATGTGGGTCTCGCCCTTGCTGTGGAGTTCGGAAAGGTAACAAAAACCATCGGCTTCGATATTAATCCGGGACGCATTGAAGCACTCCGCAAGGGATATGACGATAATGATGAACTTAAAGGAGCGGATCTGCGACCTCCTTGCCTTTCTTTCACGGCCGATCCCGCGGAATTGCGCCAGGCTGCGTTTATTATCGTAGCCGTCCCCACACCTGTGGACACCCACAAGCGGCCTGATTTCAAACACCTGGTTGAAGCCAGCCGTTTGGTTGGCCGAAACCTCGTTCCGGGAACAATCGTGGTTTATGAATCCACCGTTTATCCGGGCGTAACCGAAGAGATTTGCGTCCCTGTATTAGAGCAAGAATCCGGTCTCTGTAGGGGTAAGGACTTTAAAATCGGTTACTCGCCGGAGCGCATTAACCCCGGGGATTCGGAACACACGCTTGCAAACGTGGTGAAAGTGGTGGCTGCTCAAGATGAGGAAACGCTGACGGAAGTTGCCGGTGTTTATGAATTGATCATAAAGGCGGGTGTGTATAAGGCTCCCGATATTAAAACGGCGGAAGCGGCAAAGGTGATCGAAAATATTCAGCGGGACCTGAACATCGCCCTGATGAACGAATTAGCCGTGATTTTTCACCGGCTCGGACTCGATACGCAACAAGTCCTGAGAGCGGCGCGCACAAAATGGAACTTCCTCCCCTTCGAACCGGGGTTGGTCGGCGGGCACTGCATCCCCGTGGACCCTTATTACCTAACCTATAAAGCTGAAGAAACCGGGTATCATCCCGAAGTCATCCTTGCCGGGCGCCGGATTAACGATGAAATGGGGTATTATATCAGCCGCGAAACCGTAAAACTCTTGATTCGCGCCGGTAAAACGGTGCGAAACGCAAACGTGTTGGTTCTGGGGGTTACGTTTAAAGAGAATGTTCGGGATGTGCGCAACACGCGGGTAATAGATCTGGTCCGGGAGTTGGAAGGGTACGAAATCAAAGTCGGGGTATACGACCCGCTGGTCGAACCCGAAAAAGTCAGCGCCATGGGACTGACTCCCGTCCCCGACCCTTTTAAAGATAAAACCTGCTACGATGCGGTTATTCTGGCGGTACCGCATCAGGTTTTCAGGGAAAAAAGAGCCGTGGAGTTCGTTGATCTCTTGAAAACTAACGGCAAATCAGGCGTGCTCGTCGACGTTCGCAGAATCATACCCAAGGAAGACTTAGCGGGTTCCGACATCCTGTATTGGGGCTTATGACGGTCGACCAGAATGAAACAAACGGAAATAAAGGGATGAAGGTTCTTTTTATTACCGGAATCTTCCCGCCGGACATCGGAGGCCCTGCCACCTACGTACCGGTTATGGCCCGGGCACTGAGCGAGCGCGGGCACCGGGTGAAAGTGCTTACCACCAGCGAGCCGCACGATATGAAGCATAATGACGGTGGTTTCCCGTTCCCTGTGGCAAGAGTTAACAGGAGGCTTTCTTTATGGCGGCGGACGGTCGATTTAATCCGGCAGATTATCCGGCTGGGACGCGACGCCGACGTCATTTACGCCAACGGCATGCATTTTGAAGCCGTGCTGGCAAATAAATTTATACGCCAGCCGCTGGTGATGAAAATCGTCGGCGACGAAGCCTGGGAAAGAGCCACTCGAAAGGGTTGGACCACGGACGGCTTCGAGGATTTTCAAAACAAGCGCCAGAACTGGCCCGCCGAACTCAATAAACGCCTGCGTTCGTGGGTTACGCGCCGGGCGGACCGGGTCATCGTCCCGAGTGAGTATCTGAAGCGTCATGTTATCGAATGGGGCGTCCCTGAGGGTAACTGTGTCGTGGTTTATAACGCTGTTGAACCGCCGAAAGCTGTCGCGCCGGTTGTGATACCACTGGCAACACCGGTCAAACTCGTTACGGTCGGGCGGCTGGTTCCCTGGAAGCATGTAGACGGAATAATCGAGTCACTGCGGAGCTTAACCGAAGCCGGTTTGGTTGTGGTCGGTGACGGCCCCGAACGACGGCGCTTAGAGACAACAGCCCAATCCCTTGGAGTTATTAACCGTGTTTATTTCGCGGAACAGAGAAGTAAAAGTGAAACACAATCACTAATTGCCGCGTGTGACATCTTCGTATTGAATTCTTCCTATGAAGGACTGCCGCACGTTGTTGTAGAGGCGATGCAGTTGGGGTTGCCGGTTGTGGCCACAGCGGTGGGAGGCACACCGGAAGTAATAAAGGACGGCGAAACAGGCTTGCTCATACCACCCGGCGATAACGATGCTTTGAGCAAGGCACTTAGACTATTAATCAAAGACACCAATCTACGCAAGCGACTGGCTGAAAACGCGCAAACCGCTCTTAATAAGTTTAGCTATCCAGTTATGGTAGCCGAAACGGAAGCAGCATTTATGAAAATAATTACTGATGTTAAGGGAAACGAAACACAATGAGTACGGAACCCGAACTTATTATTGAAGTGATTTCTCCCGGTAGCGGCAACGCTTTAGACTAGGAGGGAGGAAGAGGCGATTTACGTCGCCTCCCCGAGAAACTGGGTTACCGCTATTATAAATTAGACGTCAAGCGTTAGAACATTTCTTCACCCGGCGGCATAACCGAACGGCGAGTTTTTCACATAGGTATCGTATTGTAGCCAAAAAAGGGTAATATTTCGCGTGTGCACGAAAAAGTAATTCTTAAGAACAAAAGTATTCAGACTAAATGAAGGCTCCTTAAGGAGATCGCATCAGGTGAACGAAATTCTCTTTGGCCTTACAGGGAATACCGCTAAAGTCAAGGTATTAGCGGAAGTAGCAGCTCGTTTGGACAACCGTAATAGTTCTTTACGTATTCTTGACATTGGTTGCACAGGACCTCAACCGCTTGCATTTTGGGAACCCATCCTGGAAAGCTATAATGATTTGCAGTTTGTCGGAATTGATGTACAAGGAATTGAGCGCGCCAAAGAAGTAGCTGTAAAAAAGGGGTGGAAGCAGGTTCAACTTCTTGAAGGCAGTGGTTATCACCTTACGAGTTTGTTTCCTAGGGAGTCATTCGATATTGTGGTTGCCACCCAAGTCCTGGAGCACATAGCTCGGCCGGTAAAATTTTTTCAAGAAGCAGCAGCCGTGCTACGTACTAACGGAGAGTTGTTCCTCACACTCGACTCTGCACACTGGAAATCGCGGTTTGCGCTACGATATCCGCGCAGATTTATGAAAAATATCGTAAAAAAGGCCTTAGCTTCAGCCGGGAACGAACGACACTATGACCTTCCGTGGTACGATTTCGAAGTTTCTAATTTTGCTAAGAAAGCCGGCTTACAAGTAATAGACTGCCGCTATTATAATTTACACCCCTTGAAGTTTGTTCACAACCATGTTGTACCTCTGGAGAAGAAGCACGAGTTTATGAAACTTTGGTTTGGCCTGGAAGAACTTCTCAACGTATTTGTTGGACAGGATGATAAACGTTTTTTTATGGGCCTGTATTTCCATGTTACACGTTGTTAGATCACACTTCAGAGGTGGTAAATTTCTTGGACAGACAGGTTTTTCTAAGCGACGAACTTCTTAGGATCATGTGCTGCCCTAAGTGCCACGGCGATTTGGATTTAGCCGAGGAAAAAGGGTTGGATTGTCCTGCTTGCGGTCTCCGGTATCCAATCGAAGAAGGCATACCGGTTATGCTTATAGACAGAGCTTGGCCATTGGCGGGGGAACGAGGGTGAAGAACTGAAGATGTCAATGAAAGTTTTTGTCGCCCCCGGCGCTGGTGAAGCAGGAAAGTTTCGGGGAGTGATTCAGGCATTCCCTGATGTATGGAAGGGTATTATCCTGGATGTCGGCTGCCGTTCCGGGAACTTTAAAAGCCAACTTCCTAACAAAATGGTACGGTACTACGGGATAGACCTTTTTCCACCCGCAACTATAATAGCGAACGTAGAGCATGGTTTGCCGTTCAAAAAAGCTTCTTTCGACGTAGTAGTTGCTTTAGATGTCTTAGAACATACGAACGACATTCACAACGCATTTGGTGAACTTTGTAGAGTGGCACGGGGGTATGTTGTTATTTCATTGCCTAACGGTTACGAATTAAGATCGCGTCTTAAATTTTTATTAGGACACCCGATCTCGGGTAAATATTTGCTTCCTACCGAACCACTTCTTGACCGTCACAGGTGGCTTTTTTCGCTTCGGGAAGCCCAAGCTTTTACCCACACCCTAAGCAAACAGTATGGTTTTAAGGTTGAACGTGAAGGCTGTCTTATTGGTCCCCGACGAGGTTTTGTACGGCTGGCAGTAAGCTTCCACCCAAACCTACTGTCACCCTGGTATATTGCCTTACTCCTGAAAGAAGGTAAGATTAATTCCCGTGGTTAAGGTATGCTTCCTCGGTGGTGCCCGTTACAGCCAACCTCTGGATGGAACCAGCGCCAAAAAGTTTCGCCTGATGGCTGAGTTGGGGGAATTGTTCGTCATCGGGTTTTCGTGTGATAATAAACCGCGCCGCTTCACCGAGCACGTACGTTTTTATTTACTACCGCAACTGCCTTTACCCGTATTACGCTACATATTGATGTTTTTCGCAGGTACCGCGATTGTTCTCTGGCTTATTCTTAGGCATAACGTCCGTATACTGGTAGCCCAGAGCCCTTACGAAGGATTTGCCGGAGCTATGGCTAAAAGGTTGGCCCGGCTTCTCGGGTTAAAAGTAATATTGATTGTGGAAAGCCATGGGAACTTCGAGGAAAGCCTTTTTTTACAGCGGAGGGTGTTGCTCCCCGCGCTATATCGTACCCTGATGCAATGGACAGCCCGTTATGCCCTGAAGCACTCGGACCTGCTCCGGACGGTCTCCAACTCTACGCGCGAGCAACTCCTGCGATGGGCACCCGGAAAGCCCAGTGTACAGTTTCCGGCCTGGACGGATATCGGTGTTTTTCTGAATGCGCCACCGGAGCCCACAACCAGCGACGTTCTTTTCGCGGGAGTATTGACTCCTCTCAAGGGAATTCACGTACTGATCGATGCTTTTACGAGAATAACCGAAAATCTCCCGGCAACGCAGCTTTGGATAGTCGGGCGGGATGAAAACAGGGAATACGCTATGGAGCTTCGTGAGAAAGTGGCAGCGTTTGGCCTGGCTGATAGAATACACTTCACCGGAGAGGTTGCGCAGCAGGAACTTGCCCGGTATATGGCGCGCTGCCGTGTTTTTGTCCTGCCTTCAAAGTCCGAAGCACTTGGGCGCGTCATACTTGAGGCGATGGCGGCAGGAAAACCGGTCATCGCCAGCGAAGTCGGCGGGATACCGGAGATGGTACAGGACGGCGTCACAGGGTTTCTGGTCCCTCCCGGCGATCCCGACGCCCTGGCCGACCGTCTCTACCGGCTCCTCAGCCACCCGGAGGAAGCGGAAGAAATGGGAAAGCGGGCGAAGGTGTTTGCAGAGAAGTTTTTTTCACCCGGCGCCTACCAGCAGGCATACCGCCAATTGTTCGAAAAAGCTGAATTAATACTGCAATAAAGGAGCTGATCGAGCGATAGACAGGATTCGCTCACGATGTTAGAATGAGCTTAGAACCGGGAGTAGTTTGAGGGAGGTAACCTAAAATGTCACTCAAGGAAATAATTGAGCAACTACCCCCCGACCTCCAACAGGAGGTAAAGGATTTCGCAGAGTTTTTGCTGGCAAAGCGGGCTAAAAAGCCATGCCGGTTACCTAAGTTCGATTGGGCAGGCGCCCTTAAGGATCTGCGAGAGTATTACTCGTCTGTGGAACTCCAGCACAAGATTCTCGAATGAAGAGGGGATTAGTGTACCTTCTTGATACGAATATCTTTTTAGAAATTCTGCTACAACAAGAACATACAGCGGCGGCAAAGGCAATTTTTAAGACAATTCACCCATCGCGACTGTATATAAGCGATTTTTCGGTTCATTCGATCGGGGTGCTTCTCTTCAGGAGGAACCAACACGAAGTCTACAATCGCTTTGTGGAAGATATGATTCTTAACTGTGGAACGGTCGTCCTTCGCCTTAATGCTTAAGACCTTCGGATTGTGACCACAGCTTCTCAACGATACCGGCTGGACTTTGATAATGCTTATCAATATGCTATAGCTGAAAGATATGGCTTAGCGATTGTGAGTTTCGTGCCGACTTTGACCGGACGGAGAAAGGACGTATAACACCTGATAAAATCAAGCTCTGATGGAAGCCTCTCGTAAGGTGCAAAACCAGATGCGCCTTCTGCTATTCAATCTTGCTACCGACGTTGATGATCCGATTCTGGGTTTTACCACCCGTTGGATCGATGCACTGGCCAAACGGGTTGAATCTATTGACGTCATTACGATGCGGGCAGGCCGAATAGAGGTACCGGACAATGTAAAGGTATATTCAGTGGGCAAGGAAAAGGGCTACAGCGAACCGCGCCGGGTGCTTGAATTCTACCGGCATTTGTCCCGTATTCTCAAGAAAAATCGTATTGACGTATGTTTCTCGCACATGATTCCTGAGTTCAGTATCCTCGCCGCGCCGGTATTAAAGGCAAAGCGCATACCCATTGTTACCTGGTACGCTCACCCGACGGCAAATCGCAGATTGAGAATTGCCCACTACCTGTCTGATCAAATGGTCGCAAGCTTGGCATCGGCTTATCCTTACAAACAAGACAAGCTGACGGTCGTAGGCCAGGGAATAGATACGGACCTTTTTTCTCCAGACGGAACGTTCCCGGAACAGCCCCCAATTGTTCTGTGCGCGGGGCGTCTTTCACCGGCTAAGGACCACCCGACCTTGCTTAAGGCGGCAGCATTGCTCAACGGGAACCTCGAAAGCGCCTTCCGCATTGTCATCATCGGCGCGCCTGCAGGACCGCAGGGTGAAACGTACGCACGGTCGCTTCAAGACCAGGTAGAGGAACTCGGCCTTAAGAAAATCACCAGCTTCGAACCGGCGGTTCCGACTGCAGCACTCCCGGTCTGGTACCGGCGCTGCACGGTACACGTAAACCTGACTCCAACAGGCTTTGGGGACAAAGTTGCTTGGGAAGCAATGAGCTGTGGCAGGCCGTGTTTAGTGGCCAACGAAGGGTTTAAGCAAACCCTGGGAGAACTGGTGAACCGTCTTCTGTTTCGTTACGGGGACGAGGAAGACCTGGCAGCCAAGCTGCGGGTGTTCTTGTCACTTCCACCGGCTGAACTCGAACAGATGGGAGCTTATTTACGAAAAAATGTTATTGAATACCACAGTTTAGACGGCCTGTCCGGCCGTTTGGTAAACTTATTCAAAGAGTTATGTTTATCCATTAGATAGCAAGATGCGGATACATAGTATGAATATGTAGTAAATCCGTGCCTTAGCAGTCAAAAAATTAGATTTGGTCGAACCTTGTATTCGTTGTATACTTTAATTGTTGCTTATCGTTACTTGTTTGCTTTAAGAGTATGTGTATCGGGGTGTTTTTAATGAAGCGCGCTTTAATTACCGGCATTACCGGGCAGGACGGCTCTTATCTTACTGAGCTTTTGCTCTCCAAGGGTTATGAGGTGCACGGCCTCATCCGGCGGGCAAGCACATTTAATACGGACCGCCTCGACCATCTTTACCGGGATCCCCACGAGCAGGATGCGAGTCTTTTCCTGCATTACGGTGATCTCGTGAACTCGGAGCAGCTCACCAACCTGATTTACAACCTGAAACCGGACGAGATATATCACCTTGGCGCACAGAGCCACGTCAGAGTCAGCTTCGACATACCCGAATACACGGGTGACATTACCGGCCTCGGCACCACGAGGCTCCTGGAAGCCATCCGGCGGAGCGGGATAAAAACAAGGTTCTACCAGGCGTCGAGTTCCGAGATGTTCGGAGGCGCGCCTGCGCCGCAAAACGAGTCAACCCCGTTTCATCCCCGCAGCCCGTATGCGGCCGCGAAGGTTTACTCCTACTGGATGGTTGCCAACTACCGACAGGGATACGGCCTGTGGGCGTGCAACGGGATTCTCTTCAACCATGAGAGCCCCCGGCGCGGAGAAACCTTCGTAACCCGGAAAATAACAAGGGCGCTGGCCAATATCATTGCCGGCAGGCAGCAAAAACTTTTCCTCGGGAATCTCGATGCCCGGCGTGACTGGGGCTACGCGCCTGAGTATGTAGAAGCGATGTGGTTGATACTCCAGCAGGACGAGCCGGACGATTACGTTATCGGCACCGGGGAGTCGCATTCGGTAAGAGAGTTCCTGGAAGAAGCATTTTCTTACGCCGGCATTGACTGGCGTCAGCACGTTGAAACCGACCCCCGTTACTTCCGGCCGACAGAGGTGGAATTTCTTCTCGCCGACGCCTCAAAAGCCCGAGGAGAACTGGGCTGGAGCCCCAAAGTCCGGTTTAAGGAGCTTGTCAGGATAATGGTCGACGCGGATATGGAAGCGGCCGGGCTCACGCCGCCCGGTGAAGGGAAGCGCATTCTTCAAGAAAAATTCTCGGGCTGGCACCAGTGGGAGACAGGCGTGAAGGCAGTGTATGAGAACGTGAGGCGTGGAATGGAATAGCAATAGTTAAGTAGTGTAGTTTAGTAGTTTTGTAGTAGAGTGGGTAAGAAGTAAGGTCCTGTACGGTGGTCAATAAAGGCCAGCAACGAGTTGGACCTATATCGACTTTTGAAGATCTCGAAGTCTGGCAAAAGGGAAGAGAGTTGAGAAAAGACTTTTCGCAGCTAGTCAAGAGACTTCCCTCAAGCGAGAGGTTCCGACTTGCAGATCAGATTTTGCGGGCTTCACGGTCGGTTACTGCCAACATAGCCGAAGGATACGGGAGGTTTCACTATCAGGAGAATATCCAGTTCTGCCGACAAGCGAGAGGCTCCTTGTTTGAATTGTTGGACCACCTTACAGTGGTCCATGATGAAGGATACATCAATGAGGAGAAATTTAAAGGGTTTAGGAAGCAGGTCTTTGAAATTATTCGCATGCTGAACGGGTATATCAAATACCTCAGGCAAAGGAAGGATGACGATGCTCATTAAAGGTATTCCCGTACTTAACAACTCGACCACTCAACTCTTTACTGACTTGCAGTAGTGGAGTAGTTTAGTAGTTGAGTAGTTAGAGTGGTTTAGTGGTTTAGTAGTTGGTATTTCCTTACTTAACGACTTGACCACTCAACTTTGTACTTACTACCGTAACGGGTGGAATGAAATATGAGTTTCTGGAACGGCAAAACGGTCGTGGTAACAGGTGGGGCCGGGTTCCTCGGCTCTTTTGTGGTGGACAAACTGCGCGTGCGCGGCTGCCATAACGTGGCCGTACCCCGAAGCCGGGATTATGACCTCACCCAGTTGGAAGCCAGCAAAAGGCTGTTGCGCGACACCCGCCCGGATATCGTCATCCACCTTGCCGCGCGGGTGGGCGGTATAGGCGCAAATCGCGTCCACCCCGCCGAATTCTTTTACGACAACCTTATGATGGGCGTTCAGTTGCTGCACGAATCGTGGAAGGCGGGTATTGATAAGTTCGTGGCCGTCGGTACGGTGTGCGCCTATCCAAAATTCACGCCCGTGCCGTTCAGGGAAGAAAATTTCTGGGACGGCTACCCGGAGGAAACGAACGCTCCTTACGGCCTGGCAAAAAAAATGCTGCTGGTGCAGGCTCAGGCCTACCGTCAGCAGTACGGCTTTAACGCCGTCTACCTTCTTCCGGTTAACCTTTACGGCCCGCGGGACAACTTCGACCTTGAGACCTCGCACGTTATTCCGGCGCTCATCCGCAAGTGCGTGGAGGCCAAGGAACGGAACCATAAACACATCGAAGTCTGGGGGACAGGTCAGCCGACGCGCGAATTTCTGTATGTAGAAGACGCCGCCGAAGGAATCCTGCTGGCAGCCGAGCATTACAACGGAAGCGAACCTGTAAACCTCGGCTCCGGCGAAGAAATCAGCATAAAGGACCTTGCCCGATTGATCGCCGACCTCGTGGGTTTTAAGGGCGGCATTAAGTGGGATACCAGCAAACCTGACGGACAGCCGCGCCGGCGCCTGGATACGCTAAAGGCGCAGGAATACTTTGGTTTTAAAGCAAAAACCACTTTTAACGAAGGTTTACCTCAAACAATCGATTGGTATTTGGCACAGCGAACCGCAACAGAGCGCTAAGGACAAGGAAGAGAATACGATTGGACGCTACAGAACCCAAAACTGTTGTTATAAAACCGTCCCGCGGTTGGCTGGCGCTGAACTTGCGCGAGTTGTGGGAATACCGCGAACTTCTTTATTTTTTTGTTTGGCGGGATATCAAGGTGCGTTATAAACAAACCGTGCTGGGGGCTGCCTGGGCGATCATTCAACCGTTTTTTACCATGGTCGTCTTCAGCCTTTTCTTTGGAAAGCTGGCGCGTTTGCCCTCTGACGGTCTTCCCTACCCTATTTTTTATTACAGCGCCCTGCTTCCCTGGATGTATTTTGCGGGCGCGCTAACAAGCGCCACAAATACGGTGGTTGAACACCAACGGGTAATCACTAAAGTATATTTTCCAAGGTTAATTTTACCGATTACGTCGGTACTTCCGGGTCTTGTAGACTTTGGTATCGCCTTTACTATATTGATCGGCATGATGTTCTACTACCACATCGCCCTTACGGCAGCAATTTTCGCGGTATTACCTTTTCTTCTGTTAGCGGTAGCTACCGCGCTGGGTGTCGGACTCTGGCTAACGTCAATGAACACAATCTATCGGGATGTACGATACATCGTGCCGTTCCTGATCCAGTTCTGGATGTTCGCCTCGCCGGTGGCGTACTCAAGCAGCCTTATCCCGGATAAGTGGCGTGCGCTGTACGGGCTCAACCCGATGGCCGGAGTGATCGAGGGATTCCGCTGGGCAGTACTCGGCCAGGGACACCCCCCGGCCCTACTCGGCGTTTCTATCGTGGTTGTATTATTCATACTGGCAGGCGGATTCTTTTACTTTCGCAAGATGGAAGGAACACTGGCAGACGTAGTGTAAATAGGGGCAAGTCGCAATTTCTATTGCTTTAAGGAAAAGAGGAGACTATGGGAAAGGATACCAAACAACCGTCAGTCATTACCCCTTACGGTGGCAAGTTGGTCAACCTCGTCGTTGACGACAATAAACGTGACAGGCTTTTGGAAAAAGCGAAGCAGATTCCCTCGCTGCAGCTTTCATTACAGTCAATTTCCGATATTGAGTTGCTCGCAACGGGTGCTTTATCTCCGTTAGATCGTTTTATGGGCGGAAATGATTATATCCGCGTCCTTGATGAAATGCGCCTGACAAATGGAATGTTGTTCCCTGTCCCGATTGTTCTGGCAACTGAAAACAATGTTTTCGATATCGGAGATGAAATTACTCTTCGCAATGACAAGAATGAAATAGTCGGGGTTATGAAAATAGAAGAAAAATTTGAAAGAGACCCCGTCTATGAGGTTTCGCGCGTATTCGGGATAACCGACACATACCACCCGTTGGTGGCAGACGCGACATCCTGGGGTCAATTCTGTCTTTCAGGTCCCCTCGCAATTCTCAATCTGGTACATCATTACAATTTTAAAGAGTTTCGTTACTCTCCGCTTGAAATACGAAAATGGCTGAACCGCCAAGGGTATTCGAACGCTGTGGCTTTCGAAACCAGCGGTTTTATTTCCCGGATTGAAGAAGAATTAACCCGGAAAATGATCGAAAAAGTAGGCGGCGCTCTGATTATCCAGGCGGTGTTTGACCCGTCCCAACGTGAGGACTTGGACGCCTACATCCGCAATAGAACTTACGAGGCCTTGATGGAAAAATACTACGACCGGCGGCGTACGATTTTGAACCTTGTCCCCCTGGGCAGGAAAACAATATCGGTCCAAAATATTTTGTGGCGGGCAATCATCCACCGCAATTATGGAGCATACTACTTCGTTTTGGGACCGGAATTTCATACCTTAACAGCAGACTTGGATCCCAAAGACGAAGCTTCTTTCGGGACGCATAAAGCACGGGAACTCCTTAAGGATCTCAGCCCCGAAATCGGTGTGAAAATAATGGGATTCAACGAAATGTGCTGCCTTTTAGGAGAAGATCAAAGTAAAGATCTCCGCCGCATATATCACATGTTTTCAACTCCCGCAGGCCGGTTTAAAAGCGACCATTACTCGGAAGCAACGGTTTTACCCAAGCGATTGCTACATCCCGAGGTTGCGGCCATCTTATCCGAGGCATATCCACCGCGCCACCGGCAGGGTTTTTGTATTTGGCTTACCGGGCTGCCTTGCGCCGGAAAATCTACAATTGCAGAAATTGTCACCGAGATGTTGCACGAGTATGGCAAAAGAGTAACCCTCCTGGACGGCGATGTCGTTCGAACGCATCTATCCAAAGGGCTTGGATTTGCAAAACAGGATCGTGACACGAACGTCCTTCGCATCGGATTCGTAGCGTCTGAAATTGTCCGGCATAATGGGACAGTGGTCTGCGCGGCTGTGAGCCCCTATCGGGCCACACGTAATCAGGTGCGCAACATGGTGGGTGAAGACCGCTTTATTGAAGTGTTTGTCAACACTCCAATTGAAGTTTGCGAACAACGTGATTCAAAAGGGTTGTACGCTAAAGCAAGGCTGGGGCAGATAAAAAGGCTGACCGGTATAGATGATCCTTACGAAGCTTCTGTAGCTCCGGAAATGATCCTGACCACAACAGACTGTTCTCCGGAAGACAACGCTTTAAAAGTTATCAATTTCTTAGTCGAGAAAGGCTTTTTACTGCCTAAATCAAAGTCTGCAAAAAAAGAACTGCTTGATTACAGCGCTTACAAATAAAGGTGGACCCGGGATGGAAACTATGAGCGATACAGCTATCTACGTTGAGAACTTAAGCAAACGGTATCGTATCGGACAACGCGAGCCCTACCGCGCATTACGTGACGTGCTGAGCCGTGGATTTGCGGCACCGTTTCGCGCTGCCACCTCGGCTTTTCGCCGGCCGCCGTCAGCCAAGGTTAATCCGAAGACGGCCAACAATTACATTTGGGCGCTCAAAGACGTTTCTTTTGATGTAAACAGAGGCGAGGTCGTGGGTATCATCGGTCGGAACGGAGCCGGAAAGAGCACGCTTTTAAAGATATTGTCGCGTATAACCGAGCCGACCGAAGGCTGCGCAGAAATACGCGGCCGTGTGGGTTCGCTTCTAGAAGTGGGCACCGGCTTCCACCCGGAATTGACCGGGCGGGAAAACATCTATCTTAATGGAGCCATTCTTGGAATGAAAAAGCAGGAGATCGAAAAGAAATTTGCAGAAATCGTCGACTTTGCCGAAGTAGCACAGTTCATCGACACACCGGTAAAGTACTATTCCAGCGGTATGTCGGTGCGCCTGGCGTTTTCGGTTGCCGCCCACCTGGAACCGGAGATTCTAATGATCGATGAGGTGCTTGCTGTCGGGGATACAGGCTTTCAGAAAAAGTGCCTCGGGAAAATGGGAGACGTAGCAAGGAAAGGCAGGACCATATTGTTTGTGAGCCACAACATGGCGGCCGTTGCAAATTTTTGCACGCGCGTTATCATGTTAAAAGACGGGAAAATTGATTATAACGGTGGTACAAATGATGCAATTCAACGATATATCGAATTTTTCGGCTCCAGCCGGAAAATCTCCCTCAGCGATCGGGCAGACAGGCGTGGCAACGGAGCATTACACTTAACTGACATAGTGTTTCGCAACGGCAAGGGTGAAATCGCTACATTCTTTCAAACAGGCGACGACGTTGTTATTGAACTCCGGTATGAATCTCCGTCAAAAAAACCTTTGCATAATGTCCGTATCGGCTTGCCTATCGACACCGTTACGGGACAGCGTGTGACAATGCTTCAAAATGAGATGTCCGGACACTTCTTTGAAAAAATCCCGCCGGCCGGTAGAATAACATGCCGGATCCCTAACGTTTTGCTTGCGGCAGGCAGGTATTACCTAACGGTATCGGTAACCGTCAACGGTGTCATCGCTGACTGGATTATTCAAGCGGGCACCTTGGATATAGAAGAATCTGATTTCTTTAACACCGGTCGTTATCCGGAGACCCAGGACGGTATAATGTTGATGCCGCAGGAATGGACTGTTCACGGTGCCGGCGAAAACATCTTAAGGAGATAGTTAAATGTATCTTTTGCTAACCCTGGGAGAGTACCAGCAGCACAGCCCCCGTTTAGCCGTACTGGACTGGGGCTCGAAAAAGATAGTCGACGGTTATACGTATTCTTCTCCTGATTTCCCGGGGGTTCCTTCGAATTCATTCCGGGGCGGTACGTTATATAACGGGTTGTTTTACGTGTGTACATTCAATGAATTACTTGTTATGGACATCTCAACATGGACAATCCGGGGGAAGTTTTCTCGTCCGACCTTCAATGACCTGCACGATGTTTATGTCGATGAAAACGGCATCTGGGTTTGTTCGACCGGCTTGGAGTGCGCAGAACACTACTCACATGATTTTGAATTACTTCAGCGAGTAAATATGTCTGAAAGGAATTACTTCGATAAGGAACATGATTACCGGCTATACGAAATTGATAAAAGAACAACTCCCCGCAAACATCATATAAACAACGTCGTAAATGTCAAAAACAAGATTCTTATAACGCGGGGAAAATCCGCATCGGTAAGCACCATTGACGGCCGTGTAGTCATTGACAACCTGCCGGGAATGCCGCATGACGGTTTTGTTTTCAACGATGAATTCTACCTGACGATTGTTAAAGGTTTTGTCCAAAGTTTTGAAGTAGGGTCATGGAAGTTAAAACATACGTTCGACTTGAACAAATGCTACAAAGAAAACGTTGCTTTGGGCTGGTGCCGGGGTTTAGCGGTTGATAACCAGGGGATGTTTGTGGGGTTTACGAAGTTTCGTCCGAGCAAGTCACTGGACTATATACGCTGGATTCCGAACAGACAGCGCAGATTAAACACCAGAGTAGCCCGTTACTCCTTCGGCTCCAACTCAATTGAGGAGGAGTGTATATTAAAGAGTAGTCCAGGCACCACTACCCTGTTGTACGGTATATATCTTATATAGCAACGTGACTCTATGGTAAATGGAGAAAAACTTATGTTGTTTAAAGAAAAGACGAAGTTAAAAATATACTTGCAACGTAAGCGGTATCTTCAGGCGCGTCAGCATTTTCCCGAGCTTGAGCCGGAGATTATAAACCTTTTTTTTGCGAATTTTGGATATACAATGCCCCTTTCCTTACTAGTAAAATTAAAGTCACTTTGTAATGCAACAGCTTGTAAATTCGTAGTAGAATTTGGTTCAGGTCTTTCTACCCTCGTTTTGTCTAATGCCATAAGCCCAAACGGTTTCGTAATTTCCTTCGAAGAGAATATTGAATGGTTATCAAATACTTCTAAGCTTTTAAATGATCAAAACCGAAGTATCTCTTTAATATGCTTACCATCCAGTCAAGGTATGAATTACGATCTGGTTTTACGATATCTATCTTTCCCTAACAAACCCGAACTTGTTGTTATTGACGGACCTTCCAAAGGTGATCGTTTTTCACCGTGTGCCTTAGATGTTTATCATAAACTATTATCCCCAAATTGCATTTGTGTTATTGATGACACTGATAGACGTGAGAATAACGTGGGAGCAACTAATCTTGCTGGTGATTTTTCGCTTCGAAAGATTGATTATGGTGACCCAATTTATACAAATCATCAATATTCAATATTGATGCCGGAAAACATCAGAGAATTTTAATAGAAGACTATTTAAATTAAAAATTAATTATCCTATTCGAATATGTAAAATATATCAGGAGTAAAGTAAATGCCGAAAGTTACTGTGTATATACCGACTTACAACTACGGCAAATATATTAAACAGGCGATCGAAAGCGTCCTGCGCCAGTCCTATGATTCCTGGGAGCTGATCGTAATTGACGATGCGTCAACGGATGAGACCGGGACAGTACTGTCAAACTTTGAAGGGCAGCCAAAAGTAAGGATTTTCGTCAACCAGCAAAACCTAGGGCTTACCCGGAACTGCAACCGCGCCATAGAGCTGTCGCGCGGCGAGTATATTATGCGGCTGGACGCGGACGATTATCTGGACGAAAACGCTTTGCTGGTTTTATGCAATATACTGGATCGAAACCCTGAGGTCGCTCTTGTCTATCCGGATTACTGGATTATTTCCGAAAATGGAGAACTGCTGAGGTTGGAGCGCCGCAGTAAGGTAAACGACGAGATTAAGTTAATGGACGTCCCCGCCCACGGCGCCTGCTCAATGATCAGAAAATCGTGTCTGATCGACCTTGGCGGATACAATGAGGATATCCGGTGTCAGGACGGGTATGATCTATGGCTGCGGCTGATCCAGAAGTATCCGGTATTAAATATAAATCTTCCCCTTTTTTACTACCGGAAGCATTCGGGTAGTTTGACGACTTACACCGACCGGATTTTACGGACCCGCCAGCGCATCAAGCAAGATTTTGTAGAAAAACAGGACATGCCTCCTTTAAGAGTCCTGGCCATAATACCCGTCAGGGGAGCGGAAACCGCCAATGGTTTGCCGCTCGGGTTGCGCCGTATTGCGGGAAAACCGCTCATGGACTATACCGTTCAGGCAGCGCTTGAATCGAAAGCCTTGGACCGCATCGCGGTAACCTCCGACAACCGGCAGGTGTTGGAGTATGCAGCTTCCTTCCCGGGCGTGGAAGTAATATACAGGAAACCTGAATTGGCTCGTTTGCACTTCCCTATAGAACCGACGGTTTTACATGTCCTGAACACCTTGAAGGAAAATTCGGGTTACGTACCCGACGCGGTCCTCCTCCTCTATATCAACGCCCCCTTGCGCGAAGCCTGGCACATACAAAAAGCGATTGACACCTTGCGGATTTTTGACTGCGACAGCATCATATCGGTAAGGGAAGACGACAGCTATTTTTACCTGCGTGGAAAGTACGGACTTGAACCGCTTATTCGGGAAAGGCAGCTCCGGCTGGAAAAAGAAATGCTTTACGCCGAGAACGGCGCGATAATATTGTCAAAAACAGAAGCCATAACCCCGGCGAAATTTGTGGGAATTACGGTCAGTCACATATTGATGTCCAGGGAGGAGAGCTTTCAGATAGATTCCGAGTTTGAATTCTGGCTGGTCGAGCAGATATTAACCGCAAGGCAGAAGAAAGAACAAAAGACTGCCGAAACGAAAGGACAACTGGAGCGGTGAGGATAAACGGTTTCGAAATAGGAAAGTCGTGTTTTATTATCGCGGAGATAGGCAACAATCATGAGGGCGACTTCGAGACCGCCAAAATGCTGGTGGAACAAGCAGCGGAAGCCGGAGTCAATGCCGTTAAGTTTCAGACGCTGCGGGCGGAAAAACTTGTTGCAAGATCCGAGGAACAGCGGTTTCTCCAATTAATAAAATTTGAACTTTCAAACGACCAGTATAGGGAGTTGGCGGCATTGTCGAAATCAAAAGGACTGATCTTTATCTCCACCCCCTTTGACTTCGAAAGCGCCGATATGCTGGATGAGCTTGTACCCGTCTTCAAAATCGCCTCGGGCGACTTGACGAACCATGCTTTAATCGACCATGTCGCCCGGAAAGATAAACCTGTCTTTCTTTCCACGGGGATGGGAACGGATGAGGAAATCGCCGAAGCGCTTGAAACGATTAAATCGGCTTCAACAATACCGCTGAAGGAAAAGGTTGTCCTCCTGCACTGCATCTCCAGCTACCCGACTCCCATCGATCAGGCCAATCTTCTTTCGATTCCGTACCTGCGTGAGCGTTTCAACGTACTCACTGGATACTCCGATCACACCCTGGGCGCCTTAGCCTGCCAGACAGCGGTAGCCCTCGGCGCCTGTGTCATTGAAAAACACTTCACGTACCGGAAGAAGGACCAGGTTTTCAGGGACCACCATCTGTCCCTGGAGCCTGGTGAGATGGCGGAACTGGTGGAAAACATTCGCCAAATAGAGAAATCTCTCGGACAACCTTTAAAAGGAGTTATGGACTGTGAACGGGCAAATCAGGAACCGATGCGAAGAAGCGTCGCAGCGCGGCGGGCTTTGCGCGCGGGCGAAATTATAACACGGGAAAGTATTACCTTCCTGCGCCCGGCAAACGGGATACCTGCGCGACACTGGTTATCCGTGATCGGCCGCAGAGTGCTGCGGGATATCCAGGAAGGCATGATATTACGCGAGGAGGACCTGCAATAAAAACTCAAGAGTCTGCCGGCGGCAGGGAAACATTGGGGAAAATCGGCGCCGGTTCCGAAGTCACCCGTACCGGTGTGGGCACAAGAACCGTGGTTCTTGTCGGGGTCCGGTACGGGTCGAAGCGCCTGCCCGGCAAAGCATTGATCAAAATAGCCGGCCAATCCGCGCTCGAACATTTAATCGACCGGTTGAAGCTGGCGTCTGTCCCTGCGGGAATTATCATCTGCACCTCGACCAACCCTGAAAACGACCCGATTGCCGAAGCTGCATTACGCAAAGAAGTGGGCTGCTTCAGAGGGAGCGAGGAGAACGTGATGGAGCGTTTCATACAGGCCGCCGAGAGGGAAAACGCCGATAACATCGTGAGGGTTACGGGCGACGATATTCTGATAGATTGGGTTCACCTCGACCGGGCTATAGATTACCACAACCGAATGAATGCCGATTATACCTGGTACGGAATTCCCAAAGGAACGGAGACCGAAATCATTTCGACCCCGGCGTTGAAGCGGGCTTACAGTTTGCTGAGTGACCCAAGCCATCGCGAGCATTTGACTTACGCGGTTAAGCGCCCGAGCCTCTTCCGGGTGTGCGAGATGCCGGTGGCTGAGAAATACCGTAAGAACTACAGTTTTACGCTGGATACCCCTGAGGATTTGGAGGTCTTAAAAATAGTTTTTGAAGGCCTTTACGGCGGCAGACCTTTCACTTTGGATGAACTGATATCGTTCGTGGAGACCAACTCGGAGCTTAAAGCAAAAGCGACCGGAAAATCGTAGTTTCCCCTTGGAATGCCGGGATGACTACGAACAAGGAGAATCAGTAGTGAAGGCGCTTTGTGTACCCAACACGGTTTTTGAACTTTACTACCTGAGTGCGGTCGGATACTTGCTCAAGCTGGCCGAACCGGAAACAGAGCTTCGGCTTTTGACCACGCAACGGGTTTTTCAAAAGTTGAACCCCGAACTGGCAAAGCTGTATGCAAGCATCAACGTTGTAAGGTTCCCGGGCCTGGTCCGGCGCCCCTGGTTTGACGTAGCCCAAAGCCGGGCTTTCGTAAAGCAATTGCGGGAGTTGGAACCCGACTGCAATATTGTGCTTGTGGGTTCTTTTCGCGAATACTATGCGAACATCATTTGCCGGCAATTTGGTGATAAGTCCCGGTTAGTGGCTTTGCGTATGTGCGACCATGAGTGCGACCGGTTATGCCAATCGAAAAAGCTCTTGTATCCTTTATATAACAATGCGTTTAACAGGTTGTTCGGCGCCTCCACCTTGGAATACCGCTGGAGTTCAGACTCAACTTTCAACTATGCGTATTGGTTCAAGCGCGACCCCTATCACCGGACGATTTGCATTTCCGACTGGGGGCACGGCCAAAAGGGTTCGGCGTACCGGTTACCGCCCCCTTTTATCGCGCTGCGGCATTTTTTCGGGATTAATCAGGAAAGTGAAGACGAGAAGTCGGTTCTGGTGGCAGGCGAAAGAACCCCGCTGTTCGGAATGGACGACCCGTCTATTCAGGAACTTTACGACAGGATACTGGAATTTATAAAACAGCGCTTCACGGGATACCGTTTGCTGTTTAAACCCCGGCCGGGGCTGACGGATACCGAAAGACTGAAGCTGGAAGGCTTTGAAATGGTATCCCCCGAGATACCTTTTGAGGAACTGTGTCTGCGCAACCGTTTCAGCAGAGTAATTTCGGTTAAATCCACGGCATCCAAAGTGGCGGCATTCTGCGGGCTGCCTGCCTACGTGGTTTATCCGATGTTTAAGCTAGCACCGAACCTGCGTACGATGCTCGACGCTTATCAATCCGACATGCGTTCTGTGGTAAAGGTTTCAGAACTCGACCAACTGGTGGAAGACCCTCCGGTCATGCGCAACACCGGTCTTGACGAGCTGAGCAGATCCTTTTGGCAGGCGGTGGCGCAGCAGTGAAATTCTTGATTATAAATACGGACTATCCCGATTTCTTGGAGTGGTTCTACTCCCGGAATCCCGGCCTCGAAAAGCAGCCCTACGACGAGCAGATGCGGGCCCGCAATGAAAGCCTCTTCGGGGTGGCGGACTTTTACTCGGACAACCTGCGCAAGCTCGGGCACGAGGCTTGGGACGTCCACGCCAACAACGGATTCCTACAGGCGGCCTGGGCAAGAGAGCACGGTGCTATGGCCAAAGACAACGCGCTGACGCGGCTCCGTCTGCGTGAGTGCCTAAAAAAATTACGGCGGACGGCTGCCCGGACACCGCTCAGGTTACTGAAACCCTTTTTCCGCCCTGTCTTGCAGTCGCTTGACAGCCAGCAAAACTGGTTTTACGAAATTCTTGCGGCACAAATTAAGTATTATAGACCCGATGTTCTTCTAAACCAGGTAATGAACGGCATCAGCGTCAGTTTCCTTAAAGAGGTCAAACAGTACACCCGATTTTTGGTGGGACAGCATGCCGCTACAAAGCTGCCTGAATCGGAAGACTGGGGTTGTTACGACTTGGTCGTATCGTCATTTCCGCCAACGATCGATTGGTTCCGGCAGAGGGGCATCAACTGCGCATTAAACCGTCTGGCTTTCGAGCCGCGAATTCTCTCGTACTTAAAAGACAGCCACCAGAAAGACATACCGATAAGTTTTATCGGTTCTTTTCATGCGGTTCATAAAAGCCGGGTCGAGTGGCTGGAGAAGATAGCCGCCCGTTTTAGTGAGCTTAAGCTTTGGGGACCAAGCGTTGACCAGCTTAAAAACAGTCCGGCACTTCAAAAACATTATTCGGGGCAGGCATGGGGGCTGGAGATGTACCGGATCCTTCAGGGATCCAGGATCACCTTAAACCACCACGGAGACGTTCCGCCCTACGCAAACAATTGCCGGTTGTATGAAGCAACGGGAGTCGGGACCCTTCTTATCACGGATTGGAAACCAAACCTGCACGAGATGTATGAGCCCGGAAAGGAAGTAATTGCGTATCGCACTCCGGAGGAATGCACCGATCTTATCCGGCACTATCTGGAAAATGATCGTGAGCGGCAAGAAGTCAGCCGCGCGGGACAGGAGAAAACCCTGCGTGACCATACGTATTTTCAAAGGATGCAAGAGTTAGCTGAAATTATTCAAAAGCAATTATAGAAGGAAATAGACCCATTAAAGTGAGATTGAAATGAACTTAAAAGGGACTTTAAAAAGCCTTCTTCCCCCTATAGCTCAGGACATGATCAAGAGTTCCAAAACCAGGGCTTCTCTGAGGCGTTACAGAAGCAACAGGATTCCCTGGTCGGATGGGTACGCTGCCTTCAAAAATCATTACATCCGGCAAACGCTTGCTGATGAGAGTTTAATGAGTCTTTTTCGCCATGGTTCTTCCTTGCCTCCCGGTTACGGCGTAGGTATCGATGAACGTTGTGTCGAATACCCCTGGTTGGTCGCAAACATGGATGGCAGGTCCGGTTATTTCCTTGATGCAGGGTCAACTCTGAACCACGATTATATCTTAGAACACCCCGTCTTTCGGGAAAAGAAACTATGGATCATGACCTTAGCTCCCGAGACCAACTGTTTTTGGCGAAAGGGAATCTCCTACGTCTTTTGTGATCTACGGGAAATACCGATTGTCGACAATTACTTCGATGCCGTCGCCTGTCTTTCGACTCTCGAACACATCGGCTGGGACAACGTGCTGTATACGCATGATGAGTCTTACCGTGAGCGGCAGCCGAAAGACTTTGTCCAGGCCGTAAAGGAAATACGGCGGGTGCTTAAACCCGGCGGCGTGCTGTACATCAGCGTACCATACGGTGCTTACACCGATCTGGGTACATTCCAGCAGTTTGACAGGAACTTGTTATCCAGGGCTATAGAAGCTTTCGGGCCCTTCAGCGAAAAAAAAGAGATTTTTTACCGCTACCGTGAAGACGGGTGGAATATCGCCGGTGCCGAAGAATGCGCCGGCTGTACGTATGTCGAATGGATTAATAAACCGCGGAATAAATGGCCGAAACCCTTGCCGGTGGAACCGGACCGGGCCGCGGCAGCACGCGCCGTTGCATGCGTTCGTTTGGTTAAGAAAGAAACCTGATAGACTGTTTAGGAGATATCCGTCTATGCGTATAGGTATAGCCCCCGCTTTGGATGGCGGCGGCGGAGTGTATCAATACAGCCTGACGATGATGAATGCCCTGGGGGAATGGTTGAGCGAAGATTCCCGGGACAGCCTGGTTATTTTTACGGACCAGCCTTCCCACCCGTCCGTTGAGTTACTAAACCAAAAAGGCTATCTGGTAGAGCCCCTGCAACCGCCTTTACTAAAGAACCGCACGCTGGCCGCACTGAGACGTTTAACCGGGGAGGGACCGCACCGCGAAGCATGGAGGCGGCTTAGAAGGCGGTGGGTACAGAGCACGGACATTCCGGATCCGGACGTTATACGTTACCGCCCCGAGATGACCGAGTGGTTTAAAGGCGCTAATGTGGAGTTAATGCTTTATCCTATGCCGACTTTGCTTTCCTTTGAAAGCAAAATCCCGTATGTGGCAGCCATTCATGACTTGCAGCACAGGCTTCAACCCGAGTTTCCTGAGGTCTCCGCCAACGGGGAGTGGGAACGGCGGGAATACAGGTTTCGCAATGTCAGCAGGTACGCCACACTGATTTTGGCCGACTCCGAGGTCGGCAAGGAGGACATCCTCACTTTTTACGGTTCATACGGCGTAACGCCGGACCGGGTAAAGGTGCTACCGTTTCTTCCGGCGTGTTACTTGGCCGTGGACGTCCCGGAAACCGAGCTTCGCCGGGTACGCTTGCACTACAATTTACCGGAGCGCTACGTGTTTTACCCGGCCCAGTTCTGGCCCCACAAGAATCACATGCGTATCCTCAAGGCGGTCGATTTGATTAAAAAGGATTATGGTGTAAAGATTCCCGTTGTGTTTTGCGGCTCTTATACAGGAGAAATAAGAAAGCGGACCTTCGAAGAAGTAATGTCGCTTTCCCGGCGGTTACGGTTTGGTGACCAGGTCAGGTATTTAGGGTACGTTCCCGACGAGGATATGTCATGCATTTACGCCGGCGCAGTGGCCCTGGTTATGCCCACTTTTTTTGGGCCGACCAACATTCCCGTCCTTGAAGCATGGGCTTTCGGGTGTCCGGTGCTCACTTCCGACATAAGAGGCATCCGGGAGCAGGCCGGGGATGCGGCGGTTTTGGCAGACCCGCGCTCGGTGGAATCGATTGCTGACGGAATCTACCGTCTCTGGACCGATGACGGCTTGCGCCGTTCTCTTGCCGAACGGGGCCGGCAGCGCTTGACTTCTTATACCCCGGATGACTACCGCCGGCGGTTGGTCGAAACAATAGAAGAGGCTAAAACGCGTCTTAAGGGATAAGGCGCTATAAAATAAAGCTTACGGGAGCAAACGCCATGGAATATGTCGAGCACATCGGTTGGAAAGATAAACTTCTGGCTTGTATCATCCGTAACGAAATCAGCCCGCAGAAAACCACCTTTGTCAGCCCGCCGGAGTTTAACTTGCAGGTAGGCTTTGTGGTATATCCGTCTGGAGGAAAAATATCCCGTCACGTGCACCGGCCGTTGGAACGCAATATTGTGGGAACCTCGGAGGTCCTGGTGGTGAGAAAGGGGAAATGCACGGTGGATATATACAATGATAGCCGTGAGCTGGTCGCCAGCCGTGAGCTGAGAACCGGAGACGTATTGATTATGGTCGGCGGCGGACACGGCTTCCATATGCTTGAAGACACTGTACTTCTGGAGATAAAGCAAGGTCCTTATACCGGACTGGACGAGAAGGAGCGCTTCTAAAATAATGATACCGGTCAACGAGCCGTATCTGGGCAAACAGGAGTTGGAATACGTTTCGGAGTGCATCCGTACCGGCTGGGTTTCTTCATCTGGACGGTTTATTAATGAGTTTGAAGAAAAGTGGGCGGCATACTGCGGACGGCGATACGGAATCGCTGTCAGCAACGGTACAGTGGCACTGCAGTTGGCTGTTGCCTGTCTTGGGCTGAAACCGGGCGACGAGGTCATCCTGCCGACCTTTACGATAATCTCATGTGCACTTGCCGTCATCTATAACGGCGGTGTACCCGTACTGGTAGACTCCGATCCCTACACCTGGTGCATGGATGTAGGGCAAATCGAAAGCAAAATAACCTCCAGAACGCGCGCTGTTATGCCGGTTCACATTTACGGACACCCGGTGGACATGGATCCCCTCATAGATTTAGCGGAAAAGCACGGACTGGCGATTATTGAAGATGCGGCAGAGGCCCACGGGGCGGAGTACCTTTCAGGACGGAACACTCCTAACCCTAAGAGGCGCAGCTGCGGCAGCTTTGGTGATCTGAGCTGCTTCAGCTTCTACGCCAACAAGCTTATCACCACTGGTGAAGGCGGCATGGTTCTCACCGACGACCCGCACCTTGCCGAAAAAGTAAGATCGTTAAGAAACCTGAGTTTTCAGCAGAGCCGGCGTTTTTATCACGAGGAAACAGGATACAACTTCCGCTTGACCAATTTACAGGCTGCGCTCGGGCTGGCGCAGATGGAGCGAATCGACTATATCGTGGCCAAGAAACGGCGGATAGGACAGGAATATACGAAACGCCTCGGTGACATACAGGACCTGCAACTGCCGGTTGAAGAACCCTGGGCACGTAACATCTACTGGATGTACGGCGTTGTTCTGTCCGAAAAGACGGGTATGGATGCCGCCGGGTTCGCCCGAAAGCTGCAAGACAAGGGTGTAGAAACCAGGCCTTTCTTCCTGGGTATGCACGAACAGCCCGTTTTTCATCAGCAGGGCCTTTTCCTAGAAGAGCGTTATCCTGTCGCAGAAAGGCTTGCCCGGCAGGGGCTGTATCTGCCTTCCGGACTGGCGTTGACAGAGGAGCAACAGGCCAGGGTATGCGATGCGGTACGAGAGGTTCTATCATGAATAAAGTTTTTAATTCCGGTTATGCCGACGCTTATGACGCAATATACAGCGATAAGGACTACGAAGCGGAGTGCGATTTGATCGAGCGCATATTCCGGGATAATAGCGGTTCGATTATAAGCATCCTGGATCTCGGCTGCGGAACGGGAAACCACCTTATCCCCCTGGCGCAGCGCGGCTATGAACTAACCGGCATAGACCGTTCCGAAAGCATGCTGGCGCACGCCCGGTCAAAGGTGGACAGACTTTCACATTCAGTTAACATAACCCTGCACCAGGGAGATGTCCGGAACCTTGAACTTAACCGTCACTTTGACGCGGCCATAATGATGTTCGCCGTCCTGGGCTATCAGCTGGAAAACCGCGACGTGCTCTCCGCTCTCCATACAGTCCGCAGGCACTTGCGTCCGGGAGGGCTTTTTCTATTTGACGTCTGGTACGGCCCGGCGGTACTCCACCAGCGGCCCTCGCAGCGGATCAAAGTCATCCCGACGCATAAGGGAAAGATTTTGCGTGTTTCCTCCGGAGAACTGGATACCGGCCGGCACATTTGTAAGGTGTATTTCCACCTATGGCGGCTCGAAGAAAACCGCGTTGCGGCCGAAACCACCGAGAGCCATTCCATGCGCTATTTCTTCCCGCTGGAACTAAACCTGTTTTTAGAGTGTTCGGGGTTCGCCCCCGTACGTTTGGGAGCGTTTCCGGAGTTCGAGCGCGACCCGGACGAAACCACCTGGAACGTCCTGGCTTTGGTACGGGCGGTATGAAGCTTCGCAGCGGCCCGGAGGTATCATTTTGATGAGATCGCTTACCCTTGATTTGAAGCGGGCAACATTACCGCGGCAGGAAAAATTGAAGGCAGCCGTTATATACCCTGCGGAGCTTGCGTCTCCGCGAGCTACGCCCACCCGAGTTCGTTTAAACATCGAGGCCGTTGAACATAACCTTTACCTCGAAATCATCGCCCAAGATTGTAAGACCAATACCTGGAACGCTTGCTCCATTAAGAAGGACAAGCAACACGACCGGAAGAGTAGTACGCCGTCAGGGTTCTTGGGATTTACCAAAACGGCGCTCCGGCGATTAGACGAGGTCAAACCGGATGTTATTCACGCGGTAACCACGGTAGCCGTCTTGCCGGCCATCCTTTACAAGCGCCGTCATCCTTCGGTCAGGATTGTTTTTGAGATGCACGGCTTATCTTACTTTGAACAGCGGGAACTTCAGTTTTTGAAGCGCCTGGTTTTAGGATTCATTGATTTTTGGGGCGCCAGACGGGCCGATGCCGTTATAGCTATGAGCTACACCCAGCGCGAACTGATACGCAGGCTGTTCCGCGTCAATCCGGCAAAAATCCGGGTGCTGTGGGGACCGGTCGACCTGAACCTCTTTTACAGCGGCGATCCCCCGCCTTCCCCGCCTTTCATTGTAGGCTACTGTGGGAACGACCTGTTCTGGCAGGGACTGGAGACGGTCTATGAAGCCTGCCGCTTGCTGGAGCCGTATCCGGACATCCGTTTCCTGCTCATGGGTTTTCCGAGTGAACGTTACGCCTCACTCAGTTTACAGAACGCAACCTTTACCGGACCTTTGTCGCGCGAAGAAACCCCGTCTTACATGAATCACTGCCATGTCTTACTCTCGCCGAGAATCGCGCACAAGGCTACGGAAACCCAGTACCCCTTCAAGCTTTCGGCATACCTGGCCACCGGAAGGCCTGTGATTGTCACCTCGGTGAACGACCAGCGGACGGTCGTAGAACGGGCCGATTGCGGTGTTGTCACACCGCCCGGCGATGCCCGAGCACTGGCCGACGCCATCCTCCATCTGTACCGGATGCCCGAAAGAGAAAGACTGACCCTCGGCCGCAACGCGCGTTCGTTCGCCGAAAACAGTTTTTCAATCGAGCATTTGGGAGAAGCCTTGTTAAACTTATACCGGAAATCGGGGTAAACATTATGTTCCGGTTTCTCGCCGGATTCTTGTAAGCTACTTTGAGAATCATACATTTAGACGCCAAGTTGCGAATCAGGATTGGAGAATTCTATTGTCTTGTAAACGCCTGCTTCTTCTAAACACGAATCTCGCCGTCGGCGGGGCCGAGCGGCAGTTGCTTCATGTGGCGCGGTATCTTGACCGTTCCCGCTGGGAAATCTCCGTACTCGTCCTGGAAAGGCAGGGGTTGTTTTGTAAAGACCTGCCGGACGACGTAAGGCTGCATGCCCTTTCCGAACGCTTGCCCGCAAGTCCGTTGGGAAAGCTTGTTTGGTCGCTGCGGCTGGTCGGTGCGATCCGTTACTTTCTCCGCCGGAATGACTTCGATGCGGTTCTAACCTTTCTCTGGCTGCCCAGCCTTTTGTGCGCCCTGGCGCTTCGCGGGCTGAAACGCCGTCCGAAATTTGTATGGTCGGTTCAGTCGGATCTGGAAGAGGATTTTGCCAGCCGGTGGCTGGGCAGGCTACGGTCTTTCCTGGTTAAACGGCACATACCCCCGCAGGTGGCTCATTACATTGCCATATCACAGGGAGTGGCGGGAAAAATAACGAAGGTCCTTAGAGTGCCTTCCCCAAGTATTACCATCATCCCTAATGCAATAGATCTGACAGTTATCGACAAAGCGAAGGAGGAGAAGCCGGCTGATTTGAAGAATAAAACTCCGGGGCGGCTGCGGTTGATTTCGGTCGGACGCCTGGCCCCGCAAAAGGCCCACCACGATTTGCTGGTCGCCTTCGCGGAAGCCTGCAGCTCTTCCGCCCAAGACCTGGAACTCGTCATCCTGGGAGAAGGCCCGGAAAGGAACCGCCTTGAGTCCTTAAGCGCCCGGTTAGGCATCGAAGGGCGCGTCTTCCTGCCCGGGGTTGCCGCCAACCCTTACGCCTGGCTGGATGAGTCTGATGTTTTTGTGCTCGCTTCGGCGTGGGAACCCTTCGGCATCGTACTGGCCGAGGCTTTAGCGGCAGGTTTGCCCGTAATTACCACCGCCACCGACGGCGGTAAGGATATTGTCGGATCATCCGGCGCTGGTATAATGGTACCTGTGGGCGATAAGGGGGCGCTGAGCCGGGCAATTCTCAGCCTTGCAGGCTCCCCGGAACAACGGGCGGCTTTAGGCCGAAAAGCCCGCGAAAGGGCAAAGGACTTTGACGCCGCAGCCATTGTACCGTTGTACGATAAGGTTTTGGAACAAGTCGCAGCCGAACGAATTAACGACGAACAGCGGGGATAAGACATGAATGTAGCCATTGTGGGTCTGGGATGGGTTGGTCTCACAACCGGAACGGTTATGGCTTTTTTGGGCCATAATGTTACCGGGTTTGACGTAAATGAGACACTGGTTGACCAGTTACGGAAGGGCAGGGTTCCTTTTTTCGAACCCGGTCTGGCCGAATTCACTGAAGAACAGTTGAGTGCCGGGCGGTTGAGCTTTACCCTCGATTTAAAAAGCGCCCTGGGATCGGCGGACGTGATTTTTATCGCTGTGGGAACCCCCCTCACGGAAGATGGGCAAACTGTAGACATGCGCTTCGTCAGCAAAGCAGCCCTCGATATAGGCCTACATCTTGAAAAAGGCCGTTTCCGCGTGATAGTGAATAAAAGTACGGTGCCGGCGGGCTCCAACGGCTGGGTTGATTCCTTCATAGGACAGAGTCTTCAAGAACGGGGGATGGCCGGGCAGGTCGATTACGCCGTGGCCAGCAACCCAGAGTTTCTGCGTGAAGGATCGGCGATCCAGGACAC
This sequence comes from Bacillota bacterium, assembly GCA_040755195.1. Taxonomy (GTDB): domain Bacteria; phylum Bacillota; class Desulfotomaculia; order Desulfotomaculales; family Ammonificaceae; genus SURF-55. The sequence goes on from JBFMBL010000007.1 coordinate 57,366, forward strand.
CATCTATCCTGACCGGGTGGTGATCGGCGCGGAGGATACTCGCGCCGTGGATACCCTGACGGAGCTTTACCGGCCGATACTTGAGCAAACCTTTGCGCCCCCGCCGGAATTCCCCCGACCGGGAGGGCTCGATAAGGTGCCTCTGTTGAAGGTGGACCCGGTGACCGCGGAGCTGATTAAATACGCCGCAAACGCTTTCCTGGCCACTAAAATAAGCTTCATTAACGAAATCGCCAACATCTGTGACCTGGTAGGCGCCAACGTTGCTGACGTCGCCGCGGGTATCGGCCTGGACCGGCGCATCGGACAGGCCTTCCTGAACGCCGGTATCGGGTGGGGCGGCAGTTGTTTTCCAAAGGACCTGACGGCGCTGGTGCGTGAAGGCGAGGTCTACGGTTACAACGCCCGGTTGCTCAAGGCAACCCTGGATGTAAACCAGCTTCAACGACTGGTCGTGGTCAAAAAACTCCAGGACGTGCTCAAAACAATCCGGGGCAAGACGGTCGGTATTCTGGGGCTTTCGTTTAAGCCAAACACCGACGACCTGCGCAGCGCTCCTTCGATAGATATTATCCGGAAACTGAGCGAAATCGGGGCCGTGGTCCGGGCGTACGACCCCGTTGCCATGGATCGTTACAGGATAATGTGCCCCGAACCGCCGGTGAACCTCTGCGCAAGCGTCAACGAGGTTTCCGACGGGGCGGATGCCCTCATCCTTGTTACGGAATGGCGTGAATTCCTTGATTGCGATTGGCCGAGAATCCGAACGCTTATGCGCACCCCGGTAATCATTGACGGCAGAAACGCATTGAATAAGACTTATCTGGAGGGCTTGGACTTTGTCTATCGCGGCGTGGGAATTTGACCCGGCCTGTTTTCGGGACAAGCATATCTTAATCAGCGGAGCGGCCGGTTTTCTCGGAAGCCACATGGTGGATGCGTTATTGTCTGTGGGCGGCCGGGTCACGGGCGTTGACAATTTAAGCACCGGCAACCTTGATAACCTGGCTGAAGCCCGGAAAAATCCGAATTTCTATTTCATCCGGCACGACGTAGTTGGAGAGCTTCCGGTAAAAGGTCCCTTTGATTTCGTTGCCCACCTCGCCAGCCCGGCAAGCCCTGTTGACTACCATCGTTTAGGTATCGAAACGATGCTGGTTAACAGCCTGGGAACAAAAAATCTCCTGGACCTGGTGCGGGCATCCAACGCTGTCTTCTTGCTGGCCAGCACCTCTGAGGTGTACGGCGACCCGCTCGTTCACCCCCAGGAGGAGACTTACTGGGGAAACGTAAACCCCACCGGACCGCGGGCGTGTTACGACGAAAGTAAGCGCTTCGCGGAAGCACTGACAATGGAGTATCACCGCCGCTACAAGTTGGACGTACGCATAGCGCGCATCTTTAACAGTATCCTTGCCGATCAGTATGTTGTACTTTTCAATGATGAGGAAATGCACGTGGACCGTGTCGGTATCTACGCCGAGCAGGTTCGCATGGCTCCCGAAACCCGCAGGGTATTCGTACCTGCCTTCAATCCAGTAACGTTGCGCATGGAACTTCGCCCAGCCAGTACGCTCATCAGGTGCCACCCCTGTCGAGACGCTTACGAGCTTCACCTGCGTTACGGACGTCGGGTTAAGGTGACAGGCGACCACAGCGTATTCGTTCCGAACACCGAAGGTTACCCTGTGCCCAAACCCGTACGGGAAATCCGGGTGGGAGACTATGTGGCCATCCCTGGTAAGCTACCCGTGCTAGAACGTGATCGAACCCATATTCTCATGGCGCAAGAGTTCGCCCGAAATACACAAGACCCGAACGAACTTTGGGGCTGGGCGGTACGTCACCCTTCGTTCCCCGAGCTTGTGACCCGAAGACGAGATAAGATTCATCGCGTTTTGGGAAACAGTGTTCACTTTAAGCGAACGAAGAACTTCCACAACACCATAGTGTGCGCCACACGGAAGTGGATGAAACAAGGCTGCCTGCCACTTTACGTGTTGTGGCGTCTCGGGATAGAGGCACCTGAGGATGCCGAAATCGCGCCTTACGGAGGAAGCAATCTGTGGCTACCCAACTGCATAAAGATAACTAATAATCTTCTTTGGTTTATGGGACTCTTTCTAGCTGAGGGGGCCGAACATAGTAGCCGGGGTGCGCATTTTCTTTCGCTCTCCTCTGACCAGGAGTACTTGGACCGGGCTAAGGCAATATTGGAAGACCACTTTAGGGTTCACCCTGGTCTTGTCCCTCCAGGAAAAGGTAGGGGACCACAACTATACGTCCATTCTAAGTCACTGCACCACCTTTTTACCCGGGTACTCGGCCTCAGGGAGCAACGGGTTCCTTCGTGGATCATGCAACTTCCTCTAAGTCGGGTTAAGTACTTTCTGGAAGGGTTCCGCTGTGGTGATGGCACACACAGCGGCAAGAAGGTTGGTAACGAACTGGTTTTTGATACCACGAGCGAGGCCTTAGCTGTAGACTTACTTTACCTGCTTTTACGTTTTGGCATAGTGAGTTCCTGGGGATGTTATGAGACCACGTTTCGGAAGCGCTATGGGGAGCGCCGCTTCCCGTTCCATCGGGTTACCGTCTGCTCCCTCGACACGTTCGATATCCTGAGTTGGGATCGGGGTGTAAAACAGAACCTCAACGCGAGGCGTACGGGCGATCTTGTATGGGCAAAAGTGCTTGATATACGGCCTACTGTCCTTACCCCTTACGTATACGACTTTTCCATTCCAGAAGCCGAGAATTTCGTAGCCGGTAACGGCGTGTGTTGCCACAACACTTACGGGCCGCGGATGCGCCCTCACGACGGCAGGGTGGTGTCCAATTTTATTACTCAAGCCTTAAAGGGTGAACCGTTGACCATTTACGGTGACGGGCAACAGACGCGCAGCTTCGTGTACGTTACGGACGAAATCGACGGGTTGCTTCGTCTGCTTGCTGCGCCGCATGCCAAAGGTGAAGCGGTGAATATCGGCAACCCTGAAGAAAGAACAATAATCAATTTTGCGGAAGTGACCGCCGAACTTTGCGGCCGTGAATTTAAAGCAGAATTCCGAGAACTGCCTCTGGACGACCCTTTACGGCGCTGTCCGGATATTACAAAGGCGCGGGCGCTGCTGGGCTGGGAACCCGGGATTCCGATCCGGGAAGGGCTAAGCCGGACAATAGCTTACTTCAGAAAATGCTAAGCCAGGTTTAGAGTCAACGGACAAAGATATATCTGCTGATAATAAAAGCTTTTAATACGGCAAAGCGTTTTCTCTTGAGGGAAATGCAGCGCCGCTGCAGGTGATCGGCAATTAAGTTGGAATCTCTCCCGCCCGTTGACGCCAAAGGATGTGGAAGCTAAAATGGTACTAATAAAGTGTACCGATAAGTACGTCCTTAAAGTTGTACGGAAAATGAAGGTGTGAACAATGAGGAATACAAGGGTGAAGAAAACGCCAAGAAAACGGGGGCTTACCAAAGCAACCAGCGCAAGGTGGATTTTGAAGCTAAATCCCAAAGGTCAGGCTACTATTCCCCTCGAAGTGCGCAAGATGCTGGGTGCCGACACCGAGTGCCGGGAGTTGGAGTTACTAGCAACAGAGAATGGATTTCAGCTCTTACCTCACAAACCGCCCCTTCCCGTCAGGCGATATATAGGTTATTGCGCCGAGGAATTAGAAGGCATGGACGATCCCGTGGTTTTTTTCCGGGAACTACGGGGCCGTGCGGCTGATGCAGCGGAAGAATAGCCCCTATGCAGACGGCTGTTGATACCAATCTGCTGATCGTCCTTCTCCGGGGAAAACCGCAGGAACAGGCGCAACTGGTTGCGGAGGCGCTGATAGAATACGACCGGCAAGGGCGCTTAATAATTTGTCCGGCAGTTTGGTCGGAGCTACGGGTATTAATTAGCGAAAAGAAACTCAACTCGTTCCTTAAAGATAACCGTATCGCGGTTGACTGGGAACTACCGCCGGAGGTCTGGTCTTCGGCAGCGGAGGCCTTTGCCCACTACCTCCAAAATCGCCGGCAAAGCGGTTCGCTCTATTATTGCTCTGCCTGCGGCAAAGAAATGAACGTGCGTTGCCCCCAATGCGGCAAGATCCAGGGGTTTCCACGCCATATTCTGCCGGACTTCCTGATCAGCGCCCACGCCCTGCGCCGGGCAAACCTGTTTCTTACGGCGGATACGGGAATCCCGCGAAGATACTTTGGGGAGCTCAAGGTCCTTAACCCGCTGGATAAACCAAAAGAACAGGTGGCTGGGGAGAGTCAAGCGGACAAAAAAGCTTAACGCAGAGGCAAAAAGCTACAAGGAGCTTAAACGATGCGCTCTAGCGGGGCGGGATTTATCGGCTCGAACTTCATCCGGTATGTCCTGAACCGCTACCCCGACTAGGAGGAGAGCTAAGATGACTTCTGAACCTACGCTTTCCCAATGGAAAACCCTTTACGAACTGGCCCGGCAATACCGGGAAGCCGCACCCTGGGAGTGGATGAGCGATACCGATCTTATCGGCGTCCGGGACCCGGAAACGGGGGAGACCGGCTACTGCTCTGTAATCGGCACCCTGGGGGAAGCACAGGGGCTGATCGTTTATCCCGGTGCGGAAGGGCTTGTTTCTTTTTTCAATATTTTGGAGGCCGACGATCCCGGTGATTTTGACCTGTCGGTTGACCAGCGGGCGCTCTCTCTCATCTTCGGCAGCCGCGACGAAACGCGCCCTCAGGATCGGGCAGTTATCAAGAAAGCCGGCCTCGCCTTCCGCGGAAGGAACGCCTGGCCCATCTTCAGAAGTCTCACCCCGGGGTATTTCCCCTGGTTTCTCACCGGTGAAGAGGTGCGGTTCTTCACCGTAATGCTGGAGCAGGTGCTCGCTATCCTGCAGGAGTTACAGGAAGATTCTTCCCGCTCGGAACCTCCCGGCGACGATTACGTGCCGGTCAGAAGCAGAACGGGGAAGAGGTGGGAGACCCGGTGGGAACTGCTGCCGCCCCCCCCGGATATAAAACTCCCCTGCATCACCTTGACAGACGGAGGCGCTGAGATAAGAAAAAGCTGCCGACGGGTGAAAACCACCTGGGAGACCGGCTTCTTCTATTCGCCCGAGGCGGTCCGGGAGAAGGGAAAAGACGAACGGCCCTACTACCCGGTCGTCACGCTGTGGATTGACCGGGACTCCGGCATCATTCTCAGCTTCGAAATGTCCCGCCGGGGCGAGTGGCAGCAGGTGGTGGAAAGCCTGCTTTCGGCGGTTGGCGCCACGAAGACGCTGCCGGCCGGGATCGCGGCGTCCCGGGAAGAGATACTGGCCCTGCTCCGGCCCGTGGCAGGACAACTGGAGATATCACTAAAGAAGGGTAAAACCCGGTCCTTTAAAACGGCAAAGCGTCACCTTTTCGAAGAGATGTGGCGGCGCTGCACTTAATCAGAAATCGAGAGAACCTTTCTATAGCCTATGCTTCTTTGAAATATTGAGATGTTGGCGGTTCTTTAACTCATAGGAGGGAAAAGCGTGGCCGGTTCTGTTTTTGCCGTTATCCTCGCCGGCGGGGGCGGAGAGCGGTTCTGGCCTCTCAGTTCTAAGGAACAACCGAAGCAGTTTTTGAAGCTGATCGGGGACAGAACCATGCTCCAGCAGACGGTGGACCGGCTCGCCGGGTTTGTCAAGCTCCAGGATATTTTAATCGTCACCGGGCGCGGATTCGGCGACCTCGCCCGGGAACAACTGCCGCAGATGCCCGCCGAAAATATTATAGAGGAACCCTGCGGGCGCGATACGGCGGCTGCTGTCGGGTTGGCAGCGATTCACCTTCAGCGGCGAAATCCGCAGGGGGTCATGGCGGTCCTGCCGGCTGACCACTATATCGCCGACCCGGTGAAATTTTGCCGCGTGCTGGAAACCGCCGTTGACACCGCCCGGTCCGGCGACTGGCTGGTGACGCTCGGCATCACACCCACACGGCCGGAAACCGGATACGGCTACATCCAGCGAGGGGAGTCCTTACGGACCATCGGAAGCCTTGCCGTTTACAAAGTGATGCGTTTTATAGAAAAACCGGACGAGCCGAAAGCGCGACGATTCCTTAGCAGCGACAAATACTTCTGGAACAGCGGCATGTTTATCTGGCGGATTGATGTAATCTTAAAATTATTCACGGAATTACTGCCGGAACTTATCGAAGGATTGGACCGTATCGGCGGCGCCCTGGGCTCGGAGCAAGAGTCAAGTGTGATGGAGACTGTTTATCCCTCCCTCCCCCGCATTTCCATTGATTACGGCGTTATGGAACGGGCAAAAAACGTACTGGTTCTGCCGGCCGACTTCGGCTGGGATGACGTCGGCACTTGGCCGGCCTGGGCCCGTTACGGCGGCAGCCAGGACGGGCAGGGAAACGTTATCGAAGGAAACGGGGTGCTGGTGGAAAGTTCGGGATGCGTGGTACGGGCCTCAAAGCACGTGGTTGCCGCTCTGGGTATCCGCGACCTCGTTATTGTGGAGGAAAACGGACGTTTGCTGGTCTGCCCGAAGGACCGCGCCCAGGAGATTAAAAGGCTGGTCGCGGCGTTAAAGGAAGCCGGGCATGACGATGCTGTTTAACCCGCACATCTTCCGGGCATACGACATCAGGGGAGTCGCCGACCGGGACCTGACTGCCGAAGTGGTAACCGCGCTCGGGAAAGCCGTGGGAACATCAGTTATCCAGAAAGGAAACCGCCAGGTCGTCGTGGGCCGGGACAACCGCTTAAGCTCTCCGCGACTCCGCGACGCGCTTGTAGACGGTCTGGTCAGTACCGGGTGTGAAGTTTGTGATATTGGTGAGGCGGCGACGCCGGTTCTGTATTTTGCCTGCGAACATTACGGCGCCGGAGGCGGGGTGATGATTACCGGCAGCCACAACCCCCCGGAAGAAAACGGTTTTAAGATTGCTCTCGGAGGAGCAACCATACATGGCGAGGAAATCCTCCAGTTAAAAGAAATAATGGCGGCCGGCGCTTTTTCCACCGGGACCGGAACCGCAAGGCGCGTAAATGCTTCGCCGTCGTACCTCGCGATGCTCAAGGAAAAGATCCGCCTCGGCCCGCGGCGGCTGAAAGTCGCGGTTGACTGCGGTAACGGCACGGGGGCGTTGTTCGCGGAGGAGATATTACAGAGCTGGGGATGCGAGACAGTTCCCCTTTTCTGCGTCTCGGACGGGACCTTCCCCAACCACCAGCCGGATCCGGTTAAGACCGCCAACCTTCAGGAACTCCGGCGCACCGTTCTTAAGGAGAGCTGCGATTTTGGCGTCGGCTACGACGGGGATGCGGACCGGCTTGGCGTTGTCGACGAAAAAGGTAACATAATCTGGGGCGACAGGTTGATGATCCTGTTCTGGCGTGAGATCCTGCCGCGCAACCCGGGGACGCCTTGCATTGTGGAGGTCAAGTGCTCCCAGGCTCTGGTGGACGAAATAATCCGCCTGGGGGGAAGGCCCTTCTTTTATAAAACCGGCCATTCGCTTATAAAGGCCAAGATGAGGGAGATTGGGGCGCTTTTTACGGGCGAGATGTCCGGGCACATGTTTTTCGCCGATGAGTATTACGGGTTCGACGACGCTTTTTACGCCACCGGCAGGCTCCTCCGTATCCTTTCGCACACCGGCCTTCCGCTGTCGGAACTGTTCGCTGATGTTCCCCGATATTATTCGACTGCGGAAACAAGGATACCATGCCCCGATGATAGAAAGTTCCCGGCTGTAATGCAACTGGCAGATCACTTTCGACAGACCAACGAAGTTGTAGATATTGACGGTGCGCGGGTGCTGTTCGATGAAGGCTGGGGACTGGTGCGCGCTTCGAACACCCAGCCGGTGCTGGTAGCCCGCTGCGAAGCAAAAACCCCGGAGGGTCTGGAGAGGATTTGCGACATCATGCGAAAAACGATTGTTGCAACCGCCAAGGTAAAGGATTTCGCGTGGGAATTCTGAAAAGTTTTTTTCAGGAATATAGCGCAGAATATAAACTTGAATTTATCGAATAGACACCAAAGAAGGGAAACAACATGGCTACTTACCTTGTAACCGGAGGCGCCGGCTTTATCGGGTCGCACATAGTTGAGGAGTTGGTCCGAAAGGGAGAGCAGGTTCGCGTGCTGGACAACCTCTCGACCGGGAAAAAAGAAAACCTGGCGCATCTCGCAGGGGAAATCGAACTTGTTGAAGGTGACATAACCAATACCGCAGACGTTGCCCGGTCGGTTAAGGGCGTTGATTATATCCTGCACCAGGCCGCGCTGGCATCGGTCGACAGGTCGATTCAAGACCCTCTGTTAACAAATGAGGTTAATATAACCGGAACGTTGAATTTACTCCGGGCCGCTTGCGAGAATAAAGTCAAACGCTTCATTTACGCCTCTTCGTCATCGGTATACGGCAACATCCCCTCGCTTCGCAAAAGCGAGGACTTACCCGCCGATCCGTTATCTCCATACGCCGTTACCAAGTATACGGGAGAGCTTTACTGCCGGATTTTCCACCGGATTTACGGGCTGCAAACAGTAGCGCTGCGGTATTTTAACGTATTCGGGCCCCGGCAGGATCCCAATTCCATGTACGCCGCCGTGGTGCCGCTTTTCATTTCAGCGCTTCTGCAAGGGAAAAGCCCCGTGATTTACGGCGATGGAGACCAGTCACGGGATTTTGTCTATGTTTCGAACATCGTAGCAGCAAACCTTCTGGCGTGCTCGGCGCCCTATGCCCCGGGTGAAGTCTATAACGTGGGATGCGGCAGTCAGATTACAATTAATGAACTCCTGACTGTCTTGAAGCAGATTATAAAAAGCGACGTAACTCCTGTGTATCAGGAACCCCGCCCCGGCGACATCCGCGACTCTCTCGCCGATATCTCTCTCGCCCGACAAAAACTCGGTTATGAGCCGTCTGTCTCATTGCAGGAAGGTTTAGAAAAAACCGTTGCCTGGTTTCTAAAATAACGTGGAGTTTCCTCACTTGCGGTAGCAGGTTTTTACCGCATCTTCTCTATTATAGCGCCGGCCATTTCGCTTGTTTTGGCGGCGCCGCCGAGGTCGTAGGTTACGGTCTTTCCTTCTTCCAATACGGCGGTCACGCCGCGCATTACCCGCTCCGCGGCCGCGAACTCGCCGAGGTGTTTGAGCATCATAACCCCTGAAAGAATGGTAGCCAGGGGGTTGACCTTGTCCATCCCGGTGTATTTGGGGGCGCTGCCGTGCACCGGTTCGAATACCGCGGTCTCCTCCCCGATGTTGGCGCCGGGGGCTACGCCCAGCCCGCCCACCAGTCCCGCCGCAAGATCGGAAACGATGTCGCCGTACAGGTTCGGCAGGACCAGGACGTCGTAGTTTTCCGGCGCTTGCACCAGTTTCATGCACATCGCGTCCACGATCATATCCTCGAAGTCGATATCCGGATAGCCGGCAGCAACATCCCGCGCGCACTCGAGGAAAAGGCCGTCCGTGTACTTCATGATATTGGCCTTGTGCACGGCGGTGACTTTCTTCCTACCTTCGCGCCGGGCAAGCTCGAAGGCGAAGCGCACGATCCGCTCGGAAGCCTCGCGGGTTATGATCTTGATGCTTTCCGCCGCGTTTTTGCCGACCTTGTGTTCGATCCCGGCGTACAGGTCTTCGGTGTTCTCCCGTACGATGATCAGATCCACGTTTTCATAGCGCGTCTTGATACCGGGGAGGCTCTTCGCCGGCCGCAGGCATGCGTAAAGGTCAAGCTCCTGCCTGAGCGCCACGTTGACGCTGCGGAATCCCTTGCCCACCGGCGTGGTCAGCGGCCCCTTCAGGGCGACTTTGTTCTTTCTAATGGAATCAAGCACGTGCGCCGGTAACGGGGTGCCGTACTCGTCGATCACCTTTTCACCGGCCTCGACCACTTCCCATTCTATCTCGGCCCCGGAGGCCTCGATCACCCGCCGCGCGGCGGTTGTGATGTCCGGCCCGGTCCCGTCGCCGGGTATGAGAGTTATTCTATGCATGTCAATCCTCCTGGGTCAAGAACTTAAAAATTGAAGCCACCGTATTTTTTAAAGTGCGCCACCAGGCCGCCGTCGGCAAGGATTTTCAGCATCACCGGCGGCAGGGGCTTGACCGGAATCGAGGTTTTTCTGGTGCGGTTTTCGATGGTTCCTGCGGCCAGGTCGACCACAAGGTCGTCGCCGGGTTTAATCCGGTCGGTGTCGCATTCCACCACCGGAAGGCCTGTGTTAATAGCGTTGCGGAAAAAAATCCGGGCGAAGGACTTTGCCAGCACGGCGCCAATACGGGCGTGCTTGATGGCCAGGGGCGCCTGTTCCCGCGAGGAGCCGCACCCGAAGTTGGTGCCCGCCACGATAAAGTCCCCGGGCCGGATCTTACTGTAGAAATCCGGGTCAAGGTCCTCCATCACGTGGTGGGCCAGTTCGTCCATATCGAGCGTCTTGAACTTGTACTTGCCGGATATGATATAATCGGTGTTCACGTCGTCACCGAAATTATGCGCTCGTCCTTTCAGTTCCATTGAGTTCCCCCCTGCGTTTAAGGTTCTGCGTTCTGCGTTCTGCGTTCTGCGTTCTGCGTTGAGGAACCGGGAAAGTCGGAATTATCGTCAAAGTAATTTTCCAAAGTCCGACCTCTTGGCTCCAACCGCCGTTTTATATTCAGAGGATATCCACAGCCGATGACGGCTTGCGGGTTCATGCCATGCTAACTCAGGAATTCGCGCGGATCTGTAATCTCCCCCGCCACCGCCGCAGCGGCCACCGCCGCGGGCGAAGCAAGGTAGATCTCCGCGTTGCTGTTCCCCATGCGGCCTTTAAAGTTGCGGTTGGCCGTGGAAACAACCACCTCGCCGTTGGCCGGAACGCCGTTGTGCGTCCCCACGCAGGGACCGCAACCGGGCGTCACCACCGCCGCTCCAGCTTCCGCAAATCTTGCCAGGGTACCGTCCTTCATCGCTTCGAGGTAAACACGCCTTGAGGCGGGTGCAACGATCAGGCGCACGTGCGGGTGTACGCTTTTCCCGTCAAGAACGGCCGCAGCCGTGCGAAGGTCCTCCAACCTCCCGTTGGTGCAGGTGCCGATAAAGGCCTGGTCGATCTTCAGCCCCGCAACGGCGGTCAGCGGCGCCACGTTGTCCACGCGGTGAGGCCTGGCCACCTGAGGTTCCATCGTGGAGACATCATATTCCTTGACGGTAATATAGGAGGCGTCAGGATCGCCCGCAACCGGTGTAAAATCTTTGCCGCCGCACGCCTCGAGCCAGGCGAAGGTCTTGGCGTCGGCCTCCATCAGACCCGCCTTCGCTCCCATCTCCACCGCCATGTTGGCCACGGTAAAACGGCCTTCCATTGAAAGCTCAGCGAAAGCCTCGCCGGTAAATTCAACGGACTTGTAAGTAGCGCCGTCCGCGGTCAGCGCACCGATAAGGTAAAGGATAAGGTCCTTGGCGTAAACCCCCTTCGGAAGGGTGCCGCGGCAGACGATTTTAATGGTTTCGGGAACCTTGAACCACATGTGTCCCGAAATGAGCGCCGCCGCCATGTCGGTCGAACCAACACCGGTGGAAAAGGCGTTGAGCGCCCCGTAGGTGCATGTGTGGGAATCCGCTCCCACAACCACGCAGCCGGGACCCACACGGCCGCTTTCCACCATCACCTGGTGGCACACACCGCAACCGATATCGTACAGTTTCGCGCCCTTTTCCCGGGCGAAATCGCGCATCAGCTTGTGGAGGTTGGAGATGCCTTCCGTCGGACTGGGCGCGCTGTGGTCGATAACCAGGTTCACCCGGTCCGGGTCGAAAAGCCCGGTCCCGCCCATCCGCTCAAACGCCTGGATGGCAAGGGGAGCGGTGCCGTCCTGGGCCATTGCGCAGTCGACCTTGGCCACCACAATCTCGCCCGCCCGGCAGGACTTGCCGCTGGCCCGGGAAAGTATTTTTTCGATAATGGTCTGTCCCAAAACCTTATCCCCTCTTTCCGAAGAAATCCTCATAGATGCTTACAAGCTCCTTGTCGAAAAGCACGCGCTTGTAATCCACCGCCGCCCGGCGAATCTCGGGCAGCAACTCCTCAGCCTGGTGCTTGCTGAGTGTTATCCCGTACTCCGCAAACTTGGCCCTGATCGCCGCAGAGCCGGAGTGTTTTCCGATCATGATCTGGCGGGTCAGGCCGACCTCTTCCGGCCGGAAGGCTTCGTAGGTCTTTGGGTTCTTAAGGGCGCCGTCGGCATGGATACCGGACTCGTGCGCAAACATGTTCATCCCAACGATCGCCTTCCAGGAGGGGAGTTCCCTGTGTGCGGCACGCGATACGTACTCCGCTACCTCACGGAACATCTCGGTCTTGAAGCCGAGGTCCACGTCGTAAAGGTGTTTCAGCGCCATGACCACTTCTTCCAGTGCGGCGTTCCCGGCTCTCTCACCGAGCCCGCACACGGTGACCCCGATCCAGTCCGCGCCAGCGGCCACTCCCGCAAGCGCGTTGGCGGTGGCCATGCCGAAGTCGTTGTGGGTGTGCATCTCTACCGGGATACCGACCTCTCCAATGATCTGTTTGATGTTTTCGTAAGTCGTAAAAGGATCCAGCACTCCTACGGTGTCGCAGTATCGCAACCTGTCGGCGCCCGCTTCTTTAGCCGCCCGCGCGAAGGTCAGAAGAAAATCCATCTCGCTGCGGGAGGCATCCTCCGCGTTTGTCGAAACGTAAACCCCCTGCTTTTTGGCAAAGGCGACGGCATCCGTCATCTTCTCCAGCACCCACTCCCGGGAGGTCTGCAGTTTGTGCTTGATGTGGATATCCGACGTCGAAATGGAAATCGCCACAGCGTCCACACCCAAGGCAAGCGACGCTTCGATGTCCCTTATTACCGGACGGTTCCATCCCATGATGCTGGCCTTCAATCCCGACTTGCAGATTTCCTTAATTGACTCGGCTTCGTCCCCGCCCATGACCGGGATGCCCGCTTCAATCTGGTGGACCCCGAGTTCATCCAAAAATTTGGCGATGCGGATCTTTTCCCGGTTGGCGAAAACCACCCCCGCGGTCTGTTCCCCATCCCGCAGCGTGGTATCGACAATCCTGATGTCTCTCCCCTCAAACAAAACAAACACCTCACTCTTTCTTCTATAACGGTCAACCCTATAGGGTCAGAATACAGAATTCAGAATAACCTCTTCTGAGTGGCTAAAATGGTCAGAATATAGAATACAGGGAGTTCAAAGTTCTAAGTTCTGACTCCGGGACTTCTTCTACATGCTGTATTTTATCTTCTATCTTCTAAATTCTATATTCTCCCTTCTAATCTCTTTATTCCGTCTTCTCGCTTCCGTCTTCTTTATTCTGTCTTCTAAATTCTACCTTCTATATTCTGTATTCTATATTCTGTCTTCTGTATTCTATTTCTCCAGGGCTTCTTTCAAGAGGCTGTTGACAAGCGCGGGATTGGCCTTCCCTCTAGTGGCCTTCATCACCTGGCCCACCAGAAAGCCGAGCGCCTTGTCTTTGCCCTGCCTGTAGTCTGCAACGACCTTGGGGTTAGCTGCTATAACCTTACTTATCTCCGCTTTAAGCGCAGACTCGTCGGTGATCTGGACAAGACCTTGCTCCTGCACGATAACCTGCGGGTCTTTACCGCTGTTGAACATCTCCTCGAAAATCGTCTTGGCGATCTTTCCGCTGATGGTACCGTCATCGATCAGCTTGAGCAGCATGGCCAGTTGCGCCGGTTTCACCGGTGACGCGCTGATCTCTTTATTGGTCGCGTTTAAGAGCCGCGCCAGTTCCCCCATCACCCAGTTGCCGACGGTTTTGGGGTTGGGATAGGTCTTCAGGCAATCCTCGAAGTAATCCCCTATCTCCCGCGTGTTCGTGAGAACCCCGGCATCGTAGGCCGGAAGACCGTACTCGCTTATGTAGCGCCGCCGCCTCGCGTCGGGGAGTTCGGGCAGGGCGCTGTTTATCTGTTCAACCCACTCCCTGGTGATCACCAGGGGAGGCAGATCGGGTTCCGGGAAGTACCGGTAATCATGCGCCTCCTCCTTGCTGCGCAGGGGTAGCGTCACGCCTTTCGCCTCGTCCCAGGTGCGCGTCTCCTGAACCACGCGCCCGCCTTCCTCTATAACGGCGATCTGGCGCTCAACCTCGTAGGCAAGCGCCCGCTGCAGGGAGCGGAAGGAGTTAACGTTCTTAATCTCGGTCCTGGTGCCGAACTCCCGGCTTCCGGCCGGCCGGACCGAAACGTTGGCATCAACGCGCAGTGAGCCTTCCTCCATCTTGCAGTCCGAAATGTCCGTGAACTGGATCACGCTCCGCAGTTTTTCGGCGTAGGCCTTCGCCTCCTCCGGGGAGCGCATGTCCGGTTCGGACACTATTTCCAATAACGGCACGCCGGTCCGGTTGTAATCGACCAGGGAGTACGGGGTTGTTGAAACCGTCCCCTGGTGAACGAGCTTACCGGCGTCTTCCTCCATGTGAATACGGGTTATTCCTATACGCTTGGAACCGTTTTCGGTTTCTATCTCAAGGTGCCCGTTCTGCGCCAGCGGCAGGTCGTACTGCGATATCTGGTAAGCTTTCGGAAGATCCGGGTAGTAGTAATTCTTCCGGTCGAATTTGCAGAACCGCGCTACTTCGCAATTAAGCGCCAGGGCGGCACGGATACCATACTCCACTACTTTTTTATTCAAAACCGGCAGCACCCCGGGAAGACCAAGGCATACCGGACAAATGTGGGCGTTGGGTTCGCCGCCGAAGGCCGCGCTCGAGGAACAGAATATTTTGCTTTCCGTCTTCAATTCGGCGTGAATCTCAAGCCCGATTACCGTTTCGTAACCCTTCATTCGTTCAACCCCTCCAGCCGCCTCTTTTCGTTCAACGTTCAAGGTTCAACGTTCAAGGTTCAACGTTACTTGGCCCATCTTTGAACATCGACAGACCCAGATCCCATACAGTATCAGCCGAAACGTTGCACGTCGCACAGACCGAGATTTCATGCAATATTAGCCGGCACGTCGGACGTCGCACGTCGGACCTCGGACGTTATTACAGAGAGGGCCGATGCGCCATAAAGCCGGTTTCCTGTTCAAAGGCATAAGCCGCGCGCAGCAGCCTTTCCTCGCCGAAGGGCGGCCCGATTAACTGGATGCCCACCGGAAGGCGCCCGGCAAAACCGCCCGGTATGGATAGTCCCGGTAAACCCGCCAGGTTTACGGCAAGGGTACAGATGTCCGAAAGATACATCGCCAGAGGATCGGCCACCTTCTCCCCCATTTTGAAAGCCGGAGTCGGTGTCGTCGGCGAAAGCAAGATGTCATACCGCTCAAAAGCGGCGTCAAAATCGCGTTTGATAAGCGCGCGCACCTTGAGCGCCTTCAGGTAGTACGCGTCGTAATAACCCGCGGAAAGGGCGTAGGTGCCGAGCATTATCCGGCGTTTAACCTCCGGGCCGAAACCCTGGCTGCGGGTTTTCTTATACATCGCCACCACGTCCTCCGCCGGTACGCGGAGGCCGTACTCCACCCCGTCGTAACGCGCCAGGTTGGAAGAAGCCTCGGCGGGCGCTATGAGGTAATACGTGGGCAGGGCGTATTTGGTGTGCGGGAGGGATGTTTCTTCCACTGTCGCACCGAGTCCGGTTAAAACCTCGATCGCCCGGTTGAAAACATCGCGAACTTCCGGCGCAATGCCCTCACCGGTATACTCCCGCGGCACACCCACCCTGAAGCCCTTTATATCCGTTACGAGCGCGCCCGTGTAGTCCGGCCCATCCCTCGGGACCGAGGTGGAATCCTTCGGGTCGTGCCCGGCGATGGCGTTGAGCAGCAACGCGCAGTCCCGGACATCCCGGCTGAACGGGCCGATCTGATCCAGTGAAGAGGCGAAAGCCACAAGGCCGTAGCGGGACACCAGGCCGTAGGTGGGTTTGAGGCCCACAACGCCGCAGAACGCTGCCGGCTGCCGGATGGAACCGCCGGTGTCGGAACCCAGGGCCAATATCGCCTCGCCTGCGGCCACCGCCGCCGCCGAACCGCCGCTTGACCCCCCGGGAACCCGTTCAAGGTCCCAGGGATTGGCGGTGGGGAAGAAACCTGAGTTTTCCGTTGAGGAGCCCATCGCGAACTCATCCATGTTGGTCTTGCCGGTGAACACCGCGCCCTGCTTCTCAAGGCTTTCGATCACCGTTGCGCTGTATGGGGGAACAAACCCCTTGAGGATTCTGGAAGCGCAGGTGGTTTCGACGCCCTGCATACACAGGTTGTCCTTTACCGCGACAGGGATACCCGCAAGCGGCGGTAATTCCTCGCCCGCGGCAAGAGCGCCGTCAACCGCCCGCGCCCTGGACACCGCTTCCTCCCGCATCAAGAGGAGGTAGGCCCGGATCCTGGCGTCCACAGCGTCGATACGGCTGTAAACGGCGTCCGCAAGCTCCACCGCCGAGATTTTTCTTTCACGCAATAACCGGCCGAGTTCGTGTGCCGGCATGTAATAAAGGTCCAAGTCTGTTCCTCCTAACTCAGACATCCGGAACCAAAATATTTCACCACAGAGGCACAGAGATCACAGAGAATAAAAATACAAGACTAAATAACAAAAATGAATACCTATATTTCGTCTTTCCCCCTCCGTGTACTCTGTGTCTCTGTGGTTAATTTTTCTTGCCATCTTGCGCAGATCTTAGCGTCAAATCACTACACAAGGCGCGGCACGCGGAAATACCTGTCTTCTCTTGATGGAGCATGCTCCAGGACTGTTTCCGCCTCAAGATGCTCGCCTGCTTTATCCTCACGAAAAACATTCTGGAGGGGCAAAACGTGCGCCAGCGGTGGAACGTCGGCCGTGTCAAGTTCGTTCAAAACGGAGGCGTATTCAAGAATATTTGCGAGTTGTTCGGTGTAAGTCCGCGTTTCTTCGTCGTTAAGTTCCAACCGCGCCAGAAGGGCGACATGTTCGACGTCTTTTTGGGTAATCATTTGACCATCCTCCTTAAAAAACCAATGCAAATTATATCAATTTGTGCCTTAAATAACAAGCTTCTTCTTTAAAGCCGGCCGGACCGCCCGGGGAGGGTAGTCGGTTACTGATTTTGCGACTGCCTTCGGCTTAGCCCTCAAGAAAAATCAAACGCTTCAATTCTTCTTCGTTTAAAATGGCGACTCCAAGTTCTCGCGCCTTATCGTATTTCGAGCCGGGGCTCTTCCCTACCGCAACATAATCCGTCCGGCGGCTCACGCTCGACGCCGCCCTGCCCCCTAACGACTCGATTCGTTGGGTGGCCTCATCTCTGGTGAAACCTTCAAACGTCCCGGTAAGGACGAAAACCTTGCCCGCCAGCGGCCTGGATACCGCACGGTCCTCAAGACTTCGGGTGTTCACCCCGACCGCGGCAAGCCGCTCTATTACCTCCAGGTTCTGCCGCTCCGCGAAAAAGGACCGGACGCTTGCCGCCATCTTTGGCCCGACCTCACGAATGTCGGTGAGTTCCTCCTCGGAAGCCGCCATCAAACGCTCCAGGTCGCCGAAATGACCCGCCAGCAGCTTTCCCGCCCGCTCGCCCACATGACGTATGCCAAGCGCGAAAAGCAGGCGGCTTAAATCCTTCTTTTTGCTTGATTCGATTTCGCTCAACAGGTTGGCGGCAGATTTCTTCCCCATTCGCTCCAGACCTGCCAGAACCCCGGGTTCTATGGCATAAATATCACTTATGCTTTTAACCAAGCCCTTCTCCACCAGTTGCTCCACCAGCGCCCGGCCAAGCCCCCGGATATCCATCGCGTTCCGGGAGGCGAAGTGGAGCACGCTTTCTTTCAAGCGTGCCGGGCAGGAGATGTTCGGACACCGGACGGCCACTTCTTTTTCTTCTTTTACGGTTCCTGCGCCGCAGACGGGACAGCGGCGCGGCATCGTAAAAACCTCTTCCCCGCCCGCACGCCTTTCCGGAAGGGAGCGCACGACCTCGGGGATGACATCGCCGGCCTTGTGCACCACGATAAAATCGCCTACCCTGATATCCTTTTCCCGGATCAGGTCCTCGTTGTGAAGCGTCGCGCGGACAACGGTAGTCCCGGCGAGACGCACCGGGTTGAAAATCGCTGTAGGCGTTAAGACCCCCGTCCTCCCGACGCTGACGATAATCTCTTTAATCTTCGTAACCGCCTCCTCGGGCGGGAATTTATAGGCCACCGCCCAGCGCGGGCTCTTCATGGTCGCGCCGAGCCGCTCCTGCTGCTCGAACGAATCCAGCTTTACGACCATCCCGTCGATTACGTAAGGAAGGTCAAACCGCTTCTCGTGCCAGGAAAGGCAATACTCAACAACTTCTTCAATGCTCCCAAAAAGCTTGTGGTGCGCGTTCACCTTGAAGCCCTGCGCCGCCAGCCATTCAAGCGCTTCATGGTGGGTCTTGATCTCCAGCCCTTCCGCGTACCCGATGCCGTATACGAACAGGTCGAGCTTGCGGTGGGCGGTAACGCCGGGGTCCAGCTGCCGCAGGCTTCCGGCCGCGGCGTTCCTCGGGTTGGCAAAAGGCGTTTCGCCGGCTTCCTCCCGCAGCTCATTCAAGCGCACGAAGGCCTCCTTGGGCATGTACGCCTCGCCGCGCACCTCGACGACCGGAGAAGCGTCCTTCAGCAAGCGAAGCGGCAACGCCCGGATGGTCCGCAAGCCGGGGGTGATATCCTCACCCGTTTCTCCGTCACCGCGGGTAGCTCCCTGAACGTACTCACCAAGACGATAAGTAAGCGACACCGCCAGCCCGTCGATCTTCGGCTCCACCACATAGGCCGTATTTTCACCGGGTAACCCGCTCCGGACGCGCCGGTCGAAATCCCGGAGTTCTTCCGCCCCGAAGGCGTTGGCCAGGCTCAGCATCGGCGCGATGTGCCGTACGGTGGCAAAGCCCTCCCGTGGTACGCCGCCGACCCGCTGCGTGGGCGAGTTCGGGGTTACCAATTCCGGATAGGCTTTTTCCAAAGCCTCCAGTTCGCCGATCAAACGGTCAAACTCAGCGTCTGAAATCACCGGATCGTCAAGCACGTAGTACCGGTGGTTATGATATTCTATCTCACGGCGGAGTTCTTCGATTCGGCGCTCCGCCTCTTCTTTCCCGAACATTTCTCCTCCTGAAATCTTACACTATAAGCTGAGCCACAAACTTGATTAATATCGCCCCGGGTACAAAGATCACCTGCGCCAGCAGCGTTCCAAGAAAACGAGTCACAGCCAGATAGGTCGCCATCTGCCGCACGTCCTTTTCTTCCCGTTTGCCCCTGAGGGCTTGGTCGGTGATCATCGCGGCCGTTGGATCTACGGCCGTAGCCATAAGAACCGCCGCCACACCGTTGACGATTCCGGAAAGAAGCGTCGCGGTCGCCCGGTAGTGCGGGAAAAGGGCGCCGGCGTAAAGGGCGGAAAGCACCCCCGTGGTGTAAACGCCTGTCACCACAATGTTAAGGACCAGAAACCCCTTCGGTATCCCCGACCGCTCCCCAATCACCTTCCGCAATGTTTGAGGCGCGGCCGGCCGCATCGTCTTCAAAGCCCTGTAAAACCGCCGTGGTGAAAGGGAAAAAATAATTAACCGTGGAACCGAACCTATTTCTTCAAAAAGAAGGATCGCTCTGGAAAAAACCTGGACAAAAGCCGGGATCAGAAGCCCGCCGAGGATCGTCCCAAGGGTCGCCGCCACAATTACCAGCCTTATACTGTGGTCCAAAGACAGAAGCTCCTGCTTGTACACCGGTGATGCGAGTAAAACATCCGCCGGCGCCCGGGACGGCAGCGCCGCGATACCGCGGTTTATCGCCCTTTCCACGAGAGAGGATAACAACGGCGCCTGAATCATATTCGCCGAACTGGCGATGAGAAAAATGATGTTAAAAAGCGAGTAAGCGGTCGCCAGCCTCCCGGTTCGTACCCCCGAGAGGCGCACGCTGTAAATCAAGGTGTTGATCAGGTGAACAAGCACCGTTAACGCCATAACCACTATGAGGTGCTTAGTCACTCTACCGCCAGCCTTTCTAAAGGAGCGTAACACAAAAGCAGGGTTTTTATCCCTGAGCCGGGAAACATAATCGTCACCCGTGCGTCCTCGCCTCTGCCCTCAACCGCCATCACCGTGCCAACGCCCCATTTCTTATGCGCCACCCGGTCGCCGGGCTCCAGTTCGAACTCATCCAGCCGTTTACCCTCGAACGGAGCGGTTTCTCCGATTCGCATCTCCTCCAGCAATCCTGCAGGCATCTCGCTCAAGAAGCGGGATGGCGGGTTCCAGGAAGTGTTCCCGTAGAGATGCCGCGTCGTGCATCTTGTCAGGAAAAGCCTTTCCTTGGCGCGGGTGATGCCCACGTAGCAAAGACGCCTTTCCTCCTCCATCGCCGCCGTATCTCCGATACTCCTGGCATGCGGGAAAAGCCCCTCCTCCAGTCCGGTGATAAAAACCGCCGGAAACTCCAGGCCCTTGGCGGTATGAAGGGTCATCAGCGCCACGGCGTCCGCACCGGGTTCGTACCGGTCCACATCCGTAAAAAGCGCGACCTCGGCCAGAAAGTCCGCAAGACCGCCACGCTCTTCAAGGTCGAATTCACGGGTTACCGTAAGAAACTCCCTGATATTTTCCACCCGCGCCTGCGCCTCAGGCGTTTTTTCGGCAAAAAGATGCCGCTCGTAACCCGTTTCCGCAAGCACCGTTTCCAGGATTCGCGTCACCGCCCAGGCATCTTCTCCCCGCAACCGGACAAAAAGCTCACCCAACCGGCGCATCTCTTCCCGGACCTTTTTGGGCAACCCCTGAACCGCTCCAGCCTCAAGAAGGGCGGCTACGGGAGAAAGGCGGTTTTCGGCGGCATGCTGCAGCAACCGCCCGAGGTAAGCGTCGCCGATCCCGCGCGGGGGGACGTTGATGATCCTTCTCAGGCCCACGGCGTCAGCCGGATTGACTATCAGCCTGAGGTATGCCAGGATATCCTTAATCTCCTTGCGCTCATAAAAGCGCAGGCCTCCAAATATCACGTAGGGGATGCCCGAAAGCAGAAAAACTTCTTCTATGACCCGCGACTGGGCGTGAGTGCGGTACAGCACCGCGAAATCCCCGTGCGAGCGGCCTTCCTCCCTTCGGATGGCCGTGATGTTTTCCGCGATCAAACCGGCTTCCGCCACCTCGTCCGGAGCGACGCACAGCACCGCCGGCGCCCCTTGCTCCCTGACCGCGTGAAGCGTCTTTTCCTTGCGCAGGTTGTTATGGCTGATGACGCTGCCGGCCACCGACAGGATGCTTGCCGTGGAACGATAATTCTGTTCCAGCTTGACAACCCGCGCTTCCGGATAATCCCGTTCGAAATTCAGGATATTACTGATATCCGCGCCGCGCCAGCCGAAGATAGATTGGTCGGGGTCTCCCACCACCATCAGATTGCGGTGCCCGGACGCCAACTGGTTCACCCAGACGTACTGCACGTGGTTGGTATCCTGGTACTCGTCCACCAGGATGTACCGGAAACGCCGCCGGTAGCGTTCAAGAACCGACGGGCACTGTGTAAAGAGCCGTACCGCTTCCCCGAGTAGGTCGTCGAAATCAAGGGCGTTAAAGTGATGGAGCTTGTCCTGGTAGAGGGTATAAACCTTCGCTGCAATTTCTTCGTAACGTGTATCTGCCTGCCGTGCGTACTCCTCCGGCCCCACGAGCCGGTTTTTCGCCCAGGATATGGCGGCGATGATGCCGCCGGGAGGGTACCGCTTCTCGTCAAGCTCTATCTCCTTCAGGCACTGCCTTACCAGCGCGCGCCTGTCGTCTTCGTCGTAGACCACAAACCCGCTGTCCCTACCCAGATGGTGGATCTCACGCCTCAGGATCCTCAGGCAGGCCGAATGAAAGGTCATCACCCAGAGATCCATTGCTTCATCGGGCAAAACCGCTTCAATCCGGGAGCGCATCTCCCTGGCGGCCTTGTTGGTGAAGGTAATGGCCAGGATGTTCTCCGGCCGCACACCGGCTTCACGGATAAGGTAGGCTATCCGGTAGGTCAGCACCCGCGTCTTGCCGCTGCCGGCACCGGCCAGAACCAGAAGCGGCCCGGCGGTGTGCGCCACCGCCTCCCTTTGGCTCGAGTTAAGTTCCTGGAGGAAATCCGTCAACAGTCTTTGTGCATCCTTTCCGAAATTGGCGCTGAAACCGGTGAAATTAACTGCACTCCCCTTATGATACCATGCGCCGGGGAATAAGAAAAAGGTAAACGTTCACTCAACCCCGTCGGGCGCGGCGATAAGCAACGCATTGCGGCCAACCGAGAGGTGGGAGGCGAGAGGTTAGAGGTGAGATACTTGTAGGAATTCGCTAATAAGCGAATTCCTTCGAGATCCCACTTCCAACTTCGCACTTCTCACTTCTTAATTGTCCGGCCCATCTCCGCCCGGTCTTCCTTGCACCGCATCACTTCTCGCCGCGCTCCGTCAAAACAACCACGTGGGTTCGTTGAATATTTAAAGAAAAAGGGGAGTGCTTCCACACTCCCCTGCCTGGGTTGTCCTTGTCAAGGCGTAACTATTCAGCCGCTTAGTGTTTCTCTGACGGAACGCAGCGAGATGCAAGCAGAGCGCGAAAGCCGGCCTGGGGTAGCGCGGAGCGTACACAGAAGTACATGAGCACTGCCCCTGGCCGGCTGACAAAGCTATGCGCAGCATATCGCCGCGCCCGACACCGGAACACCTGAATAGTTACGTCAAGGCGCTGACTCCGGTTAGTCTTGACTTAAAACAGAAAACCCAAGAAATTAATGCCGCCCGCCGCAGCCGCCACTACCACAACGATGATGGTGCGTATGACCGCCCGTCCCGTGCTTGCAGAGCGAAGGGCCGCCGACAAGTTTCCCGGCGATATAATCGGTGACAGCGTCGGCCACGGCCCCCTTGACCCCGGTTATGGCGGTAATGCCTATTCTTTGAAAAGCCTCTTTTGCTTTTTCGCCCATTCCTCCCGTCAGGATGTGGGTCACACCCATCTCCTGGAGGTAACGGGGCAGTGAACATGGCTGGTGTGCCGGGTTTGTAACTTCCACCTGGTTTTTGATCCGTCCTTCCTCCACTTCCACGAGGGTAAATTTCGGACAGTGTCCGAAGTGGGCAGCCACATTACCGGCGTCTGTTGATACAGCGATTTTCATGATTTTCACCTCTATTGATTGTATATAGTATGTTAAAAACCCGACAATTTCCTTGATTTGGCTACTCCGGCATACTGTGGCGCCGTGGCGGCGCCGGCGGCCGGCAAACGCCCCTTTAAGTACGCTGCAACGCAATCTTTTACGGTGCCGTTTACCGCGGTATAACACAGGATTCCCGCCGCTTTTAAGGCTTCATAGGCGTGGGGACCGATGCTCTCTGTAATAACCGCCCCTATATTATGTTCCAGGATCGTTTGGGCGGCGCGGATTCCGGCACCCACCCGGCGCTTCTTTGATATCAAAAGGTTCGAATAAACACCGTTATCCGTATCATAAACGGTAAAGTAATTACAACGGCCGAAGCAAGAAACCACAGCCGCTTCAGGACCGGAACCGGAAGTTGAAACCGCAATCCTCAACTCCCTCACTCCATTCATTAAGTCAGGTCTACTATATTCTATGCTTTTTATGAGCATATGTCAATAACCTTGAGGTTGATTTTATGTCGGCTGGTGGGCAGACTCAACAGGCGGTCTTTAAACCGGCAGGAAAAAGGCGGCACGTAGAAAAAAGGCGTCACCGCCTTTTTTTAGATCGTTCCATCAATTTACCCAGGTTCAGGAGCTATTTTTTTCGGCTGGCCAGTTCTCCGAACACCTCGCGTACATCCACTCCTTCGGCGGCCAGGAGCACCATCAGGTGATATATCACATCGGCGGCTTCCGCAATGAGTTCATCCCTTTTATTGTTTTTGGCGGCTACGATGACTTCTGTTG
>JBFMBL010000008.1:0-80049 GCA_040755195.1 Bacillota bacterium
TTTACCGCGTCACGCCAGCTATTGGGAGACCCCCCGACCAATTCGGCTACCTTAACGTGCAATTCCATCCCTCCTTTTTACCTGCTCAAGCTGTATTATGGCGCTCGAGGATGGGGGTTATGCATAACTACGATAAATCTTCCGATCCGGCCGCTCCCCTTAACTTTTCCAGTGCATGCCGCTCGATGCGGGATACCTGTGCCTGAGAAATGCCGAGTTCCGCAGCGACCTCCGCCTGGGTAAGTTCTTCAAAAAACCGCCAGATCAGTACCTGGCGATCCCTTGACGGCAAGCCGGCCAGCATGTCCCGGACAGCGATGCTCCGGAGCCAGACGTTTTCTTCTTCCTGCGTGTCGGCAAGCCGTTCCTCCCGGCATACCGCATCCGTACCCTCACCGCAAATCACGTCCTGAAGGGATGCCGGCATCTGCACCGCATCCAGCGCCACCACCACCTCTTCAGGCTTAAGTCCCAGCACTCCTGCGATTTCTCCGAGGGACGGCTCCCGTCCCAGGCTGTTTACGAGGGATTCACGCGTATTATTTATCCGGGCTACGGTTTCTTTCAGGGAACGGGAAACCCGCACCGGGTTATCGTCCCTGATAAAACGGCGTATCTCCCCGATGATCATTGCCACGGCGTAAGTTGAAAACTTGACCTCGTAACGGAAGTTGAACTTGACGATGGCTTTTAGAAGCCCGATGCAGCCAACCTGAAAAAGGTCCTCGTATTCGTAACCGCGGCTAATAAACCTTTGCACTATGCTGGCCACCAGCCGGAGGTTTGCTTCAACCAGCTGTTCCTGTGACGCTGCGTCGCCTTTTTGCGCCTTTTCGATCAATTCACGGGTTTTCCCATCGTCCAGGAACCCGTGGGGAACCTTTGTCATCGTACCGTATCCAGTCCCGAAATCAGTGACGGGGACCGAATTGCTTCCGCATTACTACCCGGGTGCCCCTGCCGGGAGCAGAGTCAACCTGGACGCTATCCATAAAAGAACGCATAAAATTAAATCCAAGGCCCAGCCGCTCCGGGTCGCTGGAAAACTCCGCCTCCATAGCCCTGTTGACGTCTTCGATACCTTTTCCTCCATCCTCCACGCAGATCTCGATAGCGTCTCCGAAAAGCACCGCTTCTATGGTAATCATACCTTCGGGGGAATTGCCGTAACCGTGGATTATGGCGTTCGTAACCGCTTCGGAAACCGCTCCTTTCAGGTCGTCCAACTCCTCAACCGTGGGATCAAGTTGCGCCGCAAAAGCAGCAACCGCCACTCGCGCCAGGCCGACATTGCCGGGCAGGCTGGGAAATTCCAGGCGAAAGCGGTTAAGCACTGGCTTCACCCCCCATGAGTGCCTGCAAGGCTTCATTCCGTGACGCAAACTCCTCGGCGATACGCAACACCCCGGAAAACTCAAGCACCCGCCTAACCTTGGGACATAAACCAAGAAGCCCAAGCCTTCCTCCAGCGGCGGCAACCCTTTTGTAGCGTCCGAGTATAACCCCAAGGCCGGTGCTATCGATGAAACTCACCTTTTCAAAGTCAAAAACCAGATGACGAATTGAATAACTATCTAATGCTCTTTCTAAGCCCCGCCGCAGCTCGTCGGCAACCTTCAGGTCAATCTCCCCGTTAAGTTGAGCGATCAACACATCTCCCGCAGCATCCAACACCAACACTTTAAGTCTCTCCCCCTCCGAGTCCTTCCATAAACGGTTCTTAAGAATAAAGTTCGGCAGAGCTGTCTTTCTTCCTGCTAATTACTGGCAAAAAGACCCCCCCTGCCGGGGCCTTTTCGATCACATCTCGCAGAGGCGCCTGCCGGTTCTGCGGAATAAATCCCAGAAGTTCGCCCGAGCCACATCCCGGGCCGCTACAAGCTTGGCATAATGAATTTCTTTTCCTTCCTGGCAGACAACCCAGGTGCCAACCGGTTGTCCTTTGTTAACCGGTGCCGTGACCTTTGCCGGCAGCGCTAACCGCCTGCTGATCCCTTTATCCTTCCCGCGCGGAACAACAAGGCAGATTTCTTCTCCGGTAAGAGCATCCACCTGTTCTTGCACGCCCCGTTCCACTGAAAGGCTGGCAACCCGCGTCCCTTCCCGGGCTAAATGGACCGCCTGGTACCGGGTGAATCCCCAGTTGTAGAGTTTTATCGATTCCCGGAAATGGGATTTGTCCTCGCGCCCGCCGACAACCACCGCGATCAGCCGCAAACCATCCCGCAGCACGCTCGAGGCCAGGCAAAAGCCGGCTTCGTCCGTATACCCGGTTTTTCCCGCGTCGGTCCCTTTGTACCACCACAGGAGCTTGTTCGTGTTCCATAACTTGAATTTACCGTCTCTTAGATCATATTCCTTTATCGCTGTAACCTCGCGAAAAAGAGGGTGTTTGAGCAGTTCCCAGAGAAGAATCGCCTGGTCACGGGCACACGAGTATTGACCCGGCGCCGGCAGTCCTGTGGGGTTCACGTAATTAGTATCCTTCATTCCCAATTCCTTTGCCCTCTGGTTCATTGCGCCCACAAAGGCTTCAGCGCTGCCGGCAATGTGTTCGGCGACCGCCACGCTGGCATCGTTGGCCGACGCGGTGGCAACAGAAATCAACAATTCCTTGAAACTCATAACTTCCTGCGGCGCGAGAAAGATCTGGGAGCCGCCCATTTCCGCAGCATACTCACTGGCGACTACGTTATCGGAAAGCTTTACCTTACCCTGTTCTACAGCTTCCGTTGCCAGTAGCAATGTCATTATTTTCACCATGCTTGCTATAGGCTGACGCGCCTGAGGTTCCTGTTCCCACAAGATTCGCCCGTTGTGGGCCTCCATTAAGACCGCGCCTTTGGCGGTAGTTTTAAACTCCTGTTGTAATGTCGCCGCTCGCAGGCAAGGCACCGGTCCAAGCAGCATTAATAATAGAATTGAGAACACCGTTACCGGCCAACGCATCCGAACCCCTCCAAAACCCTTTTGAGACAAGTCTTCCTCATTGGCAGCAGCCTTATGCGGCCCGATTTACCCACAACAAGGTAAAAGCATAATCTCCACATAATAAACAAGCTTCCCGGCATTACACCGGAAAGCTTTGTGTTTCCAACTGGAGCGGAAGACGGGATTCGAACCCGCGGCCCTCGCCTTGGCAAGGCGATGCTCTACCGCTGAGCTACTTCCGCATTTTTAAGGATTCAACCGCAAAACCCTTCTCAGAGTTATGTCAATTCAGTCTGAGCCATTGTTTGAGGCTCAAGGTCTTTTCTTAAAAGGGAATTCGCTGCGCGAATTCCTTCAAAGATTCCAACCTCTAACCTCCAACCTCTCACTTCTAAAATGGTGCCGCGGGACGGAATCGAACCGCCGACACGAGGATTTTCAGTCCTCTGCTCTACCAACTGAGCTACCGCGGCGAATATATGGCGGAGCTGACGGGATTTGAACCCGCGATCTCTGGCTTGACAGGCCAGTATGTTAAAACCAGGCTACACCACAGCTCCGCAAAAACACAAATTTAGTATACCGAAACCCTTTCATTAAGTCAAGGGTGTAACTCATTCAGGACAGGTTTCAGGTCCGAATTCATCCAGCACTCAGTATACATCCTAAACCTACTAACAGAAACGTCGTCTATGAGTGACAAAAATTTAGCGTTCTAACAGTGAATGGGAACTTGAGTGCTGGAAGTAGTCAGAATCCAGAATAGAGACGGATTAGCCGAAATGTCAACCTGTCATGGATTCCAGAGAATAGATATGTTTAAGGGTTTATGCTTTCGACTCACAACTCGGGATTCAGTTCCAGGCCAGACGCCCTTAAACTATTTAACCGAGGGCAATTTCTTAACTTGTTCATACCAGGCTTCCACGTCGGGAACGGCCTGTTTGCCCTTTTCGAGATGCTGCTTCGCCAAAGACTTGTCCCCCTGTTTGTCAGCGGCAAGCGCCCGCCATAAGCACGCCTCGGCGTACATTTCCTTTTCCTGATCGCCGATCCCGTCTTTTTCTACCTCTTTTAAGGCCTCGTCCAGCAGCTTCGTGGATTCCGGCAAACGTCCAAGGAAACAAAGCGCCCCGCCGGCATTTATCTTAATCGTAGGCGTAGGCTCCATAAGCGGCGCCACCACCCATAGCCGCCTTTCTTCCGGCGTTACTTTAGCCATTTTTGCCGCTATGGTTCCCGGCACCGAAGCCGCGCTCTCAAACAAAGGCCGCGCCTTGTCCGGCTTTTTGTCATTCAACTGCATGTAACCCGATACGAAGGTAACGCGGGAAAGGTTATCATACCACTGAATCTGGAAAGGCGCATTGGCCACGGCCTTTTCAGCGGCGGAAACGGCATCCTCAAAACGCCGGGCATTCTGGTAGGCGGAGGCCAACTCCGCAAAGCGCACAGCGCTGTACTTGCTCTTTTTAACGGCTGCATCGGCCGCTTGCAGCGCCTGCTCGTTATCACCCTGCGCAAGGTATATCCGGCTGATCAAGGCATCGTATTCGGCATTAAAGGGGTTATAGCTTCGCGCGCGCCGCATTTCATTCAACGCCTTGTCGAAGCTCTTTTCACTGAGCGCATCGTCGGCTCTAAGGGCATGGTTATTTGCCATCGCCAAGCTGAAAGCGCCGCATACGAAAATCAACGTCACCGCGGAAACCACAACCAGCGGTGTTGGGTTGACCGGTTTTTTAGCCCGCCGCAACTTCTTCTCCGACTTTACATCGGCAACAGGCTTTTCTTCATAAGCCCTCTTCAACCCGGCAACAATCCCGAACAGGGCGAACAATACCAGCGCCAGAGCCGAAAGCGAAAGGTTAAAGTCAATGGCCGAGTGAATACCGACGCTGAGCGCAGCCACCGTTAACATCCAGACCAGAAAACGCCGTTCGTTGTCTTTACCCGCGCCGTGGTAAATACGGTGGGCCCGAAGCAGAAAGGCCAGCCAGATGCCCGCAATTATTAGCAGGCCGATAATCCCTGTCTCTACCCCTACTTGGAAGTAGTAACCGTGAACCTGCGTGGAGTTATAAAGGTAGTGCTGGAAGTGGCGGTAAGCCTCCTGCCAGCCGCCGCCGCCCCAGCCCAAAACCGGCCGGGCAAGTATCATTTCCAGCGCGTCACGGTAAAAATAGATCCGCTCGGTCGCATTGCGGAAGTGAATCAGTGCCTTGAACTTTTCCAGCCAATCCGGTCTGAAGGTCAGGGCCCCAACAACGGCGGCTGCCAGAACCACCAGCCCCGCACCCCGGGTCCACACGGGAATCTGAATCTTTCTTTTAACTTTTCCCTTAAACAAAAGGTCATAGACTACCTGTAAACCGATGACCAGCACCAACCCAAGGAATACCCACAACCAGGCCAGATTAAAATGCTTGGCCATTGCTTCGTTAATAAACTGCAAAGCGACAAAAAGCCCTGGAATACCAACCTGCAAGGCATGCAGAAAAAGCGGCGCTCTCTTTTCTCGCGGCACACCCAAGAACACCAGGAGAGAAATAATGACCAGGGTGAGAATACCGCCGTTTGATTTCGCCCCCCAGAACACGGTCGCAATAAGAAAGTTACCCGCGGTATATAAATAAGAAGTAAGCCCCAGACGGTCAACCCAGACGGGTCTTGTGGGCCAGATCTCTTTTAGGCTTCCGCCCTTCTGTCCAAGTGTATAAACCCACAGGTAAGCGCTAAGGACAAGTACACAAAGAAGGTAGTTGGCAAGAGCGTTGGGATACTGGAAAGAAGCATAAATCCGTCCTCCGAGGAAACCGTCCCTGATACTAATAATTCCGGTGGCCGTCCCTAAACCGGCCAGGGCTACAAGGACGCCGCTTGCCCATATAACCTTTAGTATCCGGCGTACAACTTCCTCTTCCGTTACCAGGCGAGAGATGCCCCAGTAAACCGCAAAATAAAGCGCGGTTTTTACAATTTCGTTAACCGCAAGTCCCTGGTTAACCGCCACGAAAGAGCTCAAGCAGTAGGCGGCCGGCAGGCCGAGAGTCAGCCAGTCGAGCGGTTGTTCAAAGAATTGAGTTTTGTTGCGGAGCCACAACCCGAAATATACCAGCCAGAAGGTTAAGGCGGCCACTATAAGCGCCCGTTCTTGTTCAGGGGGGAAGAAAAGCCCTCTGAAAAACGGGGTGAAAAAGAGAAGGCCCGCTATTCCCCAAAAGGCCACCTGGTGTGAAAACGGGACCGAAACCACCTTAGGCGCAACAACAGTTGCTTGACTTGCCTGCGCTTTACCCACTTTCCTTACCACCTTAAGATCAGAGTATTGCAAAGAATACTATAAAGCAAAGGCCGCTTTGTTTGGAAGGTTGGAGGTGAGAGATTGGAAGTAAGATCTTGAGGGAATTCGCTGTGCGAATTCCTTCGAAAGCTTCTAACCTCTAACTTCCCACCTCACACTTCCTAAATACGGCAGTCCCTTCGTCAAAAAGGCGCCCATACGGCGCCAGCCCGTGCTTTAATTATATTATTTGACGGTATTGCAGCTGTCAATGGTTAGCTTTTGCTACTGAGGTATTGAAGTCGTTCCTGGGGGGTGATGATGCTGGTGATTTGAACGCCGAAATTCTCGTTGACAATGACTACCTCCCCTCGGGCCACAAGTGTGCCGTTGACCAAAACCTCCACCGGTTCATCGGCCAGCGTCGCGAGTTCCACGATATTACCGGGCCCCATCGAAAGAACCTCTTTAATCGACCGTTTCGTCCGTCCTAAAATTACAGTTACCTTGAGTGGTATATCCAAAATAAGATCGAGCTTTGTCTGGTCAATAGACGACGCAGTTGCAGGACGTTCCGCCCGCGGAGCTTTCGACGCCGGAGGTGCTGAATCAACCGGTAAAACCGGCGGTTTCTCCGGCCATTCCAACTCTTCCGGTTCTTCCATCCCGGTTTCCGTAGCTTCCCCGGATTGCCCGGTATCCTGCGTCTGTTTGGACTCCGGCATAAAACCGGGCAACAGGAGGGCAACTTCTTCCTTCGCCGATTGAATTCCTTTGATCTGCATGAATTCAGTGTCGAGAAGCTCTCCGATTGTCATCTTGAAGGAAACTACGACAATGGGGTCCTCCACCCCTAAGTCCACATGTCCGGACCATTCTTCCTGGCTGAAAACAGTGGCTTCAGGCGGGGCAATAGTTATTGTCCTTTTATACATATCCGCCATGGACGTTGCAGCGGCGCCCATCATCTGATTCATCGCCTCGGAAGCCGCGCTTAACTCCAATTCGCCCAGCTGGGCAGGCGGATTCTGTCCATCTCCTCCCATCATCAGGTCGGCGATTACGGCTATATCGCTGGTCTTAATAACAAGAAAGCTTGACCCTGAAAGCCCTTCGGTGTAACGGACTTTAATGACCGTATACGGGACAACAAAACTCTTCACCAACTCATTATAATCAGACACGCTGACCCGAGGATAAGTAATGTTGACTTTTCGATTCAGGATTTCGGAAAGACAGGTGGCGGCGGAACCCATGGAGATGTTTCCGATTTCACCGAGAGCATCTCTTTCTTCATCAGACAACGCAATATCGTGGAGCACCGCGGAAGAAGGGGTTTCTTCTTGCACTTCGGG
This sequence comes from Bacillota bacterium, assembly GCA_040755195.1. GTDB lineage: Bacteria > Bacillota > Desulfotomaculia > Desulfotomaculales > Ammonificaceae > SURF-55. Next base: position 7,570 of record JBFMBL010000008.1, read on the forward strand.
CCGTGGTTCATCAGGTACCTGCTCCGGGTTCATGCTTAATAGCGCGTCTATCTCTTCCTGCATCAGCAACTTATCCGCCAATTGCTTTACCCCTTTCCGCCAGCGAGGTTATCTGAATCCCGAGGTGCCGGCCAACGGTGCCCGCCTGGGCGTAATACCGCAAAAGGCCCCCCGCATAAACCTCCAGGTCCTGATTAACGCCACGGTTCAGCGGGATGATGTCTTGCAACTGGAGGTTTAGAAACTCCCGCACCGTGATTTCGGTTTCCCCCGTCAGTACCGTCAGTTCAACGGGTACCTCGTTAACCCAGTACAACAATTCCTTTTCAGACGATCCTTCCTGAAAACCTATAGAGCCTGCATGATAGTAGCTTGAAAGCTGCGCCAAAACCGGCTCCAGGGTAACATATGGCAGACAAAGATTAATAAGCCCCTTGGCGTCTGTTCCCACTACGGTTGTAAAGGCGACAACCGCGACCACCTCACTCGGCGAAATCACCTGTTGAAGGCGGGGATTGCTTTCCACCCCTTCTATTTCCGGCGTAACCGCAAAAACATCGGACCAGGCAAAACTCAAATTCTCTAAGAGCTTGGCGTTTAATTTCTTGGCCACCGAAATCTCAATATCCGTCAGCTCCCGTATTCTCTTCGGCATTTCCCCCAAGCCGCCGAACAGAAGATCGACCACCGGCAATAGAAAGTTCGGGTTGGTTTCCATCACCGCCATCCCCTTTAGGGGCTTTAAGCTGAAAATACTGACAAGCGTAGGCATCGGCAGCGAACGAATAAAGTCATCAAAGGTAAACTGCTCCACTGAACTGACCGTCACAGAGATGTTTGTCCTGAGATAACCCGAAAGAAAGCCGGACAAAATCCGGGCCAGATTTTCGTGGAGTATATGCAACGTTCGCAACTGGTCCTTCGAGAACTTGTTGGGGCGCCTAAAATCATACTTTTTAGATGCTGGAACTACCGCTGCAACTTGCGTCTCTTCCGGTTTTATCTGCCCCGTCGAAAGAGCCGCTAACAGCGTATCGATCTCTTCCTGGGAAAGGACTTCAGGCACTATTATCCCCTCTTTGCTCTTACTCCGCTCTGGCGAGCACCCGTTCCATCGCCTGTAAGATCCGCTCCTGTTGGAACGGCTTTACGATGAAGTCCTTTGCTCCGGCTTGGATGGCCTCCATTACCATCGCTTGCTGTCCCATCGCGCTTACCATAATGATGTTTGCCTTGGGATCAACGGACCTTATCGCTTTAACCCCTGAAATACCGTCCATCTCGGGCATGGTAATGTCCATCGTCACCAGGTCGGGCTTTGATTCTTTGTAAAGCTCAAGCGCTACCATCCCGTTTTCCGCCTCGCCTACAACCTCATAACCGTTCTTGGTTATGATGTTTTTGATCATCATCCGCATGAAGGCCGCATCGTCCACGATCAAGACCCTCTTTCCCAAGAATCATCCCTCCTCTTTGTTGTCCAACAGACCTAAACTAGCGAGCAGCGTATTAAGCGAACCAACGTTAAAGAAGAAAATAAACTCGCCGGAAGCCAGATGGTCTTCCTCAGAGAGCTCAGTTTCTATTAACAAAACCTGGTCCTCGAGCATACCGGTGCACAAAAGCGAACTGCTGATTATCGAACCCAACATATCGAACGTAAACATGGGCACCGACGGAATAATTGTAAGCTGAGTCATTACGCTTATGGCCGTTAAAAAGGAACCGGTAAGGATATTGCCGACTTCTTTCATTACGGATTGCCCCATGCCGTCGATTTCGTCCATCGAACCCGGCGACTGTCCCAAAAGATGAGAAACAAGGCCGAGGGCGTTCGCTTCGGGAAAGAAAAACAGCAGTGTACCGTTTAAATCACCGTCAACCCGCTGTAACACAGCGGCTACCGCATTTTCAATCCCTCCAATAACCTGAAATATGTCTTCAACCGGCACTAAAACGGCTTTAGGCACGGTGATTCTTACCTTAGTGCTTAGAAAAGTGGCAAGCGCCGTGGCGGCATTTCCGATGCCGATATTTCCTATTTCTTGCAGGGCGTCAACGTATTGCTCCAATAGAACATCCTCCCCTGCCGGTACCACTCTCAACTTTTCGGTAAAAAGTGTGTGAATTTTTTTCCAGGTTTAATTCCCGGTAGTTAAAAATCGACTCGCTCGACCCAACAAAAAGATAACTTCCGGGATTGAGTACGCTGCTAAACATCCTGTTCACCCTGTCTTGCGCTTCCTTTGTAAAATATATCTGCACATTGCGGCAAATAATTAAGTCAAATCCTTTCTTATAAGGATCTTTTAGCAAATCATGGCACCTGAAACCCACACGTTTTCTCAACTGCTCGTTCAAACGGTACTGTCCGTTCTCTTCCTGAAAGTACTTGGCGCGTCTTGCCGGCGAAACATTCCGCAGCAGATCGGCGGAATAAACTCCTTTTTCCGCCAACTCCAGTACTGTCCTGTCGATATCGGTTGCCTCGATGTGGTGAAGCCGACCCGGCGTTAAGTCCTCAAGGATCATAGCCACCGAGTAAGGCTCCGCTCCGTTGGAACACGCAGCGCTCCAGATCCTGAGAACCTGGCGTTTACTCAAAAGCTCCGGAATTATCCTATCTTCAAGTAACTTAAATTTCGCCGGATCCCGAAAGAACTCCGTAACGTTAATGGTAAAGTAGTCCATCAACTCCTCAAACGCATCCCTGTTCTGCCGCAAAAGCTGGTAGTAATCCGCGTAGTCCACAAGGTTATGCTTTAGCATCAGGTTTCCGATACGACGCCTGAGCTGCGTTTCCTTGTAACTGGATAAGTCCAGCTTGAAAGTAGAACATACGTTACGTCGAAAAGCGTCAAAGTCCATGTCGTTCTTTAAATCTCCTTAACCTGCGCTCCCAGCATTTTCAGCTTTACTACGCCGGTAATCGTATCCAAAGACATCGTCCGCCCCTTGTTTCCACCAACGTCTTCCGCAATTATTCTAATACCGAGTTTTTTCAATGTCTCTCGTACCACATCTACGTTTCGTTCTCCGATGTTCAACTGAAACCTGTTATCAGCGCCGCGAAACATCTGCGCTCCTCCGGCTATCTTCGCCTGGATCAGCCGCCGGTCGGCTCCTAATTTCAGAACTTCTTTCAGGAGGACCGGTATGCCCAGGTCTGCAAACTTGGCCGGCTTGCCTTCCTTCCCGTATTCGTCCATCCTGGGCAGCATAACGTGAAGCAGCCCGCCTATCTTATTAAGGGGATCATATAAGGCTACCCCGACGCACGAACCCAGGCCGAGAGTGGTTAAAACCACCGGTTCCTTTCCGACCTTATAATCGGCTATACCAACCTGTATTTCCTGCATAATATTGTAATCAAATCCCCATGCCGTCTCGAAGACTTTCCCCTCCCGTCAGCCGCCGGGGGAATCCAAACCTTGTGACACGGCGCAAATGAATCAGCGCACCTTTCCTACCTGGTTTACGGCTTTAGAGAGCATCTCGTCCTGCGTTCGCAAAGCCCTTTGGTTTAACTGGTAGGCACGCAAACCCTCGATGAGCCTGGTCATTTCACCCGGCAGATCCACATTCGATGCCTCAAGGTAACCCTGTTGAACAACCGTAGCGGTGGCAACGTCCGGCCTGGTCCCCTCGGCGCTGAAATAACCATGCCCTTCCCTGACCAGCTTGTCCTTTTCCGCGAATTCGACAATTTGCAGCTTACCGACGGCCTGCTCGTCCACCGATATTCCGCCGTCCGGGGAGATGGTCATTTTACCGGTCGGAACCTCAATCGGCCCGTCGTCGCCAAGGACCTTGTCTCCTGTAACAGTGGCCAAATAACCCTCGCTATCGATGTAGAGAGTACCGCCGCGGAAATAACGCTCCCCGTTCGCCGTGTCTACGACCAGAAAACCATCGCCCATCAACGCAACGTCCATCGGGGATCCCGTGCTTTCCAGCGGCCCCTGGTCGAACCTTGTGACCTGCACTACCGTCTGTGTGCCGTAAGAGGTTTGTCCGATGCTTGCAGGTTCCTTCCCGGGCTGCAACCGGGATAAAAGAACGACCGGAAAGCTTCCCGAATTCAAACGGCTGGACTTAAACCCGGTAGTAGAAACATTCGCGATGTTATGACCGGCAACCTCAAGTTCTCTTTGTTTTTGGTTCAGGCCCGAAGCAGCGTTGTACATTCCGCGGAGCACGGTTATCCCTCCCTCTAAAATAAGCGTTCTTTCGTAGGGCGCGACGATGAGCTTCGCATTACTGCGTCAGGCTCACCGGCCAGGTCCTCACCCAGCACTCAATATTATCTTGCGCTTTGAAAAGCTACCTATTTTTCTTAGGCTAATAAAGGTTTCTCCTTCGAATCTCTAAAACTGCTTTGAGTGCTGGGCTCCGGCCTGTCCGGCTGCGCCTTCCTTGTACTGATCGCTCCTCGCCGCGTTCCGTCTATGTTACTCTTCTGCATCTAAGTAACCAGCTTACGGGTCTCCCCATTTTCAGATTTCGATGTGCTGCGCCGCGGCATGGGCGACTCCTTGTTTCTGATCTCCCTTAGGTTCAGCATTAGCTCGATCTCACCTTTGCTTCGCCCGAAGTCCCTGGCCAGGTCCGTCACCTTCTTCCCCCGTTCGAAGGCCTTGTAAACCACTTCGTACGGGCTGAGTTCCCCCCTGGCAACCGACTGGCGTCTTATTACTTCACCTGCCTGGCGCTCAACTGCCTGCAGCCGCTCTTTTAATTCCATACAGATGACCGTCAATGTTTCAAGCTGGTTTCCGATGTTCGCCAGACGCCCTTCAAGATCAAGTTCCTCTACGGTAACAGCTTCCTGAACATGAGCCGCAAAATCTTGCTGCCGCTTGAAGCGGAAGACAAACCACAGGAAATAGCCGCAAAACACCGTGAGCAAAGTGAAAAGAATCCCTAAAAGCAGCGTCAGCATCAGCGAGCGCTCCCCATTTCGTTCATGGAAGAAATCATTTCACGAAGCTTCTTTATCGCTTTTGCATGAAGCTGGCAGACGCGTGACTCCGAAACGTTGAGGACACGGCCGATTTCTTTTAAGGTCAGCCCTTCCTGATAATACAGCGCCAGGACCAACTTCAACTTTTCATCAAGGCGGCTTATCGCGTTTTCCAAGATTTGATGATCCTCCCCCTGATTAAGTAATTCCAACGGGTCAGGGCTTAAAGGGTCTTCGATCAAATCGCCCCAAGAAAGCTGGCTCCCGTTACTCACATTCACCACTTCCTCCAAAGACGCCGGGCAAAGCGCCTGAAAATAACCCGTTACCTTAACCAACTCGGCAGCGGTCATCCCTAATGCTGTTGCCAGCTCATCATCGGAGGGCCGCTGGCCGCTCTTCTTTTCCAACTCCTCACGCGCCGCATTCACTTCCTGCATCCGCTGCCAGAGGCTACGCGGCAACCAGGTGAGGCGGCGCACCTCGTCCAACATTGCGCCTCTTACCCGCCTGTACGCATATGCTTCAAAGTCGGTGCCATGGCCGGGATCAAACCGCTCGATCGCCGCCATCAGCCCGAAAATGCCGGCGCTTTCAAGATCCTCCTGACTGATCCATGGCGGCAAGCGAACCGCAAGACGTCCCGCCAACTGCTTGACCATTGGGAGGTGTTTCAGAATTAACTCCTGACGGGCGGCTTCACTACCATTAACCTTGTATTCCTGCCAAGCGTTTTCTACAGCCATAAGGCCTCTCCCCCTCTTTAAAACCCCTGCGCACTAACTTTCTCTACTACTTCAATTAGCTGCCACAACCTACCGAAGTCTGGATTGCTCCATCATTTTCCAGAATATATAGCTAAAAATCTTGTCCTTCTGGCTCTGGGGCAAATCAACGAATTCCAGGCCAAGGTGAAAAAGCTGCTGATTGTCTAATAATATCGGTTCTTTCCTGACCACCCGCGCCCTGGTGAGCGTTTCAAGATGGCTGTTCCGCATCGGCAACGTAAACTTCACCAACAGTATCGTTCCGGGAGGATACTCGTTTTCCGCCACCAGCCGTAATCCGCCTGCGCTTATGTCAAGGGCCTTCGCCTTTTTAAAGGCCGGCGGTTCCCTCCCGGTAGGCACCTCGGCGTATTGGATCTCGTGCAGCGCAAAGAGCCGCACATCACGACGGCGTTGAATGCGTTCGATTTTTTCGGGAAAGGTTAACCCGTAAAGCGGAACTCCCGCCTCGCGCCGCCCTGTTACCATGCTTTCAAAGGTGAACATCTCCCCATCTCCCGGAAAGTTAACTTTCACCCTGTCTCCGGGAGACAGGACAAGTGGCGCAAGGCCTCGGTAAGGTACGCCGATGAAGATCTCATCCGCCGTTATGTCCTCTACAATCGAAACAAAATAGTCCGGGATGCCAACAAGAGCGATCTCTATCCGCTGACTGACCGACAAACCAACCTGCTTCATGGGTATCTCCATTCCTCCTTATCCGAATAACCGTAATAGTCGGTGGAGAAACCGCCCGGCCGCCTCCGGGTTGCACTCCCTGCCCTCCACCAGGCGGCTCGCTATCTGGTTCAGGCTTTTTGAAGCCGCGGAATGCGGCTGGGAAAGGACAAGCGGTTTTTGATCCTTGACGCTTTGTCCCACCGCAGCGTCTTCCGGTATTTCGCCGAGGTAGCTGAGTTTGAAGTCAAGGAATTTGCTGCAGACCAACTGTAGTTTTGAAGCCGCCTGGAGCGCTTCCTGTTTGTCGTGCGCCCGGTTTACCACCAGCCGGGCCTCTGAATGGACCTTAAACCTGGCCAGGACCTTTATTAAGCTATAGGCATCGGTTAGTGAAGTAGGCTCAGGTGTGATTACGATAACCACCTCCTCCGCGGCAGCGACGAAACCCAAAACATCCCTGGAAATACCGGCACCGGTATCTACCAGAACAAAATCGGTTCTCGCCCGCAAGTAAGGCAAAAGCTTGAGAATCCTCTGACGCTGGATGCTGTCGAGTTGAGCTAATTCACAAATACCGGAACCGCCGGAAATGATCTGCAACCCATTCTGGTCTGTGTATACTACCTCTTCCATGCTCTTGTTTCCGTACAAAAACTCGTAGAGTGTGTAAGGAGGCGTAATGCCGAGCATTACCTCGATGTTGGCCAACCCAAGGTCAGCGTCGAAAAGCAACACCCGTCTCCCCGAACGCGCCAGTATCAGCCCGAGGTTGACCACGACATTCGTCTTCCCCACGCCGCCTTTGCCGCTGGTAACCGTGATTACCCGCGGCCCGGTAACATGGCTCCGCGATTGCGGAGGGAGAAACTTGTTAACGAGGGTTCGCAGCTTGTGCGCCTGATCCATCAATGTAGCTCCCCCCCTTTAACAGCAGCTTTGCCAACTTCTTTGGATAAAGGGTTTCGATATCCTCCGGTACGCTTTGTCCGTTGGTTAAATAGACAACGGGAAGCCCGATATGCTTAATAAGGTTAAGAATGCTGCCCAAAGACTCGGTCTCGTCCAGCTTGGTGAAGATAAGCTTGTTATAATCAAGACGGCTAAAGTCCTCCGCCGCCCGGAGGATATCCTGGAACTTTGTATTACAGCTTAAAACCAGGTAGATATCACAGGGTTTAGGAATAACTTCGATAAACCCTTTCAACTCGAACACCTGCTGGAGGTTTTTTGAAGGCCGTCCGGCGGTGTCGACTAGAATGTGATCCGCCTGGAGGTGATTGTCCAACGCACGCTTTAACTCCTCGGGCGTCATCGCCACCTCGAAGGGGATGTCGATAATCTCCGCATAGGTCCTGAGCTGTTCTACCGCTCCTATCCGAAAGGTGTCTACCGTTACCAACGCCACATTCTTTTGGTAGAAGAGACGAAGCTGGGCAGCCAGCTTGGCCAGGGTTGTGGTCTTGCCTACTCCGGTGGGACCGACAAAGGCAATAACGCGTGCCGTGCCGTTTTGCTGGTAGACGGGTTCAACAATCTGGGCCATACGGTTGAGCAGGAACACCTCTGCGGCTTCGTCGCAGTGAGGCTGATCGGGACTGACTTCCGTTTCCAGCGCCGCAATCAACTCGTCCACAATCTCTTCCTTAATTTCCATTTCGGTTAGAATCCGCCGCCACTTTAGGGTAAAGGCGTCCTCGCCTGACTCAGCCTGTCCAGACAGACGGTGTAAAAGGTTTTTAACCTCCGAAAGCTCCCGGCGTAATTGAACATCCTCCGCCGGATTGAATGGCGCAGCAACGTGGCTCGACGTCTGTACAAGCTGTTCTTCAACAGGCAGGAACCCATGACTGACAGCCATCTCTTCTACTACCTCCGGCGTTTGCAAAACCTTCCGTTCATCCAGTGCGGCCGTCACTTCAAGCTGCCGGGTAAAAAAACCCCACAACCCCCGTCCCCGCACATGCCGGCTGGAAATGATGACCGCCTCCAGCCCCATATCCTGTTTAATAAGTGCGACGGCTTCTTGCATGTCGCGAGCTATATAACGCTTAATCCTCATCCCATGTCACCGTCCCGATGGCCTCAACCTCGATATCGAGCGATATTTCATTAAACGAAAGCACGGCCAGCTGCGGAAATTTCCTTTCGGTTAACCGGCGGAGAGGCAGACGCGCGCCCGGTGAGCATAAAACCACAGGAAGCAGCCCCTGGTGGGCGACCCTTGCGGTTACTTCCCCCACTTTCTCCAGCAACCGCTGCGCCTTCCGGGGTTCCAGCGCGGGAAAACCGCCCTGCAGCGTCTGGCCTTGTGACGCCTCGATTAAGGTCTGTTCAAGCCTCGGGTGAACCGTTATCACGGGCAAACGTCCTTCGATTGCGTACTGGCGTGTAATGATCCGGGCCAGCCCCGCCCTTGCCCGTTCGGTGAGGTAATCGATATCACGGCTTACCGTCGCAGCGTCCGCAATGGCCTCAAGGATCCCTACCAGGTCGCGGACAGACACCCTTTCATGCAGGAGGTTCTGGAGAACCTTCTGCACCTCACCCAGATTCAAGAAGCCGGGTATGAGCTCGTCAACCAGCGCCGGGTTCTTTTCCTTGACGGCGTCAATGAGCTCTTTTACCTCCTGCCGTCCCAGTAGTTCCGCTGAATTCCGCTTAATAAACTCCGAAAGATGAGTGATTAGCGCGGTACTGGCGTCAACCACTGTGTAGCCTGCCGCCTCCGCCGTTTCCTTTTCTGCCGCGCTTATCCACCATGCTTCAAGGCCGAAGGTGGGTTCGCGGGTAGGGGTTCCCTTGATTTTCACCTTTTCGCCCATCGGATTCATCGCCAGGTAGTAACCCGGCATTACCTCTCCACGTGCGGCCTCAACCCCCCGAAGTCTGAAAACGTAAGCGTTTGGTTTAAGCTGCAGGTTGTCACGGATACGTACCGGCCTCACATAAATCCCCAACTCCGCGGCGCATTGCCGGCGAACGGCTGCAACCCGCGCCAGGAGGTCGCCCCCCTGATCCTCCTGAGTAAGCGGCACCAGGCTGTATCCGATTTCAATTTCGAGCGGATCCACCTGAAAATAGCTGAGAACGTTTTCCGGTTCCTTTCTTGTTTCTTTTATCCGCCGAACCTGGTGTTCCTGATCCACCGACCGGCGGCGCTGTTCATCCTGTACGAGGCTGTACCCCATAAACCCGGAAGCCCCAGCCATACAAAGAAACAGGATATTCGGCATCGCAGGCACAAGGCCTAAAACGAAGAAAATTCCTGCCGTAACGTACAGTATCCGCGGGTAAGAGGTAAACTGCCGTGATAGCTCACGGCCAAAACTCGCCTCAGCACTGGCGCGCGTTCCCAGAATACCGGTCGCGGTTGAAACCAGCAACGCCGGAACCTGCGTCACCAATCCGTCACCGATGGTCAGCATGGTGTAGGTCCTTAGCGCTTCCATAACATCCATTCTCATTACGACCAGGCCGATTATTAAGCCCCCGATTATATTAATCGCGGTAATGATAAGGCCGGCGATTGCGTCTCCGCGGATAAACTTCGTGGCGCCGTCCATCGCCCCGAAGAAATCCGCTTCCCGCTGGAGCTTGCGCCGCCGTTCTTTAGCCTCTACTTCGGTAATCAACCCGGCGTTGAAATCCCCGTCAATCGCCATCTGTTTCCCCGGCATGGCGTCGAGCGTGAACCGGGCCGCCACTTCCGAAACCCGCCCGGCGCCGTTCGTGATGACCACAAACTGGATAACGGTAATAATAATGAAGAGAATAAAACCGATGACGTAACTGCCTCCGACCACCACCCCACCGAAAGCGGCAATCACCTTCCCCGCGGCCGCCTGCCCCAAAATCAACCGCGTCGAAGAAATATTGAGCGACAGACGGTATAGCGTGAGGACCAGCAAAAGCGTGGGGAAAACTGAAAACTGCAACGCTTCGGTGGTGAAAAGCGTTATGAGCATTACGACGAGCGAAACCCCCAGGCTTAGAACCAATAACACATCCAATACCGCAGGAGGGACCGGAATAATGATCAAAAGGACCACTCCGATAACCAAACCCGCGATAAGCAGATCGCTGTACCGCCTTAGTAAACCCACTCTCACCGCTTCAGCCGGCATATTATAAGGCCTCCAGCTCGTTAAGTAGTCAGTAGTCAGTAGTCAAAATCCAGTAGTCAGAATCCAAAAGAGTCCTTAAATAATTCGCGACTCGCGACTCGTGACTCGTGACTTGGGATTGTATCTACCCCGTCCGCTGCTTTTTCAGCCGGTAGACGAGGGCGATTATTTCGGCTACGGCCTGGTAAAGAACCGAGGGTATCTCTTCGCCGACATCAACCCGCTTATAAAGGTAGCGGGCCACATCCGGGTTTTCTACGGTAGGAACGCCGTGTTCCGCCGCTATCTCTTTTATGCGCGCCGCAAGGTACCCCGCACCCTTGGCGATAACGAGGGGCGCGTTCATTCCTTCGTCGTATGATAACGCCACCGCAACGTGCGTGGGGTTGGTTACTACTACCGTTGCCTTCGGCACCTGCTGCATGATCCGGTTTAACATCGCCTGCCGCTGGCGGCGCCGTATCCAGCCCTTCATCATCGGGTCACCCTCGGTTTGGCGAAATTCTTCCTTAACTTCCGTCTTGGTCATCATTAATTCTTTTTGGTGAGATTGCCGCTTGTAAACATAATCCATAAGGGCTAACACAAAATAAGCGACCGCGGCTATTACCGCTATCCGGAAGATGAAGTCATTAACAAGGATAAATCCCTTTGCGGGCTGCGCATTTAGCAGCAGCAACAGCCTCCCCAGATCTTTTTTTATCAACCAGGCTATCAGCCCGCCGATTGCGCATACCTTAAGGGACGCCTTAACAAACTCAACCGCGGCCTTTGTCGATATCAAACGGCCCAGGCCGGCGGTGATGCTTAATCGTTCCATCTTCGGCAGCAGCACCTGCGGCGAAAAGATGAATCCCACCTGAATGATGTTAAAGGCCACCGCTGCTACAAAAGCTACCAGAAAAACCGGCGCAAGCAATTTAAGACAAAACACGCCCATCGAAGCAAAAAGAGCGGCTGCGTCGGCCGGGGTCAACTCCATACGTGTAAAATTCGTAAGATAATCCACCCAAAAACCAGCCACGGCGTAGTAAAACCAGTCCTTCAGCAAATAACACAGGAAAACCAGACTCAAGAATACCGCCGCCCCTGCTAAATCTTGTGATTTAGCTACGCTGCCGGTTTCCCTGGCTTTTTGTATCCGTTTAGGTGTTGCGGGTTCGGTTTTGTCTTGCCCCTGGCCGAATAAAGCCATTTAAGCCAACCCCCGCGTTATTATTAAGACATCCGCCACCATCCGTTCGAAAATCTTGCTTAAAACCACTCCCATAACAGGAAGCAAGCCCGCCAACATCAAGAGTCCGGCGGTAATCTTCAGCGGAAAGCCGATCATGAAGACGTTTATCTGGGGAACCATACGCACCATGATTCCTAAAGAGACATCTACCACGACCATCACCGCCAGGATGGGTGCCGCCAGTTGTAACGCCGTAGAAAACATCCCGCCGATAAACCGCGCTACTATTAGCATCGAGCCTCCCTTAACCGCTCCGCCTCCCAAGGGTATGATTGAAAAACTTTTCGCCAGCGCAGTCAAGACCGCATGATGCCCATTTATACTGAAAAAAACGATCACGCCCAGAAAGAACATCAATTCCGCAACAATAGTGTTCTGTGTTCCCGAAATATCCAGCATCTCCGCCGCGGCGAAACCGATTTGCATGCCGATTAACTGCCCGGCCATCCGGAGCGCGTGAAAAACCATTGCGGCCGTCAATCCTATCGCCAACCCGATTAAAGCTTCACCGGCCATGTCAAGCACGAAACCGAGAACGGAAGTGGTGTTAAAACCCAAGTGGACCACCGGCGTTAAGACTAGGGATAATACGAACCCCAGACCGATCTTCGCCTGAACGGGAATACCGTTGACCGCAAAAATCGGGAAAACGGCGATAAAGGCTGTAACCCTTGTAAAGACCAGAAGAAAGGTTGTTAGGTAGTTGTAATCCACTGAAAGCCCTCCCGCAGGGCAAAACTGCTCGTCTTACTGCATGATCGCCGGAAACTGGTTAAAAACAGTGACGGTGAAGTTCGTCATCAACCGGATGAAAAACGGGAAAAACACGATAAGCGTTAAAAATACCGCGATAATCTTTGGTACGAAAGATATCATCTGGTCCTGGATTTGCGTAGTAGCCTGAAAGATACTGATAACAAGACCCACTACCGTACTGACAATAAGCACCGGTCCCGCTACGAAGAGCACCAGCAACAGCGCCTGGTTGATCATGTTGAGCGCGAGTGACTGTGACATAAATCTTCCCCCTGTGTCACGTTCAACGTTCTACGTTCTGCGTTCTACGTTCTGCGTTCTACGTTCTGCGTTCTACGTTCTGCGTTCTACGTTCTGCGTTCTACGTTCTACGTTCTGCGTTCTGCGTTTAGGAAACCGATCCGACGTATACCGGTTGAGAAACTTACAACTCCAAACCGGCAACTCGGAACGGTTCCTGATTCCAGGCACAGGACAAAGGACTCAGGACACAAGGACTTGACTACCGGAAGCTCTCTACGAGTGATTTGACGACCAAAAACCAGCCGTCAACCAAAACAAACAGCAGGAGTTTAAATGGTAGCGAAATCATAATCGGCGGCAGCATGAACATGCCCATCGACATCAGAATGCTGGAAACCGCCATGTCGATAACCAGGAACGGCAGGTAGAGTAAAAAGCCCATAGTGAAAGCAGTCTTCAACTCGCTGGTGATGAAAGCCGGAATGACCACCATTAAAGGCACGTCTTCCCGCGTTCTGGGGGCGGGCGCCTCGGAAAGTTTGATAAAGAGCGCGATGTCTTTCTCCCGGGTCTGCCTCATCATGAACTCCCTCAGCGGCCTTGCCCCTTTTTCTTGCGCTTCTTCCTGGGTTATCCGGTTAGCAAGGAACGGCTGGATAGCCTCCCTGTTTACCTGGTCATAAACCGGCGCCATTATAAAGACCGTTAGAAAAAGCGCCAGTCCGATAACTACCTGGTTGGGGGGTGTCGTGTGGGTGCCTAAAGCGTTACGTAAAAACGAGAGGACGATCACGATTCGGGTAAACGAGGTCATCATCACAAGGAAAGCCGGCACGAGGGTCAGGACCGTCAAAAGTATAAGGATTTTGACGCTATCCACGACCTGAGCCGGTGTACTCGCCTGCCCTACGGAAAAGTTAACCGCGGGTATTCCGACCGGTTGAGCCATCGCTGCCGGGCAGAATGTTGAAAATCCAAGAGCAAGGAATAGCAAGCACCACTTTCCCCGCATCTTTTTCTCCTCCATACCCCATCTTGGAGTCTTTACTGCAATGCTTCTCTATATATGGCTGCAAACTTCTCGGGTAACGCAAAATGGCAAGAAAACTTAACCACAGAGACACAGAGCACACGGAGGGGAAAAAACAGAAATATATTTGTTATTTGAACTATTTATTTAGGTACGGGTTTCGGGTTTGAATTTTGTTTTCCATGAAACGATTCAAATGCCGTATCCGAATAAGATTCAGGGTATTTCCCATTTATTCTGACTTCTGACTTCTGGCTACTGGATTCTGACCCCAAATAAATACTTTAATTATTCAATCTTGATATTTCTGTTCTCTGTGAACTCTGTGCCTCTGTGGTAAAATATTTTGGTTTCGGCTCGTCCGGGTTAGGTTATGGAACTGGAAAAACCCCGCAACACTCTCCTAGTGGCGCTGGAACATCTGGCGGATCTTAGAAGCCACGACCTTTTCGAAGGCTGGAACAGCCGGTTCCGTGTCTCCTTCCGGCAGGTCATCATCAATTTCCCTCAGGAGTGCTATCACCCCTTCTCCATGTCCGCAAAGGTAGCACCTTCTTCCTACTTTCACCACGCTCAACGCCGCTTTCGGCCCCAGGGGAACCTGTTCGATAACCTTAATGTAACGGCCGGTGCTTACCGGTAAAAGCCGGCGGGAAAGCCCGTACCGCATCAAAACATACATCAGGCCTATAATTAAAGGAAGGAAGATTACCAGGCGAACTACCGCCCAGAAAATTTCATTTCCCATCCGCCACATCCTCCGGCAGCAACGTTCGGGGCGAATGGATAGCGCTTATCCGCACCGCAAAGATTTCGTTGAGTACCAGCACCTCACCCCGCGCGCACTTCTGGTTGTTTATCAACAGGTCTACGGCATCCCCCGCTGCCCGGTTTAACCCGATTACCGCGCCCTCTTTCAATTCGAGGACTTCTCTGGTCTTCATGGTCGTTTCCCCGAGCTCAGCCACAAGATCGACCTTGATCTCTTCCAAAAACCGTATTCCGGTTTTCACCGGCAAGGCCGTTAAAGGTTGGGCGCTAAGTGATGGAAACTGCACCTTTTCCACCGATGTGGCTGTTTTTTCGTCAAGGTTTGCCAGAAACCGCCTGATCTCAGCTTCATTCATAATGACTGCACCTACTGTAACAAAAATTCGGAGATATAGATCTCGGATATCCTCTTACCTTCCAGGTGAGTATTGACCTCCCTGAGCAGTTCCTTTTTAAGCTTTTCCGGGTAGTCCGGGGCACTCACCTCGGAGCTGTTTTTCTGCCGCAGTAGTTGAATCACTCGATCACGGATTTTGTACTTCTTTTCCTCAAGCTCTTTGGCAAACTTCTCATCACCGGCAAAAGCCAGAACCATGGTAATACGAAGGTAGTGAGACGAATTCTTATCCGCAAGGTTAACGACAATGCTTTCGAGTTCCATGGTCTTTAGTTCGGCCTTTGGTTCCACAGCAGCGTGCGAAGCCGGTTTCTTACTAAAAAGGAGGACCTTGGCCGCGGCTGCCCCCGCGGCCAAGACCAGCACTATCACCAGAATGAGGATAATCTTTTTTTTGCCGCCTTTTGACCTTACAGGCGCCTCACCTTCGGCGGCAGGTTTTGTTTTCGCCACTTGTCATTTCACCCTATCAAAATGTTTTTACCGTTTAAGGTCGATCAGCTCCCGGAGCATCTCGTCCGAGGTGGTGATTACCCTGGCGTTGGCCTGGTAACCGCGCTCGGTTGTGATCATGCTGGTAAATTCCTGCGCCAGGTCGACGTTGGACATCTCCAGATAGCCGGAACGTATAATGCCGCGGCCTTCCAGACCGGGCTGACCGGGGCTCGGATCGTCCCCACCGCCGCTCCACTGCGTCACACCCGCTGTTATATCCCAGAGATTGCTTCCCATCCGCTGCAGGCTTTCGACGTTGTTAAAGGTGCAGAGGCCGATCGTGTAAGTTTCCGTTGTGCCGTCCGAACCGGTCGCGGTTATGAAGCCATCGGTGCCGACGCTTATGGTGGCTATCTGGTCGGGAGTGATAGTGGTGAACTGGAGATCGGCGCCATCGGACGTTTGCACCCGGTATCCCTGCGTGTTAACAAGATAACCGTCCTTGTCGATGTAGAACGTACCGTCGCGGGTATACATGGGGTTTTCAACCGTGGTCCCGGCGGTGTCTACGGGCTTTACCACGAAGAAGCCGTTACCTTCAATGGCCATGTCGAGAGAACGCCCCGTTGTCTGCATCGCGCCTTGGGTGAACACATTGTCGATTGCCGCCAGGCCGACACCCAGACCTACTTGTGTGGAGTTGACCACAGCGCGGCCGAGGGTCTGCGCAAGCACCTCCTGGAAATTGGCCCTTCCAGCTTTATAACCGGTCGTGTTGACGTTCGCGATGTTGCTGGCCAGTGCATCCATCCGGATCTGGTGGGTCCGTATTCCCGAGACTCCTGAATACAGAGAACGAATCATTCGTATTTCCCTCCTTGTTATTGGGTCGCCTCAGTCATTCAGCAACCCACGGACCCCCTTTCGGACCGGTCCGTATCAGATGTTGGAGGTGAGAGGTTGGAGGTGTGAGACTTGATGGAAATCGCTGCGGCGATTTCCTGTTTTAAACCCAACTTCTCACTCGTTTTACTTGATGATTACCGCGCCGTCGATGTTGGTAAAAACCGAACCTTCTTCACGGGCTACCGCCGTCACCACGGTTTTGTTCACCGTACTGGCGATAAGGGAGAGGTCACCGTAAACCAGGAGCACCTCACGCGTACCTTTGGCAGCCGCTGCTTCCACAGCGTTTCTGATCCGCGTCAAGTCCTGAACGGTCATTGTTATGTTTCTTTCCCTCAAACGTTTTTCGGCGTGGGCGGAAAGCTTTATGCCGGGTTTTCCCGCCAACTGGTTTTGCAGTATCGCCTGGAACTTCCCGGCCTTGGCCCGTGTCGCCGGCGCCTGTCTAGACGGCGCTACCTTTTGATTGCCAACGATTTTGTCGACCATCATCTTACCTCCAGTAGACTACCGGCGTCATAAGACTTGCCGTCTATCACCAACGTTACCGTTTCCTTGCCGAGAACCACCTTTGCCACATTTCCTGTAACGGTTTCTGCTCCGTCCGCAACCACGACCTCGTGCCCGATCAGCGATGCCGCCTGGTTGAGGGCCTCGAGCCGGTAAACAGCCTCCATCCGGTTGCTCAGGTTCAGGAGTTGCTCGAGCATGGCCATCTGCGACATCTCGTTGATGAAAGCCCCCGGATCTTGCGGCGCGAAGGGGTCAGGGTGGCTCATCTGGGCAACCAGGATTGTTAAAAAAGCATCCTTGGAGAGCATCCCGGCAAACCCGCTCTCGCTCTGTTTGGGCACGGTATTGTTTACGGGCGAAATATCTGCCGCCACAGTTTCACTCCCCTTTCTAAACCAGTATGTTAATCCCGTCTACCGGTACCGTTTCTGCCGCCTCCAACGGATGGCCGCCGGGAACCGCAAAACCGGTTCCCCAATGTGACCTTGGTTCGGGTTCTTGTGAATGGCCTTGCCCGACTGAAACATGTGCCTCACCGAGATTAAGGCCCATCTGGCTGAGGTCGGAACGTAATTCAGGCAGTGCATCCGACAAAAGACCCTTAGTGGCCACATCGTTGGCAAAGAAATGCACCTTGACCTCGTCACCGGAGAGTGCGAGCCGTACAGCCACACTCCCTAGTTCGGGTGGGTCAAGATGAAGCTCTATCCGGACCGTGCGGCCGTCGTTAGTGAGAGTTGAAGCCCGTCGCGCGATCTCCTCGGCAAGTTGCCTCGATAACCCTTCGACAGAAACCCTTTCGATTCCGGTAAAAGGCACCCCTTGAGCCGCATCAGACCTTTGAGGCTGGAAGACATGCTCGATACCCCGCATCGCCTCAGGCCCTGGTGACGGCTTCGGAGCCTTCTGAATCCTTTGAGCGGCGTCATCCTGATGTCCCCGGAACGTTTCCGGCGTGGCGGCCCTTTCTTGAGGACCATTCACCTTCTTAACCGCCAACAAGGTCAGGTTGCCGTCACGCGGTAGTTGTTCGCCCGGGGAACTTGAAGATACGGCTGATGCGCCGCGATCATCCGTGGAACCTCTTTCCGGTTGCACGAATACCCCCGTGGGCATGTCCCGTTTTTGATGCTCCGGGAACGGTCCCGCTGCGCCGGCGTTTTCAACGGTAACTTTGGCGGTTTGAACCGGTGTTGGTGTTTGATCCGCTGTCAGCGCCGGCCTGGCATCGGGAGGAACCTCCCTTCCCGAAGAAGTTGAAGTTTGAGCCGTCGCAACACGATCATATGAAGAACTCTTTCCCGGTTGAAGGAGAACCCCCTCAGGCGTTTCCTCCTGCCGGGGCCCCGGGAGCAGTTCCGCTGCTTCATGGTTCTCCCTGATGCCTTTAGCGGTTTTAACCGGCGTCTCAACCATCTTCCCGTCGGTTGCAACCCCAGGTGTGGTTTTCACCGGTGTCTCTACCACCTGCCCATCGATTGAAGTCTGTGGTGTTGGAGGAATGATCCTTACAGTTGCTTCCGCCTCACGAACGGCCTGGCCCATATAGGGTGCAGAATGAATACCCGCAAAGCTCTTGCCTGGTCCGTCCGGCACCCCTGGCGAACCAGCGGGGAGACCCAGATGCGCATCTTCCTGTGTTCCTTGAACCGCAGCCGCAGGGATGCCTTTTGCCACCGTAACCTGTTCCCCCGTATTGTCGCCGGACCCTGTTACCACCGGGAGGGGCTCCCCGGAGGTGTTTACTGTGAACACGTTTTCGGTCAATCCAACGTTTGTCCCTGGGGTGACAACATCAACCTTCTGGACACCGTTCCCGGTCAAATCATCCGGCCTCGGGTCTTCGGATTTTCCGGTCGGAGCAACCATTGTGTCTTGCTGACCGTGAATTTTTTCGGTCCCTGGCACGCATTCTAAAACGTCCTTTAACACGGGAGTTACCTGACCCTGCGGCGCCACAACGATCTGTAGCTCTGAGGACTTAGACCCAGGAGCCTTCGGAGTGTCACATTCCATGGTTGGCTGTACGGCCTGGATCAGAACCGCCGGCGATTGAACTCCCGCTTGGGGCGCAACGGCAGCAGCATCCGGATTAAGTTCCAACATCCCCGGAAAACCACCCGCAAGGCCGGCAAGGATACTGTTGAAATCGGCGTCACCAACGAACAGGTCAGGCGCTTTTCCCTGCCCGCCTGCAACCTTGAGTCCATCGACCGGTTTACTGAAAAGCACTTCTAACACTTATTCACCCCCTTTCTCTGGTGATTGGTTTGCAGTCTTGTTCTGAAAAACAAGCTGTGAAAGCTCGTCATACTGCCGCCGTTCCTTACAAGCTTCCTCCTCAAGAAAGATCGCATACCGCCGTTCCTTGACCTTCTCCATGGTCAGCCGTTCCTGCCGCGCATCCAGAAGCTCAGCCCGGCAACTGGTCACCCGCTCAACCGCAACATCAAGTTCTGCAGTTTTGGCCTGAACCTGCTCCCTTAACAGATCCCTGTATAAGGCCCACTGTTGTAACTCCCAGAGCGTCTTTCCTTCCCCTTCCATGCTCTGCGTGTACTCATCGGCTACTGCTCTCAGCAGCGCCTCGTGATTCTCCTCTTCCCGCTGCGCCTGGGCCAAGGCCTGAATTTTCTGTTCCTCTTTTATTAATCGGCACTTTAAGACCGGTTCTAAACGAAAATCAAAACGCCTCATCTGTTACTCCTCCCCTTCGAGGCTGAGTAACCGCCCGATGCATTCGTCAAAAGCGGTGTGTTCTCCCGGTTCCTGGCGGAGAAAGGCATTAACGTGATCATGAACCGCAATAGACCGGTCTATTACCGGGTTTGACCCCGCTACGTAAGCACCGATATTGATTAGATCCTCCGCTTGGCGATACGCCGCCAATAACTCGCGTTGCCGCCCCGCGGCCTGCTGATGTTCCGTCGTTGTCACGCTCGGCATCAACCGGCTGACGCTTCCGAGGATATCGATCGCCGGATAATGGTTTGCGACCGCCAGTTCACGCTTTAGTACGATATGCCCGTCGATGATGCTGCGGACGGAGTCCGCCACTGGCTCATTCATATCGTCGCCCTCTACCAGCACCGTGTAAAAGCCGGTTACGGAACCGTGGTCACTATTCCCCGCCCGTTCGAGAAGCCTGGGAAGAAGCGCGAAAACCGAAGGCGGGTAACCCCTTGTGGTGGGCGGCTCGCCTACCGCCAACCCCACCTCACGTTGCGCGAGAGCAAACCGTGTGATCGAATCCATAAAAAGAAGCACATCCCGCCCGGTATCGCGGAAATACTCGGCGATGGTTGTGGCGACAAACGCCGCCCTGAGCCTCAGGAGTGCAGGTTCGTCGGAAGTGGCTACTACCACGACCGACTTCTTCAGTCCCTCCTGCCCGAGGTCTTTTTCGATAAACTCAAGCACCTCGCGGCCGCGCTCCCCTACCAGGGCGATCACGTTTACGTCTGCGCTGCCGAACCTGGCGATCATACCCAGAAGCACACTCTTGCCCACACCACTACCGGCAAAGATCCCCAGCCTCTGGCCGCGGCCACAGGTAATGAACCCGTCAATCGCCCGGACACCGGTGCTAAAAGCCTTGTCTATTCTACGGCGGGCCAGGGGAGAAGGCGGGCGGTTGTTGACAGGCATCGGGATCCCGCGTGGTAACGGCTGGCCGTCCAATGGCTCCCCCAGACCGTTGAGGACCCTGCCAAGAAGGTGTTCGCCCACTCTGACCGTAAAAGCCCTGCGCCGCGGTTCAACACGGCAACCGGGACAAGCTCCGGAAAGGTCGCCGAAAGGCATAAGCAAGACGCAGTCCTCGCGAAAACCGACTACTTCCGCAAGAATCGGCTGCCCCCCGGGAACGTCGATCATGCAGATTTCCCCGACAAAAGGTTTGAAACCCTTCACTTCGAGGGTCAGGCCGACCACCTTGGTCGTCACGCCGATTTGACGGAGCAGGTACGCCTGACGCACCCGTTCGCGGTATACCGCAAGATCAATCTCTACAGCCATTTATAATCCCTCGTTCTGCGTTCTGCGTTCAAGCTCACCGGATAGACCTTATGGGTCCGTTTTAAAGTTCAAGGTTCAGACACAAGGAGCGACTCGGGACTTGCTTATTGTTTTTAAGTTTCCTGACGTCGGACCTCGGACGTTGGACTATCTAAACTACCCTTTCAGCGCTTCCATAAGCGCCGCCCACCGGGAATTGAGCGTCGCGTCGACTTCTCCCTGTCCGGTATCGATAATACAACCGCCGCGTTCGATCTGGGGATCCGGCAGGATGCGTAAAACGGCGCCCTCCGGCAACAACATCTCGAACTGCTGGCGCGCCTGCTGGCACATTTCTAAATCGTCCGGATTCACCTGCAGTACGATGGATGGTCTATCCCTCACTGTCATTAGGGCCTCTCTGGCAATGGCCAGTGCCACCTCGGGATTTGTTTTGAGTTCCGACGCGACTATCCTTTCGGCAATCCCCTGGGCAAGATCTACAACTTCCCGCTCCAACTGGTTAAGGGTCGCCACACGCTCCGCCTCGACTTCCCGCAGGGTCTCTTGCATCCTCGCCACCGTTATCCGCATCTCTTCTTCGGCGCGGAGCCGCCCTTCCTGATAACCTTTTATAAGTCCCTCCTGAAACGCGTGCTCGCGGATCGCCGAAGCCTGCTCCTCGGCCTCCTGTATAATTCGAACTGCGGCCTGCTCGGCTTCATCCGCGGTAAGCCTTTGCCTTGCTTCCAGGGCGAGATCGTCAAGCTGTCTTAAGGGAAGGCAACGCGGCCCCGAATTGCCGAAGTCCACTCCTTTAATAATCCTTTTATAAGACGATGGCATCTTCGCCACCCCGCGCAATTATAATTTCGCCGTTTTCTTCGAGTGCGCGGATAACCTTGACTATCTTCTGCTGCGCCTCTTCCACTTGTTTCAACCGCACCGGTCCCATGTATTCAAGCTCTTCCTTAAGCATCTGACCGGCACGCTGGGACATGTTCTTAAAGATGCGATTCTTTACCTCTTCAGCAGCACCCCGGAGGGCTACAGCCAGATCTTTCGTGTTGACCTCGCGCAGTATTCTCTGGATTGAAACGTCGTCGAGTTTAACTATGTCTTCAAACATGAACATGCGCTTCCGAATTTCTTCAGCCAGTGCGGGATCCTCGTTTTCAAGATCCTCGAGGATGCTCTTTTCAGCCGCACGGTCCACCATGTTTAAGATGTTTACCAGCGACTCAACGCCGCCCACCTGCGTCTGTTCCACCGAAACCACAGTCGTCATTTTATTCTCCAGAACACGCTGCACTTCATGAACAATTTCCGGTGACGTACGCTCCATGGTGGCTACGCGCCTTGCGATGTCCGACTGTACTTCCTGCGGCATCGCCGAAAGAATTGCCGCGCTCTGTGAAGGATCCAGGTACGACAGGATGAGCGCAATCGTCTGCGGGTGCTCGTCCTTGATGAAGCTTATAAGGTGCTTGGGGTCGGTCTTTCTCAGCGAACTGAAAGGAATTATCGCCGCCGTTTGGGTTAAACGCCTGATTATTTCTTCCGCCTTTCCATGCCCCACCGTCTTCTCAAGTATTTCCCTGGCGTGTTTGATTCCTCCGTGGACGATGTGCTCCCGGACGGACCGCAGTTCAATGAATTCGTCAAGAACGGCATCCCGGATTTCCTCAGGCACCCGGCCCAAATTGGAGATGCTGTAAGTAATGCGCTCGATCTCCGATTCGGGAAAGTGCTGTTTCAAGACCCTGGACGAAAGGTCCGATCCCAGAGTAAGCAACAGGATCGAAGCTTTTTGCAAACCCTTTAACCTTGCCTGTGCCACTGCTCCCACCCCTTAAACAGTTACGAGTTACGTTATTTTTCCTCAGTCAGCCACAAGCGAAGGACGTCGGCCACCTCATCGGGTTTTTTCTCCGCGGTTTCTTTTACGGCCACATAACGCTCGTCAACCTTCTGTGGCTGTAAAGCGATTCTCTGCGGTATCACCTCTTCGATTTTAGGCGCCGGAGGCTTCATGCTTGCAAGCCAGCGAAGCAACAGCACCAGGAAAACCACCACGAACAGCCCGATAACCCCTTGTTTCACCATGGTTATTATTCCGGCGCGCTTGGCTTCCTTGGCTGCTTTCATTTCGATCTGCGCGATTTCAGCCTCGGCCTTCTTCTGGTACGTTTTATCAAAAGCGATACTGGCCACCTGTATCTGGTCTCCCCGCTCGGGGTCGTAGCCGATGGCTCCCGCAACCACATCCTGGATGCGTTTTATATTAGCCTGGGTAAGGTTGGTGTCAACCACCACCGATGTTGCCAGCCGCCTGAGCTTGCCCGGAACCTGAATCACCTTCTCTTCCCGCTGGCCCACCTGATAATTTGTGGTGACCTCTTGTTTGGAGTAGGGTTGTCCACCCGTTGTACCTGAAGGATACGTAGGCACCAGGTTCGAACCGGTTCCGGGAACGCCCGACGCCCCGCCGGCGCCGTTCCCCTCGATCACCTTGTGTTCGCTTACCACGGCCGGGTCGCCATAAGCGATCGTGGTAACGGTTTCCCGCTGGCTGAAATCAAAGTCGGCGCTTACCATCGCCACCGCTTTGTCAGGGCCGAAAATTTTGGTCAACACACCGGTTATGCGCCGTTCGAGTTCCTTTTCATAAGCGCGTTGGAGATCCTGGTTGCCTCTAATAACTGCGGCCTGGACGCTGCCCCCGGTTGCCACCTGGTCGCTCAAAACGTTCCCGGTCATATCGATGACATGCACGTCTTCCGGCTTGATGCCCTCCACCGCTCCGCTAACGAGGGAAACGATGCCGTCCACCTGTTCCGGTTTCAATGAAGTCAGAGGTTTGAGTTTGAGCGCTATGGAGGCGGAAGTCTTCTGCTGTTCTTCGACAAAAACGCTTTTCTGCGGAATGACCAGATGTACTCGCGCCTGTTCTACGCCGTCAATCTGCGCAATTGTCCTGCGCAGCTCTTCCTGTAAGGCCCTCAGGTAGTTTACCTGCTGTTCAAATTCGGTAACCCCCAGTTTGGTCTTGTCAAAGAGCTCAAAACCTGTCCCGTTGCCGGGAAGAGCGCCGCTCGCCGCCAGATTCGCACGGATTTTATAGACCTCACTTTTGGGGACGGTAACCGTACTGCCACCGTCCGACAGGCGGTAGGCAACCTTCATCCCCTCAAGCTTTTGAACGATCGCACCGGCGTCTTCCTGACTCAAGCCCGTGAAGAGAGGCGCGCTACTCATTTGGGTAAACAAGGAATTCAAATAGAAAAGAGCCGCTACAAAACCAATACCGGCAAGGACGATCGCAATTTTTTGTGATGTACTGAAGCTCCCGAAGCGTTTTGCAATCTGGTCAAGCAGGTCACGGGGATTCACTTTTACCACCTACCCTTGTGCCTACCAACCACTCAGTTGGCAAGAAACGCTGTAAACTTGCCGCGTGCTGAGTTGAGCAGTTTTATCTCTTTATACCTGCATGCGAGATATTTCCTGGTAAGCCTCAACCACCTTGTTCCGTACCTGTACCGCCAGTTCGAGCATCAACCTGGCCTCTTCCGTCGCCGCCACCACCTGGTGAAGGTCTTGAATCTGCCCGGATAAAAACCCTTGTATGCTTTCGTCCGCTTTAACCTGGGAAGCATTGACCTCTTTCAGCATCTCGTTTAATACCGTCCCGAAAGACGCGGATCCGGTCTTTCGCGGTTTGGTCTCGGGGAATATTGAGTTCAGATCGATTTTGGTGACGTCCACCTGCAACCCTCCTCAAAGGATCGGGTAGTTTGATGTTATATCCCGTCCCGTCCTACCGGCCCAGATCCAGGGCTCGTTGCGCCAGTTCTTTCGCCGCTTCAAATACCGTTGCGTTCGCTTCATAAGCGCGGCTCGCCCCGATCATATCAACCATTTCATTGGCCACGTTTATATTGGGGTAGTTAACGTAGCCATCTTGGTCCGCGTCCGGGTGCCCCGGGTCCAATACCTTAATCGGCGGGCTCTCATCCTGCAGTATTGCTTCAACCACAACTCCCGCGCCTGCAAAACCGCCTCTCGCCGCTTCCAGGTGCTGGGCAAAAACCGGAACCTGCCGCCGGTAAGGTCCCCCTTCGGCGGTCCTGGTAGAATGAACATTGGCAAGGTTATTGGCGATAAGGTCAAGGCGCAACCGCTCAGCCGTCAACCCGGAACCGCTTATGGCAAAAGCGTCAAAAAAGCGCACCAGGTATCACCTACCTTCCACCTGAAATTACATACCTTAATGATGAAAACTTGCCGCTTAAAAATCTTATGGCCCCCTGATAGGTAATCGTGTTGGTAACAAGACCCACCATTTCTTCGTCTACATCGACGTTGTTCCCGTCTGCCCTGAGCGAGGTTGTTTTGACCTGCTCGCTGCGGGGAGTAACGGTTAACAGGTCTGCGCCGATATGCCTCGGGTTTGTTTTTTTCAAAGGAAGGGAGTCGCTCCCCAGGGCCTCTGACAGGGCGTCCTCGAAACGTACAACCGATTTTTTAAAACCAGGGGTGTCGGCGTTGGCGATGTTATCGGCAATTACTCTTTGCCGGAGGGCGGCTGCGTCAAGGGTTTTACTTAAAGCGGTCTTTACCGGATCGCTGAAAATGGTCACCGTTGATCGCCTCCAATTAGCACCTCGTAAACCAAATTCGACATTGTTAGAGAAATTTCTCCTTTTAATTATACATATGTCGACTAATTTCTGCAACATTTGATAAATATTTTTTCGTAAATTCTTGCCATGGAATAATTTTTTTCAGCTTTGGTTTTAAAAATCTTTTTGACTTACCCCCAAAAAAACAAGCTTACAACCAGATATATAATTAGAATGTAAAATCACAACGGAGGTGAACCCCCAAAAAACGCTGCGAAAAATCCAGACTTTTTGAAAGGTGGTATAAGAATGCGTAAACTTCTTCTTTTTACTTTTATGACCGCACTCATACTCACCGTTGTGAGTGTGGTTGCGTGGGCTTCCGAAAACGGCAGGGAGAACATGAACAATTCCGTTGCCCAGAACGTCTATACCGGTGAAAATGACGGTGTGAACGAGGATGTCTATGAGGACAGTGATAACGACGGCGTTGACGAAGATGTCTATGACAACGATGACGCGGAACAGATTCGAAACGAATTAAGGCAAAGGACCAAAAACAAAGGAGAAGTAAAATACCTCAGGGAAAGAATCAAGGAGAGGATTAGAAACCAGGCCGAACGGATGGCTCTGTGGGAAGAACTAAGGAAGCTGTGCGGCGACCCCGAAGAGGAGGCCGCGACTGTTGCCGAAATGATTTACGATAATCCGCAAAATCATGAATACTACAAGGAGTTTGCCAAACTCTGGCGGCATCGCCACAGGGAACAGGTCATCGCCTTTGTCTATGGAGAAAAGTTAAACTTTGACGTGCCGCCTCAACTGATCCGGGCAAGAACGCTTATGCCAATCCGAGCGATCGCCGAAAAACTCGGGGCGGACGTCCAGTGGGACCCCAAGACCAGAACGATTACGATTTCCAAAGGCGACAATAAAATCGTTCTCACACTTGACCGCCCGAACGCAACGGTAAACGGCCGTAAGGTCGGTCTCGACGTACCCCCGCAGGTCATTAAGGGCAGAACGATGATACCGCTGCGGTTTGTGGGAGAGAACCTCGGTGCTAACGTAACCTATATCGGTGATGCGCAAACGGTGGTAATCAACTGATGCCGGTAGTCAGTAGTCAGTAGATAGTAGGCAGGTTGGTATATACAGTTTTAACAATTAAACAAGGGGGCGGAATCTTAGGGTTTCGCCTCCTCTGTTTTGGTGGTGGACGTTGGACCTCGCACGTGCAAGGTGCTTTCTTACCGCGAAAAATAACCGAGTACGCGTCTAACCGCCTTTATGACGTCATTAACGTCGTCATCGGTCATTTTAGGGAAAAGGGGCAGGGTTATGAGCCGCTGGTAAAGTGATTCGGCTTTGGGACAGGGAGGCCCGTCGTGTAAGGTACATACGTTCGGGTCACCGAGCCAGCCGTGTAAAGGATGGAGATAAACCGGCAGATAGTGAACCCCGACGCAGACCTTTTCCGCGAAGAGCGCCATATAAATTCTACGCCGGTCGGCCTGCAACCTCTCGGGTTTAAGCCTCAACACATAAAGATTCCAGGCCGGTGAGCAGTACGGCGAGGTGTGCGGAATTTGAACGCAGGTTAAATCTGCGAAAGCTTCATTATACCGGGCGGCGATCTCACTGCGCCTTATTAAAAAAGAATCAAGTCTGGCAAGCTGCGAAGTGCCCAAAACACACTGAAGCTCCGGAAGCTGGTAATCATAACCCAGTTCCTGAACCTCGTAATGCCAGGATCCTTCGTTTCTGTTCACCATCTGCGACCTGTCCCTAACGATTCCCTGGTCCACAAAAAGCCTCAGCCACCGGTACGCATCATCATCGTCAGTGGTTATCATCCCGCCTCCACCGGTGGTAATCGTCGCCTCCGGGTGGAAGCTGAATGCCGTTACGTTGGAAATCGACCCGACCGGTTTACCCTTGTAAACCGCCCCCAACGCGCTGGTGGCATCTTCGATAACAACCAGGTTGTGCCGGCGGGCTACGGCGTGAATAGCGTCCAGGTCCGCCGGGTGCCCCGCAAAGTGCGTAACTATTATTGCGCTTGTTTGTTCCGTGATGTTACGTTCGATTTCCTCGGGAGCGATGTTAAGGGTATGCTCATCCACATCCGCAAAAACAGGTTTTGCCCCGAGATAAAGCGGCGCGTTCGCGAAACCGGCAAAAGCAAGCGGTGAAAGAATCACTTCGTCGCCACGGCTCACTCCTGCCGCGTAACAAGCGGCATGCATCGCCGCTGCCCCTGTGGATACCGCAACCGTATAACGCGCCCCGACCAAAGAGGCAAAACTCTTTTCAAATTCGCGCGCTTTAACCCCGGCGGTCAACATCCCGCTTTTCAGCACCGCCGATACCCGATCTATATCATCATCATTCAAATCCGGTTCGCTAAAAGATAATGGCTTCTCCCGAATCGGTGCGCCTCCCGCGATCACGGGAGAATCTTGTTTTAATGCTCTTAAAGGCCCGTCATTCACCAAACTAATACCTCCATCGCGTTAAAGAAAATTATACTCTCGCTCCACTTTTCTTGCAATCCGAAGCTAAGCAGGCAAATAAAATACATTCCTATACGCTGAGTTTAAACTTTTTAGTATAATGGGAAAAACAGATTGTGGGGGTTATTGTGTATATAAAATGTCCGAAGTGCGGTTCAACAAGAATCGTCCCCGTTGGACAGTACGATAAGTTTATTTACTACGGTCTCGGGGGAACGTTTATCCTTGGTATCGCCGGATTGTTCGTGCCAGGTCTTTGGCTTTTCATTCCCGCATGGTTTTTTATATGTCTTATCTTTTACCGGAAAAACCCTTTAGCGGCCTGCGAGGACTGCGACCACGGCTGGAACCCGCGAGAACCGAAAGCATGAAGTAGCCGGTGATCCAGGATAATGAAAGCGCCTGAACGATATTAACCATCTTCAGGCGCCTTTTAACCGTGTCCCTATTTTAACTCTTAACTCTTGACTCGTGACTCTTGACTCGTGACTCGCGACTCGCGACTATTATTGCTTCCTCGCTGTCCCCAAAACTAAGGACTGAGGACTTTCGACTTAGGACTTGACTTTTGACCCGTGACTCGCGACTCGTGACTGTAACTCTTAGATTTTTTTCTGCTTCTTTAAGAAGCGGTATACTAAAGCCGTGGCTTCCGCCCTCGTAAGGTTGCCACTTGGATCGAAGAGGAGTTTTTTGCTGGCCGGATCAGAACCGGGCTTCCCGGCGATCAGCGCAGCTTTTTGCACAGCTAACACCGATGGCGCCGCCCAGGGAGAAATGGAGGCGGCATCTTCGAAAACCTTTTCGAGGTCAGTTATGACTTTTTCCCCGTCATCGGATAACTTTAGATTGGAAACCCGCGCCAGGATTACCGCCGCTTCCTCACGCGTCAGGCGGTCTCCCGGCTTGAAAACATATTGCGAACTTCCGTTAAGGTAACCGACCACTATCCCGTTGCGAGCCGCCGTCTCCGCGTACTGGACGGGCATACGGTCGGTATCGTAGATCTTATAACCCGAAGCGGCGCTGTAAGTCGCCCCGAAATAGCTCGAGCTTATGTCTTCGGGCGTGGCCTGATAAAAGTCGGTACCGCTGAATGTGTCTTCAAAGATCTGCTCGGCGGCACTCGAAGGTTTTGTCGTAAGCGTAAGCCCGAGTCCTCTGACCAGCATGGTCGCAAACTCGAGACGGTATACGTCGTTAGCTACCCCGAAGACCCCGGCGGTTCCTCCCACAGGCAAAGGCTCCACGATTCCTTTTGCCCACAAAGGCATCACACAGGAATACGCCCAACTGTATTGATTTGATTGGCTGTTGAATTCGCTGAATGCCTGCTGGGCGAGAAACACACCGTAATAACCGGTTCCTGTTCCACTTAACTGCAGCGGGGCCGTAACGGTACACTTTTTGGAGTCTGTGACTCCTCCAAGGTTGATGTTGTTTGTTCCGTCCCACTTATACGTGTTCCCAGCAACGGTGATGCTGGGGCTGTACCACACCGCAAGCTGGCTTGCCACGGCGGAACTTACGTTCGTGTCGTAGGATATCTTGATCTGACCGGGTTCAAGCAAGTACGTTTGTGCAGCAGTCGTTATTTTATAAATGTTACTGACCAGTGTGTACTTCTGATAGTCGGGACTGCCCCCGCTCGGAAGAAAGACGGTAAAATATACGCTTTGGTCTACTGCTGCGTTCTTGTTGGAGTCCACCAGGGTGTTGTTCTTCGGGTAACTTATTTCCAACAGTTTGTTGAAGGCGGTTATCTTACCCGTAGTTGGTAAAGTGCTGACAGTGTATTGCGTTCCCGAAACGATAGGATTGGACACAGCGCCAAGCGCCGCCGTGGAAAACAAAAAGACCGACATCACAACCGAACAAAGACAAACAGAAAGCCACCACAGTCTTTTCAAAGAGATCACCCTTTCCGGTTCTAATGGCTTCTTTTTGTTTTTATCGGTGAAAAATCAGGATTCTTTATAAGTGCCAGGGGTAAGAATGAAGCATTTGAGCATTTGAGCATTTGGCGGATGGAATAAAAAAGCCGGATTTACTCCGGTTCCTGCTTCTCCATACCAACTCGCAACCACGATATCCTGTGTCCTACGCCCTATGTCCTAAGTTTTGGGCCCTTTCTTTTTGGACCACTTTCGACTTTGGACTCAAATTTTCAAACCCTTCCGTTACGACTCGTGACTCAGGACTAAGGACATTTCTTAACTATAAAATCAGCATACTTCCTTGAACCCTCTATGAATGGGTACTCATCCTGCATCCGTTCCGCGTAAAGGCTGTTAATAGCATCGTCGGTAAGGCCTTTGTCAAGGTAGTGTTTGACGAAACGCTTACGGTGTGTGTCTTTTTCTATATCCACGAATATGCTCATATCGCCGACCTGACGCAGATACTCATGTTCGAGCGCCACGACGCCTTCGATGAAAATGACCCCTCGTTTGGGCAAAGACAGAGCCATCTCTCTCCTCTTAAGACCCCTGGTTTTTGAATCGTACGCTTGGATGCGCACAGTATCACCGGCAAGCAATGCTGAAAGATCGCGCCTGATGGTTGATGCCGGATACCGATCAAGGACCGACTTTGCGGCCTGCCTTTGATCAAGTGGTAAAATCCAGTAGTCAAGCCGGACAGCAGTCGATTGAATCGCCCGCTTCCCCATTTCCTTTTCAAGGTACCTCACTAAAATCGACTTCCCGGACCTGGACTGGCCGCCAACCAGGACCATCAGCCGTTTCTTGCCGGCTTCTCGGTATTTTGTCACCACCGCTTCTACAAGAGGCGTAAAATCCCAACGCAGACCCAACAAGAATTCCGCCGCTTCCGGCAGGTCGTCGAAGACGAAGTCCGGCTCAATACCGGATTCCCCCAGATAGCTTTTTACCCCGTAGCCGGTCCGCAGCAGGATTGTCGAAAGTCCGGCGTGAGAACCCATCACGACATCCATCTCCCGGTCGCCTATAACAAAACTGTTGTGGATATCGATGTTGAAACACCCCGTGGCTTTTTCAATCATCCCTGTCGCGGGTTTCCGGCAGGCGCATTTGATCCTGTACGGCGGTATTTCTTCCTCCCCTTCCGCCGGGGGCAGGTGGGGGCAATGGTATATGGCGTCAAGATGGGCGTTTATGGTCAGCAGGCGCTCTTCAAGAAGATGGTGTATGGCTGCAAGCCGTTCTTCGGTCATTATTCCCCTGGCAACCGCCGACTGGTTGGTAACAACGATGCAAAGCCAGCCGGCCCGGTTGAAGGAAGCGATCGCCTCTGCCGCACCTGGATATAGTTCTAATTGTTCGATGCAGGTTATCGGCCCCTTTTCCTTATTAACCACGCCGTCGCGGTCTAAAAACACCGCTGGCCTGGGAAGCATGCTGTCACCCATCTTCTTGTCCCCTGAAAGGTCGTTGATTGTTCCCAAGATCCAGTGGCACTTCGCCCAACCGTCCGGGACACTAACTGCTTAGCGTAGGGTCGAGGGACAGCGCGGCCATGCCCGCTCTCCTCTTCCCGGAATTTATACTGCTGACCATTTTTCTTTCGATGATAATGTCCAACACAGCGTGCAATAACATCTGGTGTCCTACTTCCACAAAGCCGTAATGACTCACGGGAACGTAAAAATTCAGGTCTCCGAGTCTCCGCAGGGGGTTGTCGCACGAGAAGCCGGAAAGCGTAATCACTTTGCAACCGGTCGCCCGCCCCGACTCAACCCCGCGGAGAATGTTTTCCGACTTACCCGAACTGCTTATGGCGATAAGAATGTCCCCCGATTCCGCGAACATGGCGATGGGCTTCCCAAAGACATGGGCATAGCCGTAGTCATTGCCGATACACGTCAACAGCGCCCCATCGTTAAAAGCAACCGCCCGCATGCCGCCGTTTTTCCAGAAGTCAATCGCCATGTGGCTCGCAATGCCGGCGCTGCCGCCGTTCCCGATAAAAATCAGCTTCTTGCCGAGACTCGTTTGCGCCTGGATGATGCCGATTGCCAGCTCGGCGCCATCGTTAAACTCCAACGAAGTACCGTCGCCGGTTTGGACCTCCGTCCTTTCAAGCGTGCGTTGAAATTCGGTTACGTACTTGTCAATATTATTATACATGGCCATCCCTCCAAAAGGGTGTATGGATTTCGCCTACCTGGCGCATAGGTATCGGAACCAATCCCTCGTCGCCTCGGCAATGGTTTCCGGCGTCCAGACCGGCGCCTCCCGCCAGTACTCAACATGCTCCAGGAGCACCGCTACTCCTTTTTCAAACGACACCCGGGGCTGCCACCCGAGGTGCTTCCTGATTTTCGTGGTATCCGCAAATGTACAATCTGGTTCACCCGGGCGCTTCGGGATGTGAACCACATCGCCGACCAGAAGCTCCACCAGATAATTAACGGAATAAGTATTGCCGCTGCCGACGTTAAAGATTTCACCTGTAATCCCGGACTCCGCTGCTCTAACAAAGGCAGCCACGACATCCGTCACGTAAGTGAAATCGCGCGTCTGCGTCCCGTCACCCACCACGGTAAACGGCCTTCCCGCCAGCTTCTGCGCCAGAAACACGCCGAAAACGGCCCCATAGGTGCCAGACGTACGCGAACGCGGCCCGTATACGTTGAAAAGGCGTAAAGAGACCACCGGCAGCTTGTATACCTTCCCCCAGTGGAGCACCAGTTCTTCCCCGAGATACTTCGTCAGGGCGTACGGATACTGCGGTCTGATCTCGCTCGTTTCCGGAGTTGGGTATTTATCTGGAATACCATAACATGATGACGAAGCGGCATAGATAAAACGTTTAACCCCTGATTTCCGGGCGGCTTCCAAAACCGCAAACGTTCCGTCCACATTGGCGTGAAAGTATTTATCCGGGGACTGGATGGACGGCACGATGTCCGCCAGGGCGGCAAGATGAAACACCCAGTCCGCTGATTCAAAAAAAGGCAGGATTTTCGCTAATTCAGCAACATCAACCTCAACAACCTTCAAGCGTCTCTCGGACTGTTGGTGCGCCAAGTTTTCCGGACGACCGGTGCTGAAGTTATCAAGAACCGTTACCTCATGCCCTCTACTCAGCAGCCTGTCCACCAGATGCGAACCTATAAACCCGGCGCCGCCCGTAATAATCGTTTTCATTACCTTCTACCTGCTTCTATTTTTTTAATTTTCAAAGTTACACCAGGTATGTCATTACCGCAAAGCTATGTCCGGTGTTGGTATTCCAACGGTTGCTCTTGGATCTCCCGCCAATTATCTTCAACCCAGGTTATTACTTCGGATAACCCGTCTTTCAGGTTAACCTGCGGTGTCCACCCAAAATCGGTGCGGGCTCGGGTGGAATCAATCACATACGCCGCATCCTGTCCGGGACGCTCGTCCACCAGAGTGGTGACATCCTGAAACCGGTACCCCAACCGCTTCGCAATCATTCGCACCATTTCGCGCACTTCAACCCCGTTCTCCGGTGAGAGATGATAAACCTGCCCTAACCGACCGCGCTCTAAAATCGCCAATTCCCCACGGGAAACGTCTCTAATATGAATGTAGGATTTTACGGATACCCCACCACCATGCAGTTCGATCTTTTTCCCAAGTTTCATGTAAATCACAGAGCGCGGGATGATCTTGTGCAACTGTTGCCTAGCGCCATAAACGTTTGTTGAGCGTACCGTTACAACAGGGAATCTAAACTGTTTGGCGTAGGTTGATAGGAGCATGTCCGCCGCAGCTTTAGACGCCGCATAAGGAGTGCTCGGGTTTATTTGTGCATCTTCATACACCTTACCGAAACACGAACCGTATACCTCCGGTGAGGACACATGCAAATACCGTCTCAGGTAATCACGCCGTCTCAGGTGATTGATCAGTCGCGCCAATGCTACACAATTAGTTTGAAACCATTGCTCAGGGTGCTCCCAGCTGGGTGCCACTTCACTCTGAGCAGCAAAATTTACAATGTATTCCGGACGCTCTGCATCAAGAAGTTCTAAAAGGGCGGGCATAGCTTGGTTCATATCGATCTCAAAATATCGGTAGCGTGATAAGTCATGCCGTTGTTTATACTTTAAAAACAACCCTGAACGCTCCGGTGACCGGCTTATACCAATCACCTTGTACCAGGGATTGTCAAGCAACAAGTCAACGAAATCCTGGCCTGAAAAAGAGTTGGCACCAAGAACTGCTATCGTTATGCTTTGGCCCATGACTTCCTCCCTTTGAAAACAGTGCTTCTTTTGCTGGGTGCCGCGATAAGCTTCGCATAGCTGCGTCAGCTTTACAAGGCCGGGTCCTCACGTATTTCCGTATACGCTCCGGCCCGTCCTTGCCAATCTTCCTTGCTCTACTCGCTTCTCACAGCGTTTCGTTTATGTTACACTACTGCAGCTAAGCAACACGCTTACGGGTCTATATTTTCTTCCTTCGTGGTGCCGCCTCTGCGGCATGTGGGCTTAAAACTCCTCCATGTCGATAAGCGGACGCACAACCTTACCGGCCTCTAAATCATCAATTGCTTTGTTGATTTGATCTAAGGGATAGACATCAGAAAGCAGCGACTGAATACTGAGCTTCCCGGAACCGAGGAGTTTGCAATAATTCGGAAAATCCCGCTCCGGCCGGCAGTCTCCTCCCCACGTACCGAAAAGCCGCTTGCCAAGGTTGAATTGCCTCGGATCGATCTCAAGCCGCTCTCCGTGCCGCGCGTTGCCAATGATAACGGCAACGCCTCCTTGACTGCGGACGCTTTGAAAGGCATGCTTCATTACCTCTGTCCGACCGCTCGCTTCGATGGCAAAATCAAGGCCGTCCGGACAAACACCATTTATTTCTTCCAAAGGGTCTGCCTCACCAGCGTTGATACAATACGTCGCACCCATCTGCTTGGCGAGAAGAAGCTTATCCGGTTTTACGTCAACGGCAATGACCGGCACACAACCCGCAAGGACTGCCCCTGCAACAGCGCAAAGACCGACTCCGCCGGTTCCAAAGACGGCTATGCTTTGCCCGGGCCTCGGCCTGGCTGTGTTTAGGACTGCCCCCACACCTGTAGGGATAGCGCAACCCAGTAGTGCTGCCTCCCGCATTGGGATATCCCCGGGGATTACCGTCAGGCGGTTTTCGCTAACTATAGAATATCGACTGAAGGTAGTGACGGGTCCGGCATTGACCTTACGGTCTACCCACTTATAAACAGTTCCACCCGCGTCTGATCCGGTACCTTTTATCCACGATAGGACCACCCTGTCGCCGCTTTTGACCTTTGCAACGCCGGGACCTACATCTTGAACGATACCACTTCCTTCGTGGCCTAAACAGTGCGGGAGATACCGATCCGCGCCGCGATAACCCCGGCATTCCAAAACCTGTGTATGACATACGCCGCTGAAAACCACTTTAACCAACACCTGCCCGGTTTTCAGCTTGGGAATCTTCAGCTCCGCGAGAACAAGCGGTTGTCCCGTTTTTTCTAAAATTGCGGCTACTGTTTCCATATCATCACCTACAGAAAAATGCGCCGATTGAGCCTTCAAGTAACGCACAGTATGTTGCCCTTCAAATATAAAGGGTTGCTAAATTAGATTATAAAGGGTTGCTAAATTAGATCCGGTTTACGCACGTCGAAAGAATTTCTTGGATATCTTTTGATCTGCCAGCCTCTTTACGGCCTTTTTAACCTCGGCAGGACTTGGATAGAACATCTCTTCCAGTTTAGGACCAGCAGGCACCGTTGTCCCAGGCCACCCGATCCTTAAAACAGGCGCACGGAGAGCATCCCAACAGTTTTCGGACACACGGGCGGCGATTTCCGCCCCGACACCGTGATTTATCGGTCCGCTTTCAACCACCAACAGCCTCCCCGTTTTGTTGACGGAACGACAAATGATATCCATATCGAGTGGCTTAACACTACGCAAATCGATCCAATCTACAGTAATACCCTCGCTTACCAGATCGCCCGACACCGTGGCCACGTGTCTGTTAGTTATGGACATGGCCACCACCGTCAGGTCTTCGCCCTCCGCGCGTAATTCTGCCTTTTCCAACGGAATCATGTAAGGTTTTTCCGGGACGGATCCTTTATCGTTATACAACCACCGGTGTTCAAAAAAAAGCACCGGATCGGTCGAGGCGACAGCGCTTAAGAAAAGTCCCTTCACGTCGTAAGGAGTTGCAGGCATTACTATCTTAAAACCGTCGACCCCCGCAAAAAGATGGTATAAGCTTTGTGCGTGCTGGGCACCTGAACCCCACCCACGAGCAATTATGGTTCTTATGACCAGAGGTACCGATCCACCAAACAAGCGCTGCCAGTGAGCGATATGGTTTACTATCTGGTCCATCGACACCAGCATGAAGTCGCTGCGCATATGTATCAATACAGGCCTTAATCCGGCCAGTGCAGCTCCCAAAGTCACCCCGGTCATTGCGGCCTCGGCCACCGGGGTCTCGATGACTCGTTCGTTGCCATAGCGCGCGCTTAACCCTGCCGTCGTATCGTAAGAAAATCCCGGCCTATCCACGCCCTGACCCAGGACGATGACCTTCGAATCAAGTTGCATGGCTTGATCAATGGCTTCGGCTATCGCTTCTCTGTAACTGAGAACTCTTCCCCCGATCGCCTTTCCGGAAACGTCCCGGTCATTCGCCTGGTCCGCTACCAGTTTAGTCCACGGCATACGGCGCCTCCTTGGCACTTGCAACAGAACTGGCGACTGCAGCCGCCCATTGCGCCTTGATAACCTCCACCCGCGATGGCGCAAACTCGGGGTCAATCTCGTTAAGGTAAGTCGCCATCCTCTCGACAGGACACCTCTTCTTCCAGTAATCCACTTCTTCGGGAGAGCGATAACCGGTGGAAGTGTCGTCGTTGGGGCCGACATGTGCC
The DNA here is from genome assembly GCA_040755195.1 of Bacillota bacterium. GTDB lineage: Bacteria > Bacillota > Desulfotomaculia > Desulfotomaculales > Ammonificaceae > SURF-55. The sequence goes on from JBFMBL010000008.1 coordinate 44,410, forward strand.
ATCCACCTAAAGGTCTTGCAGATAATAAAAGCTGGACCTTGTCCGTTGCGTATGCCTTTTAAAACGGTATCACTTACTTCCATCACCATAACAGGGTCGTTACCGTCAACCTCATAAACCGGAATTTTAAACCCGCAAATGATAGGTTTGATATCGTCGTACGCGTGCCTATCTCCCCAAGCCGTCTGGCAAGCAAACCCATTATCCTCCATTACAAAAAGCATTGGGAGTTTCCTCAGCGCTGCGAAATTCAAGGTTTCCCAGAAGACCCCTTCATCCACCGCACCGTCACCGAAATATACTACCGTAACCCCGCGATTTCGATCCATTTTTTGCTTCAGAGCGGTACCTGCTGCTATCGGGATTCCCCCCGCAACTATGGCGGAAGTACCAACGATTCCCCGGTTCATATCGCAAAGGTGCATCGACCCCCCCCAGCCGCCTGAAACACCGCCCTGTTTTCCGTACAACTCCTTAAAAAAAGCCGCCAAGTCCATCCCCTTTGACAAGCAATGGCCGTGAGAACGGTGGTTTGAAACAACAAAGTCGTTATCATTGAGGCAGATCGATACACCGGCGGCGACCGCTTCCTGTCCTATGTACAAGTGCACCGGCGTCCTAATCTCCTGCGAGGGGTATTCCTTGACTATAGCCTCCTCGGCTAATCTAATCGCCACAAGTTTTTCGAACAATTCATACGCTTTTTCCAAATCCATTAATTTATCTCCCCGGTCCGTTAAATGAAATTCACATGCCTGCTTGGATTCCTCAGGTTGTTCAGATAAATATTAATTTCGTCCAGTCGGCACACCTCGCGGCACTTGCTGATATCGGTTTTTGCGATCCTGGCCAGGACCTTAGAACGCTGCGCCCCCTCCCAAATACCTGAAAAACTCATTTCCTTCAAGCTTCCGTAGCAAAAATCAGCATCTCCCAAATACGTGCTGCATGCCCACACGTTTGCACGTGCATCAATATAGGCCCAAAAGGGGAGCCCCAAGCAACGGTTATATGGTTTTGCCCGGCTCAGTTTCTTCATGGTGTTGGACCTGAAAATAACCTGAAAAGTATCCGTTTCCAATTCACGCAGTTGGCTTTCCAGGTGTAAGTGCTCCTGGTAGTCAAAGGATGAATTAATCGAACCATTACTTTTAGGATGCTGAGAATACGGTTTTATAGTAAAATAGTCCACGCCGATTTCCCTTAACATCCTCCCAAGCGTCAAAACCTCTTGGAAATTTAAGGGAATTAAAAGCATTTGAACACCTATGGTGGTACTAAGGCCTTTCCTTCGTTTGATTTCAACGGCACTATTTAAATTTGAGATAACTTTTTCGAAATCCCCCGGGCGACAGCGGTGAACCCGCTGGTAGGTCTCGGGTGTCCCGGCGTTAACACTGAACCGTACCCAGGTAAACGAACTTAGACACTCCGCCGCTTTTTCTTTCGAAAACAAAACCCCGTTGGAAGTCATGGCAACATCGACCCCTATTTCTCTGGTTTTGTTTACTATCTCCGGCGTGTCTTTATTAATCAGGGGTTCTCCTTCCCCGGCGTACATAACGCTTCTCACGCCCTTCGCCGCCATCTCCCTTAGGTTAGTTAAAATCAGGTCCTTGTCCAGAAAAACCGGCTTATACTCCAGATAATCAAGAGCGCAGAAAACACACCGGTGATTGCAGCTCCCTGAGGGTGCAATTTCAACGTAAATTGGGTAAATATCATCCCCCTGGAGCCACTGGGATACCCGAACGGGATGAAAAATAAGCTTATGGGAATCAATTCTAAAATCGTCCGACATTCCGTTTCGTCTCCTTACAAATACTTGTAGAAATCTTCGCCTGAGGGAAAATTATTTTAAAAGCGTCGAGGCATACTTGAGGACATCCGGCTTACTTACAGGCCGTGAATTTCCTAACACATTCGCGGCCAGGGCTCCCGCAACATTGCCTAAAAAAGATCCCACCTCGATGTCAACCCCTGTGCAGGCACAAATGCTGGCAAGAGCAAAGAAGGCATCCCCGGCCCCTACGGTATCCTGCACGTTTAACGTAAAGGCAGGTGTCCTGGCCATATTAAAATTCTGATCAATACTCACTGATCCCAAGGACCCGAGGGTAAGCCAACCCACACGGCCCTGAAAATGCTGCATCAACCGTTCCAGTAAATGGTCCACATTTCCTACTCGGGACGCAAAAGCCAACCGAAGTTCGATTTCGTCGAGCGTAAACACATCAGCCCGATGGTATTTGGTAACAAGGTTGGTCCCATAATTAGACGAATTTGTCTGGCAGTTTAAAGCAAGAAATCTGGCTTCAGATTGGACGATTTCCATGGCCTTTTTATCCAGCAAGCCGTGACCGTAGTCCGCAACAAGGACAAGGTCGTGGTTGGGGATAAGTCGTTGCAGCTTCTCGTAAAAAGGCCTGCGGTCAACCTTATTTTCGATGAAACGCATATCCAGATAATTCATGGAGAATAACTTTTCATACTGCTCCCTGATACCGCGACGTTCGATAAACCGCCTTTTAACCACGGTCTGGTAGGTATCTTCAAACTGCAAGTCAAGTATCATTGCCCTGCTCATATCGTTCAGTAACTGACTGTGAATATGAGGTTCGTTTCCCACAATCCCGCACAGGGTAACGTTGTTAGCAAAGCTGGATACGTGCCGGGCGACAGCAAGGGCGCCGCCGAGATAACGTTCTTCCCGCTCATAAATGGCCGAAAGTGCCCTGTCTTTTGACATCAAACCTTGTACCTGACAGAAAACATATTCGTCGATAATGATATCCCCGACTATAAGAACACGTAACGACTTCATGTCATCGACCTGTCGGTGAAGATCATCGAAGGAATGGCAAGATCTAAAATCCTGAATGAAAACCTTTGCGCCGGGAGGAAAAACGGGGAAGTTCTGGTTTATCAGTTGGGTTGAACTAAACACTATACCATTGGTAAAGCGTACCTCTCCGCCTAAGGAATTGATTTTTTTGATTTCTATATCGATGTTCCCTGTAATGTCTTTCTCCGCATCGGCATATTCTTGGCCTTTTACGAAAATATCAGGCTTGACAATGTCGAGAATCTCAAGGGCAGTCGAAGATTTAGAAAGCAATACATAGTCAACGCAAGCAAGCGCAGCTAAAGCGTGCATCCGCAATTCGTCGGAAAAGCAGGGACGCCCGGGACCTTTGTTTACATAGGGAGCTGAGGTTACCGAGACTACCAGAACATCGCCCAACGATCTCGCTTCTTCAAGATGAGCGATATGCCCCGGGTGAAGAAGGTCGAATACACCGTGGCAATGTACGATCTTGCGTCCCTCTTTTCTGAAGGTCTCACGCAATGCTGCGAAGTCCTCCGAGGAAATCATTTTTGCCGGAGTTGACGCGTTGGATACTGCCACAATGTCCACCTCCATTTTATACATCGTCAATTTCTTAATCGGCTTGACGTTTCCCCAAAGAAATCCTCCCTATGCGGAATTGAGTCGTCGAAGCGTCTTTCAACTACTCAGCAATAAACCAATAATAGTCCCCTGTATATCCAACCTCGCCGAACAACTTCCGCCAGTCGTCAACGTGCATGTATGTCAGGGCAGTCAAGTTCCACTTCAGTAACCTCTCACGCTCTTCTTCGGTCCGCCATGCATCCACGGTAATAAACGCATGGGCTCGGGAAACCCTTTGAATCTCCCGCAGTGCCTGCTTACATTCCAATAACGGCAGGTTATGTATGGTTGTAATGGAAACCACCAAGTCAAAGGAGTCATCCTCATAAGGTAAAGCCTTCGCGTTTCCCACTTGCAAGAAAGGTTTGACCCTGTCAATCGCGTTGTCGATGGCGTATCCGGATATATCTATCCCTGCTATATTAAGCCGTGGCATGAGTTCTTTGAAATCATACAGCATAAACCCCTTTGCGCAACCCACATCCAGTACGCTTGCATCTTCTGAAAGCTGGTAGTAGTCGCGAAACCTCCTGACCGTGTCCTTCCAGAAACGTTCGTGGTAATTGTAGCCACCGTAGCCGTAGAGGCGGTCGCCGTCAAAAAACTCCTTACCGAACTGCCGTGCTATTTCCCGGTTCGCATCTGTAATCAATTGGGCACGCTCGTCAATCGGCCTCTTAGATCGGGGATAACGATCAAGTAGGTTAATTTCCATTAGCTCCCACACTCTCTATAGGATCGCTTATAGAGTATTGTCGGCAAATTAGACTCAAGTGTTGAGAATTCGAAACCATAACTTAATAAAAATTTTGAAACATTTAATGAATTATTGGCGGGACGTGGGTCAGCAAAATTAAAATCGCGGATAGAGCAACGTAGAATCAATTGATTCAACCCCATCGGTTCCGCAATAGCCAAACCAAGGGTATACCTGGTATACACTTTCGGAGCAGCTAAGTGGTATACTCCTGTAGCTTTAGAATCAATTAAGAGTTTGATAGCGCGGGAAATGTCATCAACGCAAGTTGGACAGACAACCTGATCATCGGCACAGCGGATGGCATTACCTTTAAGTAAGGAATTAATTATTTGCCCTACAGGGGAAGGGTCATCCTTTTCAAGACTATACAACTTGCTCATCCTGATGATTATGAACGGATCGTCTTGACCAAGCAAAAAGTCTTCAACTACCTTTTTTTGACGACCGTACTCTGTGGTGGGATAACGCGCGTCTTCCTCGCTGTAATATCCCCTGTCACCCCTAAAAACCAAATCGCTGGAGCAAAAGATTGGCGTAATGCTGTGTTTAAGCAAACCCGAAAGCAGTTCTATGGTATGAATAACGTTGAAAATGCGCGTCGTTTCCGGGTCACGGCAACAATTGTCGATTGCCGTTATACCGCTGCAGATTAAAGCGTGTGTGACGCCGCCGGGAAGCAGCGTGGTAAAATTGCCGACTGGCTCACGCAGATCAAGACACAGATCTTCGCCGGGGCCGTGCGAGGTACAGATAACCTTTCCCCCGTTAGCCCGCCAGTATGCTTTCGTATACCGCCCGATTAACCCTTTTGAACCAACAATCAATAACATCAGTAGACTACCCCGGGATTTTGGGAGTACACTCTTGAAATAGATGGGGCTGATCGTAGAGGTCCTTAAACGACAGAGGACCATCGTAGTCAGGGAAATAACGGTAAAACGTGCTCTTGGCGTATTCCCTTTGAACCTGGAGTTGTTCGAACGTGATACCGACCATCCGGGCATATTTTGCCTGGCGTTCCGGAGTTGAAAAATTGATTCGATCCCAGTCGAATGCCCGTATCACCCCCAATTCATACTCCTTGAACGCCTCCGTATGGTATAGCGATACGGTGCGCTTTATAATACGGTTGATTTTATCCGTATCGTGAAGCCAACCACGTTGAGTAACCTGTTTAATTAAGCGTGTCCCAATCATCGGCGTTGCAATCGAGAAAACGGAGTAATCTATTTCCGGATGTTCTTCTGCAAACTTTATCGTATCCAGTATTTCATAGCGCTCCTCGCCCGGCATACCCACTACGAACAGGCCGATGATTTCCAGGCCGAGAGAATGAGCCCATAATAACACATCGTGATGGTGCTCTACCGATGAAAGCGCCTTACCGGCTACTTCCTTCAAAACCCGGTTGTTGCCTGACTCCAGAGGACAGATGATCCGGTACATGCCGGTCTCTTTCATGGCTTCCAGCGAGTTTCGGGTTAGAGGCCAAAGCGGCATACCCTGGGCGACAAACCAGTGAAAGCGCAGGTTACGACGGACGATTTCATTAGTTAATTCAAGTATTTCCTTTTCATCCCGGGCAAATAAATCGTCGAAAAAATGAATCTCCTCTATCCCATCTTCAAGCGCCGCTTCAATTTCCGCAACTACCATTTCTAAAGACTTGCGCCGATATTTTTGCGTATTCCCGCGCATGTGCGTAACACAGCAAAAAGAACAACGCATGATACATCCGCGTGAAGTCATAATGTCTCGATAATAGCAACTTTTCTCCGGAAAGCGGATTTTCCCAAACTCAAGCACCTTCGCATATCTAACCCTATCTTCGTCTTTCAGCAAGTGATAGGCGGGTAGGGGAAGATCCGCGAGGTTAACTTTAGGATAATCCTGCGAAACGCTTAATTCGCCTGATTCAAGACGATAAGCCAGGCCTGGGAGAGAAGACAAATCCCCCTGTACGTTAACAGCCGAAAGGAGTTCCCCAACAGCAAAATCGACTTCGCCCTTAATCGAAAAATCACACACTCCTTCAGAGACGGCTTTACCCGGGAAGTTTGTCGCGTGAGAACCGGTCAACACCGTTACTATGTCCCGACAATGTGTGCGCGCCAAGTCAAATACACGCTTACCGTCCCAGTCCTGGGCTGTAGAAAAAGTAAGGACGGATTGGACCATTACGAGAGCGTCGGGTTTAGATGTAGCGAGGCTTTCTGTAAGTCTGTCAAACCGGTCACCTGTATACAGACCAAGATCGAACAGTTTAACTTCAAACCCGCGGTTTATTAAATTCGCTGCTACTGCGGTAGGTTCTACAGGGGAAACAAGACGATACCTTTCAAAAACAGGGGTTTTCGGACTAAAACCATTTCCTTCGTCGCTGTTAATAAGCGGCGGGATCACGATAAGAACCTTCTTGACCATTTTCAGCGCTCCCAACTGCTAAATTTTATCCTCCTTGACGAACTAACCTTTCATCTGATTAAGATCCGCTTTTTGCTAAAAGTTCAACGCCTTTCCGTATTCCAAAGTCGGATCTTACCTTGTCAAGGATGCCATTCCGGGTCAAACCCAACCTTTCGCAATGATCTTCGTATGACCCATATTCAGTCAGGAAACTATCCGGGATAGATATAAAAGAGTACCGAATATCAGGAATATCAATAGTAGCACGCAGCACGTCGTCGCCCAGACCCCCGCTCCGCACGTGTTCTTCAATTACCAGGATGCGCCTCGTCTTACTTGCGCTGGAGCGGATCAAACCACTGTCCAAAGGCCGAATAGTGTGGATGTATAGTATTTCGGCATCCCAACCCATTTCGCTGAGCGCGTCTCGCGCGGCCACGGCGTTATCCAATTGCGGCCCGGTTGCTACAATAGTAAGGTTTGAGCCATCCGTAACTTTGATACCCTTACCAAACTGAATCTCCCCCGCGTGAAAGCCCTGGCCATGTTGGTGCGCCGGGATGCGAAAGAGGGTTAATTTATCGCAACGGTAACTTTGCCGGAAGATTATATCGAATTCGGCCGGATTTCCAGGGTATACTATTTGTGTTCTTTGAAGGGTCTTCAGCAACGCGAAATCATTATAACAGTGATGTGTACAGCCAAGGCCTGGATAATCGAAAGCGCTCCCAACCGTTACAAGATTCCCCCCTAATTGCTGATAACAAAAATCCAGTTTAATTTGCTCAAACGCCCGTTCAATAAAAAACGGAGCAATGGTGTGGGCAACCGGAACAAATCCCGTTTTTGCAAGTCCGGCAGCCATGCTGATGATAGTCGCCTCGCAAATCCCGATGTTGTAATAGCGTCCTGGACAGGCTGCGGCGAAAGGTTGTAACGCAAAGTGGCCTATATCCCCGACCAGCACCACAAGGTTGGGGTCCTCAAGGCCGACTTCAAGCATCGTATCTGCGAATTGCTGCCGGATAGATTTCGCGGTCAAGACAGAACCTCCATAATCGTTTTGAACTCATCCTTATTGGGTATCTTATGATGCCATAGGCCGTGCCCTTCCATCATCGGCACCCCTTTTCCCTTTACCGTATTTGCCACAATCGCCTTCGGTATACTCCATTGGCTGAAGTTTTGACTATCCAATGCCCCTCGAATTTGATTCTCGTCATGCCCGTCTATTTCGGAGACTTTCCAGCCGAACGCTTCCCATTTCGACCTTAGAGGGCTGACGGGAAGCACCTGCAGCGCCGAGCCGTTATTGTCTATAATGCAGCATAAATTTCCCAGTTTTAGGTTCGCCGCCACTAATGCCGCTTCCCAAATCGTACCTTCGTTGCATTCCCCATCACCGACAAGCACGTAGACCTTGTTGTCCATATTACGAATACGCAGGCCGAGAGCCACACCGATAGCAAACGGGAACCCGTGGCCCAGTGACCCTGTTGAAGCCTCAATGCCGGGAATTTTCGTGCAATCGGGATGCGCACCCAATATACCGCCCGGCCTGCAAAAAAGTTCAACGTCGTGCTGCGTAATAAAACCGTAATGCTCCAGCAAGACATAAAGGGCTACACAACCGTGCCCCTTGCTTAAAATAAAGTAATCCCGCTCGGGCCAGTCAGGGATTTGTGGATCGAACTTAAGATAACCGCTATATAACACCGAAAGAATATCGATAATTGACAGGGCGCTTGGAATATGGCCGTCCCTGCCTTTAAAGACCATCTCGATAATTCGCTTGCGCAAAACATTATTATTCAAGATTAATTCCCCTTCTATTCAATAACCGCATAGGACATCCACGTGCTGAAAAACGGACGCTTAAGTCTCAAAGCGTTTATGCCGATCGTATCAACCAAAGCTTTTGTCTCGCCGGGCCAATGCCGCGCGTATAGCTCATCAAAAGCAACCACCGCCCCTTTAGGCATACGAGGCAGAAAATGCTCGATAGCCACTTTGGTCGGTTCATAAACGTCTACATCTAAAAATAGCAGGCTTACCACCAGATGGGGGTTGTCTTCGATGTATTTTGGAACCGTCTCCCGGATATCGCCCCGGACCAGTTCAACTTTGGGCAGGTGCCCCAATAACCTGTGCCGGTCAAAAATATTAATGCAGTTCTGCAAGTCCTCGTAAGCATCTACCCCGAACCCTCCTTCGGTGGCGTGCATAGACCGTCCCGGTCCCTTGTCTACCTCGGAGAGGTCCCTAAAACCGCTGAAGGTATCGAATCCTATAATCCTCCTGGAAACCGCCCACGGATCCATTATTGAGCTTAAGTGTGCAAAGGTCATCAGGCCTCCGCCGAAAAGCACGCCGCATTCAATTATCGCGCCTGGAACATTTATTGTATGCTTAAATATTTCATATCTAGCCAAAAACCTGTTAAGAGTGGTTTGTTGAACATACTTCGGGAAATTCTCCAGTTTTTCTGTAATGGTTCCCACACTTGACTCGAAGTACTCCTCCAGCCTTGTACGATAGTCGATGTCTTTTTTTGAAGTCGTATCCGGTTCGTGTGCTATTGAGCGATCCACGCAAATTGCCCCCTATTTAATATTGCTACGGATACCGGTACCGCCTCAATTTAAACAAATCGGGATCCGATACTAAACTTTGGGTAAGATTGTAAGCTTCTTCCCCTCGCCAGTGGTCATGTCTTACCGAAAAATTACGGCCGCCCGCTATCGTCTTGCCCTGTTTTGCCAACCACTGAATGCAGTCGTAAATATCGTCCATGGAAGTGCCGTTATTTCCCCCCGCCTCCATGAATTCGCGGGTTCTTTTATAGTTTATCCCTGCGTTTTCCGCGTTGTTGATGGTCTGCTTGTGCATCTTTGTTCTCGTCCATCCCGGACCTACAATAAAAGCGTTCAAATCTGAGCATTCATTGTCCAGGAGCTCACACATCTTCATCAACATTATTTTAGAAACGCAATATGCTGAGTAGTTCGGAAAAGGGTTATTGGTCCCCCCGCCGGCGAAAAAAACGGCGTGCGATACCTGACCCTTGCGGCGGTATGGGTACAAGGCATGCAAAACCCTGAGTTGCGCTGAAGAGTTAATAATCACTGAACGCTCCCACGCGTCGAACTCGGTGCTAAAAAAGTCCCCTATAGGCTCCAAAGTGCCCACACATGAAACAAACATATCCCAAGGAAGAGACAAACGATGGTATTCTTCAATAACTGACCTTACGCTACCGGTATCTTTAACGTCGCAAGGAAATAGGTAAAGTCCCGGCTGGCCCATAAGGTCTTTAAGAATATCTGTACTCCTATACGTTCCGACGACGGTATAACCATCCCGGAGGTAGCGCCCTGCCAGCGCCCGGCCAATGTCGCTACTAATACTAAGTATGAAAACGGTCTGTGCAGGTAACTTGTTAGAAGACATTCTAAGTTTAATCTCCTTGCACGTCTCTTAAAACGGATAGCAAATTTTGAATGGCCTTGTCATACGTATAGTTCTGAACGGTTTTCTTTCTCCCGTTTTCCGCAATCCTTTTTCTCTCACGCTCATTTTCTAAGAAGTAGTGCACCTTATCCAACAAATCATCCTTACTGCTGAAAGAAACAAAGTCCTCGCCCTCGACAAAGTAGTTGTCGATATTGTTGTAATCATGTTCTGCGGGAAGTTGCCTTGACATGTATAAGGAACCGCAAGCCATCGCTTCCAACGCCCGTTGATGCATTGTTCCATAGGGTTGAATCCCCAAAGTGATTTTTACCGATGAATATACCTTCGCCAATTCCTCCCCGTGAGCAGCCGTCCCCATAGCAAATTTCTTGAGTTGACAATTATTGACCCACTCCCTGCCCCATATCTTGAGGGAGTGACCGCATTCCGCCACCCAAACCAGAGGAATGGTTCTATGAAGCCGGTTCCCTACCCGAGAGCCGAATTCGTAAGCGAAGTCATCACTTATGTCAAACTGGAACCCACAACCTCTCAAGGCTTCCGCAAGCACATGCTTATAATCCTCAACGGTAAAAATCGGTTCCGATCCCTCAATCCTTCTGCGAGTTAATTTATAAGCTGAATAAAGGAAACCCTTGAACTTCGGCCTGATATCTTCGTCTTTTATTCGCATCATGTATTCGGAGACCAATGCATCGAGGGATGATTGAGGATCGCCGACGTGCGAAACATAGGTGATGTCGGACGCGTAACGAGCCTTTTCCGTTCCGACGAGGTCAATTTTGTCGAAAATAAGTGAATTAACCGGAATAATCTGGTCAAACAGGTTCGCTTCCGGGTAACCCAGTTCTAACATCTGGTCTTTAAGTTTGGGGGCTCCTACTAACACAAGATCGTTGTCCAATAACTTTTTAGCAGAATCCCTTGATAAAATGTTAGGCAGCGGATCCTGTACCCATGTTACACATAAAAACCCCTCCGGGATACCAGACTCCCATTTAAAATGGTCTATTAAGAAAATTATGTTCGGCTTAAAATCAACAATTTTGTTATATAGTTCCGCTCTGAAGATCCTGTGAATATCTGATTTCTCAATTAACAAATCTGATTTTATACCTAAGTTGACGCTTGCAGATATGCAATCCCTTGTGCTGTATTGAAGAAAAGTCGTAAACCGGCAAGTGATAAATAAAATCCGCAAATCATTACTATTACAGAGGAATAAATCTTTGTAATAGCGATCGTCGTAATTTTTGAGAAGCTTAATTACCTGCGAGAGTTTTTCTTCCGTCTCCTTTTCTCGCGTTTCCTTTATCGTTTCGAAAAAGGATTGGACCTCTTCTTTAACAGCACTCCCAATGCACTTATTAGGAATTATGCTTTGATAACCCTTGAAGAAAGAAGCAACACTAAAATCCCTTCGATAATCGGGGAAAAATACAAACCTTCCCGTGTTGATTATCATCTCGTAATCCTCGAGCTGCAAATAAACCTGCATTGTTGTAATATCAGTCCACACGAGATACAAGGGAACTTTTAGGCCATTTGACAGCGGCGAATAGGTTTCCTCATGGAGCGCAAGCAACTGTTCTTTCTCATATATATCAAATGCAATGATACACTCGTTTGGGACCAGTGTACCCTGCTTATAGCTTTTGTTTCGAATGTCTATTCTTTGTATAAAAGTACTGTTTCCCTTATCAAAGATATAATAAGAAGAATCATTGCGCGGGACGCATATAAAAGGCAGGTCTTCGAAAGCCGGAAAAGAACCGATATAATTGAACTCGTAGGCAAGAAGATTTTTCACATTATTTTCGTAATTTTTTTTAAATCCTTCCATATTCGGCTCATAATAGGCTGCTAATAACCGGCTTAATAACTCCTCTTTTACCTCACCTGTCAAGGTTCCCAAGGAATAGCACCTGACGAACAGGTCCAGCGCCTCGTCGTAATTACCCATTTTAAATAAAAACAGGCCGCCGTAATACAATACATCCTGATCGCCGGGATGTTCTTTAAAAGCCCGGGTATAGCACTGCATGCTTAACAGGAGGTTATTTTCGTTCTCATACGCAAGGGCCTGCTCAAGCCATTTATTCATCAATGTTCCTCCTATAAGACCGTTATCGGCCGCCTGTCGCAGAAACTAAAGCCCGCGAACAATCAATGCCTCTGCCAAAAAGAAATCGAGCGGACCGTCTATGTCAACAGAACGGCGGCGCGGCATGACATAGGCGTATGTTCCCGGTCCAAACCAGGTTCTGCGCCCTCTGATAAAATCCCAGCGCGCCATGTATATGGACCCGTTAAGGCGGTAAAATTTCGGCAGTTCCTGTCTGTTGACGGATATGTCGCTTCGCAAAAAACCTTCCATGCAGCCATCTTCGGGTAAGGTGTTGCTCCACCAGGGGTGGTGCTCCGTCTCGCAGACGGAAACCACGGCGTCGGCGCCGCGCGCCACCAAGAGGTCCATCGCGCCGATAATGTCTTCAACCCCTCGCAAGGGACTCGTAGGCTGTAAGATCGCAACACAGTCGTATTTCTTGCCCCGGCCTTCCAGCCAAAGCATTGTGTGGTGTAATGCGTCAATCACTTTGGCGGTATCCGTGGCAAGTTCCTGCGGCCTTATAAAAGGCACCTCCGCGCCCCCCTGCCGGGCAACGGCGGCAATATCCTCGCCGTCCGTGGACACCATGAGGTAATCAAATGCCCCGCTTTTTTGGGCTGTTTCGACGGTATAAATCAAAAGGGGCTTTCCCGCCAGCAGCTTGGTATTTTTACCGGGTAGACCCTTTGAACCGGCCCTGGCCGGGATAAAGCCCAAAATTGAAAGACCTCTGTACATTTCCTTATCCCGTCAACTCCATACTTTCAAAAAGTTTTAAGGTTTGCTGGTACTCTTCCCACTGCCCGACGTCGAACCATTTGCCGTGGTGCGGGTAGATGCCCACGCGGAACCCGCCGGCCTGGGCCGCAGCTATCATATCGGGCATGTCCACCGGTTTGCCCTTTTCGATTAGTTGCAGCACCGAAGGCTCCAATACGTAAAGGCCTGTATTGACAAGGAAGTGAAAATTGGGTTTCTCTTCGATCCAGAAGCGGCTTTCTTCCGTGTGCATCACACCGTACGGAACCACAAACTCTTTCAACGCCCCCACAATCGTTAGCGCGTAACGCCCCTCCCGGTGGTATTCAAGCAACTGGTTGTAGTTCATTTCAACGATAATATCGCAGTTGGTCAGCAGGAATGTGTCCTTAAAACGCTCCGTTAAAAGGGAAAGCGCGCCGGCGGTCCCCAGCGGCTCCTCTTCCTGCACGAAACTGACGTTGTAAGAGCGGCCGTTGCCGTTGAAATAAAGACGGATTATTTCGGCTTTGTATCCGAGACAAAGAACAAACTCGCCGAACCCCTGGCGGTTAAACCGCTCCATGATCACCTCGATAATGGGCTTGTCCCGTAAAGGGATCATCGGTTTTGGCAGGATTTTTGTGAAAGGATCGAGTCTTGTACCCTTCCCGCCGGCCATTATCACCACGTTCTCCGGACGCGCTTCCACCTTGGAAAGGAACAGATCCTGCCACATGATCAGATTGACCAGCCGGCCCTGGTCATCGGTAAGCGGAATATGCCGGATGCCATGCTCAACCATCATTTTACGGACAGCCTCTAAGGGAGTGCCGATGGGCAGTATTTTCGGACGCCGGTTCATTATGCGGTCGACAGGCTCACGCAGGTTTACCCCCTCGAGAAGCGCCCGGCGTACATCTCCGTCGGTAACGGTGCCCAGCAAAACGCCCTCATCGTCGGTCACCAGCAGGATTTGCCGTGCGGCACGGTCCATCTTTTCGAGCGCACGGACGATCAGTTCGTCCGGTAATACCGTGACTTCGTTAAGCAGTTCAGGGCACTCCACCGCCAACACCCCCTTCATTAGTTCCGAGTTCCGAGTTGCGGGTTACGGGTTACGGGTTACGGGTTAGGCATCGGCTTTGATTTCGGACTTTTTATTTTCAATTGGTTAAGATACTTTATAAAACCGCCGATGAGTTGCCCGGTTTCCGTAGCTGATTTATATAGCTGTTCAAATTGTGCTTCACTAATTAATCCAGCATCCATCGCGACGTAGATTTGGGCTTTCACTTCACCAACCGATCCCTTAGCAACTGAAAGAAAATAACAGAATTCATTAGTCCTTTTACGTTCAAAGCCCTCAGCGATGTTTGACATGATTGATATGGCAGCACGACGAATCTGGTCCCTAAGGCAAAAGTCACGGGCAAATTCACCAACCGAAGTAACCTGGTAAATTGTTTTCGTCAAATCACGCGCCTTCTTCCAGGCTTCTATATCCTCAAATCTTGTAAGCCGTACCATCCCTACCTCCAACTCACAACTGTATCTCCTACTCCCTACCAGGTTTCTTAAAAACTCGTAACGTGCAACTCATAACACGCAACTGTTAAATCATTTCCCAGGTGATAACCGTATCAGCGGGGATGTCGACCCGGGCCCGCCGACCGACAACAATTTCAAGCATTTTAGGCGGAATGCCCGTGCCGGGCCTTTTTATAGCCAGTTTGTCCGCCGAGACTATTTCACCCGCAGTAATATCGCACGCGGCAATCAAACTGCGCCTCGCAACCTTCATGGTTTCCAGTTCACGGGAGGTAGGCCTTTTGTGGCCGTCCCCCAACGCTTTCTCTACGTTGCGGATCGCCCGGATCATGGCCGCCAGTTCTTCGGGTTCAAGCGAGGCCCGGTGGTCTGGTCCCTCCATGTTCCGGTCCAGCGTAAAGTGCTTCTCAATGATACACGCCCCCAGCGCCACCGCGGCCACCGGAACCTCAATACCGGGCGTATGATCGGAATAACCGACCGGGATACCGAAAGCCTGTCTGAGCGTATCTATCGCTTTCAAATTAACGTCTTCAAATAAGGCCGGGTAGTCGGACGTACAATGCAGAAGGGTTATTTCAACAGACCTGCACGCAGCCCTTACTACCGCCAACGCCTCCTCGATCTCGCCGAGAGTAGCCATGCCGGTGGAAAGAATCATCGGCCTCCCCTTGGCTGCAACATACCGTAAAAAAGGATGATAAACCAGTTCGCCGGAAGCCACTTTAAAAACCGGTACGCCCAGGTCGTCAAGAAAGTCTACACTAAATTTATCGAACGGAGTGGACAAAAACATAATACCCGTTTGGTCACAATATGCCTTTAAACAGCGAAAATCTTCGTAGCTTAAAGTGAAACGTTTAATCATCTCAAGCTGGGTCTCTCGCGAGGCCGGCATGTTTGCCCGCTGATAACCCGCGATTTCAGCGCTTTTCGCCGCCACCTCTTCCGGGACGAAAGTCTGGAATTTTACTGCGTCGGCGCCGGCTTTTAAGGCGGCATCGACAAGCTTTTTAGCAACGTCAACACTGCCGTTGTGATTTACCCCGGCTTCGGCGATCACCAAAACCCGTTCGGAAGGAATCATTTACACAACTCCTCTTCGGTTGGGAAATCCAACTTCTTTTCAAGCAAACGCCGATCCAGCGGAACAGATTCCAGCACAGAAACCACCCGCCCGCTTACATTTCCGTCCCCGTAAGGGTCGTAGGGATTGCTCACATGCTCAACGCAACGGCGGAATTCCTCGTCATACAGAGCCTTTTGCAACCCCGCGGTGATCTCCGCCTTAATGCAAGGCACATCGATCACACTCCCCGCCCGCACCCGGCCTTTTTGCCTGTTCCCTATATTCACGGTGGGGACTTTAAGCGACGGGGCTTCGATGATGCCGCTCGATGAGTTGCCCACTACCGCCGCGGAATACCTCATAACCCCCAGGTAGCCGCGTGAACCCAGGCTTTTATACAATCGGGCGTTTTGATTCTGTTCAACATAGCTCTCCCAGGCCTTAATGACTCCCCGGCAACCCACTTCCATTCCGGGGTAGGTAATGATCTGCCGACAATCCCGAAACTCTTTCAAAGCAGTTATCAGCACGGCGACTTCTCTTTCGGGATCCTCTTGTGTCAAGGTTTCCGGATGGTAAGTGATTAACAGCGTCCGACGGGTGACATCGATGCCGAAAGCCGCTTTCAGTTCCTCAGGTGTCATCATTTCTTCCTTATGTATGTTTTCTACACCAGGCGCTCCCACGACGTTGATCCGCCATGCCTCTTCTCCCATCTGCCGCAAACGCCGGGCGTACTCAAAGGTGCTGGGGAAGTGAAGGTGGGCCATCTTCGCCGCAGCATGGCGCACCTGCTCGTCAAGCGCTCCTTCCGTGGTTTCTCCCCCACAGAGGTGGGCAATAGGCACACGGTTGATGAGCGCCCCGACAAGTGGAATTAGCAAGTCGTAACGATCCCCCAGGATAACAACAATATCCGGTGGCTGAGCGGAAAAAAGGGAGGCAATCTCCGTTACACCCAGACCGACGGATTTAATGATGGCATCGGGACGGTCTGAAGCTTGAGCGCCGCTTACAAAAAAAGCGATCGGCAGACCGTCGGCTATTATCTCCTGCTTTGTACAGCCATAACCGGGGGCGAGATGAGCGCCGCCGATAGCAAGGCTTAATTCCAACCGGTCTGAGGCCATAATACCCCTGATTATGGGTTTTAAAAGGCCATACTCGGCGCGTGAGGCTGAGAAGACCATTACCCGGCGCATTCAGAACACTTCCTTCAGCGACTTTATGAACCTCGCCGGGTTCCCCGCAACCACGGTCCAGGGTTCCACGTCGTGGAGCACCACCGCTCCGGCGCCGACTACCGCACCTTCACCCAGGGCGACCCCCTGAATAACGACCGCTCCGGCCCCCACGTGAGCCAAACTACCTACGCGAACCCCGCCGCATAATACCGCGCCCGGCGCGACGTGCACGTGTTCGCCGAGTACACAGTCATGCTCAACCACGGCAGCGGAATTGATAATGGTATTCACGCCGAACTCAACCCGCGGATTTACCACAGCGCCCGGCGCAATCACCAAACCTTCTACGGGAAGAACCCCATCCGCCACAATAGCAGCTGGATGAACTAAAGGAGGGGTGGAAAATCCCAGGCTATGAATATGCTCATATATCCGGCGCCGCGGCCTGTTGTCTCCCACTCCTCCCACACCCAAAGCGGCCAGTTTGACGCCCTGCTTCCACAGCGAGGGTAAAACGTTATCGTTTCCAAGATACCTAAACTTCAAACGGGCCGCAGGCGGAGGATTTCCAGGCGCGGTGTGGCCGGCTATTTGATATCTCCCGATTTTCAATATGATGTCGGCCACTACCTTAGCATGACCGCCCGCACCGATGATCACAATCTGTGGTAGGTTCATCTAACTTCCACCTTGACAATAAGAGTCGGCATGTCTCACGAATATCTTCCTCTTTGAGAAAACTGGCGCTTGGAAGATTAAGCCCTCTTTCGTGCAAGGATTCGGCCACCGGACATTCTCTGAAGCAATATTTTCTATATGGCGGCTGACGGTTAATTGACTTGAACAGAGGCCGCACCTGGACCCCCGCGGCCTTGAGTCTCTGCGCTACGGAAATCCTGTCTTCTCCAAACCGTTTGGGATCGATTAATACGGAAAAAAGCCACCAGCCGCTTTCTGCGCTTTCTGCCTCATGCTGCCATTCCAGTCCCGGCAGCCTCTGTAGAAGCTCCCGGTAAATCGCAGCATTACGTCGCTTAGTTGCCAAAAACTCCGGCAAGCGCTCCATCTGCGCAAGTCCGAGCGCCGCTTGTAAATTAGTCAACCGGTAGTTATAACCTATCTCTTGATGCTCATACTCTGTGATCCCCGGCATCCGCCCCTGGTTTACCAGCAAGCGCGCCCTTGCGGCCAGTTCCGGATCATCCGTCACCAGCATGCCGCCGCCGCCGGTTGTCATAACCTTGTTCCCGTTAAAACTAAACACCCCGATTTTACCGAAGGTCCCGACATGCTTGCCTTTATAGGTGCTTCCAAGCGCTTCGGCGGCGTCTTCAACGACGGACAGGCCGTGTTTGGAGGCTACCTTAACAACCCCGGTCATGTCGGCAGGGTTTCCGTACAGATGCACAGGAACGACCGCGCGCGTCCGCTTGGTAATCGCCTCTTCCATCGCGTCAACGCTGATATTCCACGTCTGAGGATCAACATCGACAACCACCGGTGTCGCTCCAAGGTAGACCACCGGATTCACGGTGCCGATAAAGGTAAGGGCCGGAACGATGACCTCATCGCCGGGTCTGATCCCCAAAAGCCGTAAGGCAAGGTGTATGGCCGACGTGCCGTTTACGGTGGCCACGGCGCACCGCGCTCCCACGTAAGCGGCAAAGCGCTCCTCGAACTCCCCGATCAGCGGACCCGCCGACGAAACGTAGCCGCTCTCGAGGGCACGCATCACGTATTCCCTTTCCAATTCGCCAATGTTCGGAGCGTCGATCGGAATCCGGATGTCTGAGTTGGTCATGACTCCTCCGTCTAGTCCTCCATACTAGTCCTCGGTCCTCAGTCCTCAGTCCTCAGTCTTGGAGACATAAAGCATACTTTCTACGAAGACCCTCGTCGCCGACCCAGAACTTACCTTCTGAATCCCTTCTTTCTGTTCCCGGACTTAGGACTCGAGACTCGGGACTTAGGATTTACGACTTGAAACTTTGGGCTTAGCAAGATACTTTATCATACTGCTGATAAGTCGCCCGGTTTCCGACGTTAATTCATATAGATCCGGCAAATTGTGTTTCACTGATCAGTCCGGCATCTTTAGCAACATAGATCTGAGCTTTTACTTCAGCCGCCGATCCCTTCGCAATGGAAAGGAAATGTCGAAACTCCTTGTCTCCCTTGCGCTCAAAGCCTTCAGCTATGTTTGACATGACAACTTAGGACTATACATTATAAAAATCCGCTTTATACAAATGAAGGTTCTCCCTGAACCAGTCCACGGTTTCCCGCAAACCTTCCTCAAGCGAGTATTGCAGCGCCCACCCCGTAAGTTTGCGCGCCTTGTTGTTTGCGCACACCAGGCGTCCTACCTCGCTATTTGTTGGTCTTATCCTTTTTTTTTCTTCTTCCACGCTAAATCTTAACCCTGTAATGTCTGCGACCATTTCAACGATCTCTTTGATAGAATTCTCGCGCCCGGCGCCGATGTTGACAACCTCACCCACCGTCCGCTCAGAGAAGCCGACCGCCAAAATGCCGGAAACCGTATCGCGAACGTAATTAAAATCACGCGTCGGGCTTAGGCTGCCGAGATGAAGAGTCTTTTCACCTCTGATAGACTGCGTAATGATGGTGGGAATAACTGCTCTCGCGGACTGCCGTGGCCCGAACGTGTTAAACGGCCTGGCCACCACGACGGGCAGGCCGAAAGACCGGTAATAACTCAGCGCAAGCTGGTCGGCGGCGATTTTCGAGGCGGCGTAGGGCGACTGTGCCTGCAGCGGGTGCTCCTCGTCAATGGGCACGTACCTTGCCGTTCCATACACCTCGGACGTGGAGGTATGCACCACCCGCCCCACCCCTTCTTCACGTGCGGCCTGGAGGATGTTATAGGTTCCTTCCACATTCGTCTTAACGTAAGCGAGCGGTGAAACATAAGAGTAAGGAATACCGATCAGCGCCGCAAGATGGAACACCACATCCACCCCGCGTACCACCTCTTTAACGACGTCGTAATCGCGGATATCGCCGACGCAAACTTCAACTTTTGGGAGACACGGCAGTGTTTGCAGCCAGCCCCAGTCGTTGCGGGCGTTGTACCGCACGAAGGCTTTCACCTCATATCCCCGTTTTACGAGTTCCTCGACCAGGTGGGAACCGATAAAGCCGGCCGCGCCGGTGACTAATACCTTCAACTTCATTAATTAAATCCCCTTATTTAAAGCTATAAAGCCAGTATCGAGGTTGGTTCGACATACTTCAGCAAATTTCCTGCAATCATCGTGGAAATTTCTGCTTAAAGACGAGCCTTTACAGTTTTATCTACCTGGCTCGGGAAAAACTTAACCGATTATCGGCGATTGGAGAGATTGATCGGATGTCGCGGCAACTAAAAACGGCCGAACAAAACAATGGCGGAACGAAAACAGGGTTGGGAATTTGCAATTGCGCTTTGCAGCTCAAAGTTTAGGCTGAAAGTCCTATAAACGTGGGGCGGACGCTGCCGATTAAAACAGTGAGAGCACCTGCCTGGGCCTTCCGCCGGGCGGTCGACGGAAGGGAAAGCGGGCCTGGCAAGCACTCTCACAACCACCTAACCAAATTATAGCACAGGAAAGGAGGAACTCAAACCATGATTATCAACCACAACATAATGGCGCTGAACGCCTGGAGGGGTTTGGGACAAACCGACAGCGCGCTTGGCAAATCGCTGGAGAAGTTGTCGTCGGGCATGCGGATCAACCGCGCCGCCGACGACGCCGCGGGGCTGGCCATTTCCGAAAAAATGCGCGGTCAGATCCGGGGCCTGTCCCAGGCGATCCGCAACGCGCAGGACGGCATCTCGCTCCTCCAGACGGCTGAAGGCGCCCTGAATGAAACGCACAGCATCCTCCAGCGTATGCGCGAGCTGGCCGTGCAGTCGGCGAACGACACCAACACAAGCGCCGACAGATCGCAGATCCAACAGGAGGTAAACCAGCTCATTACCGAAATCAACCGCATCGGAAACAATACCGAATTCAACACCCAGAAGCTGCTCAACGGTACCCTGAAAAGTAAACTGATTCAGATTGGGGCAAACTCGGGGCAAAACCTTTCCATAACCATCGCCACAATGACGGTTACCGCTCTGGGCGGTACGAGCGGGTTGAAAGGCCTCAGCGTTTCGACACAGGTCAAAGCAAACAGCGCCATCTCGAAGATCCAGAGCGCCATCAACGATGTTTCTTCGGAAAGGGCCAAGCTCGGCGCCATCCAGAACCGTCTGGAACATACCATCGCCAACCTCGGCGTAGCGTCGGAAAACCTGACCGCAGCCGAGTCTCGTGTCCGCGACGTGGACATGGCGCAAGAGATGATGCTCTTCACCAAGAACCAGATTCTCGTCCAGGCCGGTACCGTAATGCTGGCTCAGGCCAACATGGCACCGCAGTCAGTGCTCAAGCTGCTTGGATAAACGGTGAGAGCACCTGCCTGGGCCATGCTCCTCGCCGGGCGACCGACGGAAGGGACAGGCGCGCCTTGGCTGGCACTCTCACAACCACCTGCATGAACTGTAATAAAGAAAGGAGGAATAAAAACCATGATTATCAACCATAACATAATGGCGCTTAACGCCTGGCGAGGCCTGGGCCAAACCGATAACGCGCTCGGCAAATCGCTCGAGAAACTGTCGTCGGGTATGCGGATTAACCGCGCCGCCGATGACGCCGCCGGGCTGGCCATTTCCGAAAAGATGCGCGGCCAGATCCGGGGTCTGAACCAAGCGGTCCGCAACGCGCAGGACGGGATTTCGCTTTTGCAGACGGCTGAAGGCGCCCTGAACGAAACGCACAGCATCCTGCAGCGGATGCGCGAGCTGGCTGTTCAATCGGCTAACGATACGAATACCAGCGGCGACCGGGCGCAAATCCAACAGGAAGTCAACCAGCTTATTACCGAAATCAACCGCATCGGAAATAATACCGAATTTAACACCCAGAAACTTCTGAACGGATCTTTGAGTGGAAAACTAATCCAGATAGGAGCTAACTCAGGGCAGAACCTGATGTTTTCCGTTGCGAATATGAAGGCCGGCGCACTTGGTGTTAGCGCGCTTAATGTTTCCGCTCAGGGAAGCGCAAATCACGCCATAACCCTCGTCCAGAGCGCCATTAATAAGGTCTCCACGGAGCGTGCAAAGCTCGGCGCCATTCAGAACCGTCTGGAACACACCATCGCCAACCTCGGCGTAGCTTCAGAGAACTTGACGGCAGCCGAGTCACGTGTCCGCGACGTGGACATGGCGCAAGAGATGATGCTTTTCACCAAGAACCAGATCCTTGTCCAGGCGGGTACCGTCATGCTCGCCCAGGCCAATATGGCCCCGCAGTCGGTGCTCAAGCTGCTTGGGTAGCTTCAAGGCAACGCTCTTAGAACGTCCGAAAGGAGGAAACAGACGCTATGATTATCAACCATAACATAATGGCGCTTAACGCCTGGCGAGGCCTGGGCCAAACCGATAACGCGCTCGGCAAATCGCTCGAGAAACTGTCGTCGGGTATGCGGATTAACCGCGCCGCCGATGACGCCGCCGGGCTGGCCATTTCCGAAAAGATGCGCGGCCAGATCCGGGGTCTGAACCAAGCGGTCCGCAACGCGCAGGACGGGATTTCGCTTCTGCAGACGGCTGAAGGTGCCCTGAACGAAACGCACAGCATCCTGCAACGGATGCGCGAGCTGGCTGTTCAATCGGCTAACGATACCAATACCACCGCCGACCGGCAGCAGATCCAACAGGAAGTAACCCAGCTCATTACGGAGATCAACCGTATTGCGAGCAATACGGAGTTTAACACCCAGAAACTTCTGGACGGAACCATGAACAACAAAATTATTCAGATAGGCGCCAACTCCGGCCAGAACTTGAGTTTTTCTATCTCAAATATGAAAGCTGCTTCACTTGGTGCCGGTTTAAGCGGTCTCTGCGTTACGACACAGACACTGGCAAATGCTGCCGTTGGAAAGGTCCAAAGCGCCATCGACGACGTATCAGCGCAACGCGCCAAGCTCGGCGCCATCCAGAACCGTCTGGAACACACCATCGCCAACCTCGGCGTAGCGGCGGAAAACCTTACGGCAGCCGAGTCGCGGGTCCGTGACGTGGATATGGCGCAAGAGATGATGCTTTTCACGAAGAACCAAATCCTTGTCCAGGCCGGTACCGTCATGCTGGCTCAGGCCAATATGGCCCCGCAGTCGGTGCTCAAGCTGCTTGGATAGGCCGTGTTACCACCTGGGGGACCCGTCCGAACAGGCCGGGCCCCCCGGGGTTTTCGATTATCTTAGGGGGAGGAGTACCAAATGAACTGTGATGTTTTAAAAGACCTTAGAGAAAGACTAAACGAACTTGTGCCTACCCTCGAACAAGCCGCAAGAGAAGTAGCTGCCTTGCTTCAGCAAGGGAATGTGGGGCGCGGCCTCAACGGATTACATGAAGTCCTTGAGGCGCTGCAGTATTTTCACGAGGGTTTGGATCTCCTGATCAAGGCAGACGGGGATGCCTTATACTGGAGCGGGTTCTCGGGTCTACGGGAAAAACTCGACCAGATCTACCCGCCCGTCTTTGCAGCCCTCGAAGCTAATGACATGGTTACCCTTGCGGATTTACTGGAATTCGAACTGGCGGATACATTTGCGCAGTATTACAGCGATGGTGGATTACTATGGCAGACACAGTAATTGAATTCATGGAGGGGAAAAGGGGCCTGCCTACCGCACGAGCGTGTCATCCAAATGGAGTCGCTTTTTTGCTTCACAGCGCTCATGACCCGGTAGCGGAGGCGCGGCGCCTTGTGGAACGGTACCCCTCTTTAAAAGAAGCGGGAGCCGTAGTCTGCTTCGGTCTTGGTCTTGGCTATCATGTACACGAAGTGCTTCGGGTTGCGAAACCCAACGTGCAGGTTCTGGTCATAGAAAGCCACCCTCAACTAAGGGAGTGGTTCCAGCAGAATCCGGAAAACATCCAAAGCATCCCTTGGGAAAGGGTGACAATAACCGACCGCGAAGATGTGATCAAAACCTTCGTTTACCGCAAACGCGAGAACTTTCGGGACGGTTTAGTCATGGTCGAGCACCCGGCTTCGCTCCGCCTGAATCCCGAATTCTACGATACGATATCCACCCGGGTACGCGATTACATATCACTTTTATTAATAGATATGGGAACCGCTCAAACGCTAAACTATTTTGTTCAGGAAAACAATTTTGCCAATTTGAAAGCTATAACGTCCGATCCGGGGATCAGTTCCCTTAAAGGTGCATTTGCAGGCAAGCCCGCAGTTGTCGTAGCTGCAGGGCCGTCTTTAAGCAAAAACATCGACCTCCTGGCCGAAGCCAAAAACAAAAGCGTTATCATTAGCGTCGGAACGGCGTTGAAGGCCATGCTTGCAAAAGGAATTCACCCGGATCTTGTAGTGACATTGGACCCCACCGAGTTAAATTATAAGCTTTTCGAAGGGTTGGCACCGGCCGAAGAATTCCTTTGTTACGAGCCGCAAACCCATTATAAGATACCGCCGATTTTCGACGGCCGGCGTTTTGTGTTTAATTCCTTTAGTAGTTGCTTTACACTATGGCTTAAAGCGTTATACGGGGACAAAGGATACATCGATCCGGGCGGATCCGTGGCCATCGCGGCCTTTGGCATCGCCTGCCTTATTGGCGCAAATCCTATCGTTTTCATAGGCCAGGACCTTGCCTTTACCGGCGGCTATACCCATTCAAAAGGCACGGCGTACGAAAACCGCAAAGCGGATTTAACGTCGTCCAGCATGCATATGTTCGAAGTCCCCGCCATCGGCGGCGGTAAAGTCTTTACCATGCGCAATTTTCATTCGTTTATTGTCCGTTTCGAAGAACTCTTCGCCCAGCACAAAGATCGGCTTATAATCGATGCCACGGAAGGCGGAGCACTAAAGCGCGGGGCAAAAGTAATGACTTTCAGGGAAGCCATTGATCAACATTTTAATGAAGAGTTCCAGGTTTTAAAAATTGTAAACGAATTGCACCATAAGAACCAACCTGACCCCGCCGTGCGAGAGCGAATAATCAAAGAGTTCAATAAAACCGCGCGGAAGTACAAAGGACTTATCCGGAAGTTGGAGGAGACTTTATCAATTGCCAAAAAGGTCGAAAAACTTAGTAACTTAGCTGAAAAGGCGGATGGGAAGAAAGCACAAGCCGGCAGCGCGCTTGCACGCGGCAATCTCGATCTTCTAAAGAAACGGGCCGAACAACTTAACCGTAAGATAAAATCAGTAAATGCCGAAACCAAACTCACCAACCTTTTGGATATGTTGACAATTGAAACGGAATTTGCGCCCCCGCTTCCGGAAGACGCAACCTTAAAAGAACAAGTGAAACAGATCAACGCGGTATACGGCTTGTACCTTGAATCGGCAAAACTAATGCGGAAACAGATGGAGAACGCAGTCAAGGACTCACTTTCAACAAACGGCATTCAGAGCGCGGAAGTTTGTGAAAGTTGCTAACGGTAAAGAAAGGCGGTGACAAATATGTCGGTTTTGCCTGTAGGACAAGGACAACCCGAGGTTCCGGTGCAAACAGTACAACCGGCACAAGCGGAAAAAAGCCAGATGGAGAAGGTCAAGCTGGAGCCGTCAAAACCGAAACCGGACGAACCAAGTGAAATCGAAAAACAGCAAAAGCCGGAATACGATTTCAAGAAAGCGCTGCAACAACTATCGGAAACCGCACACGCGTTCGGCAGGCGGTTTCACTTTAAAATGCACGAAAAGACACACCAGTATATCGTGCAGGTTATTGATTCGGAAACAAGTGAAGTGATCAATGAAGTACCGCCCGAAAAGGTATTGAACCTGGTGGCGCAGATTCGAGAGCTGGTTGGCGTGCTTGTTAACAAGCACGCTTAGACTAACCCTGCAAAACCAGCCGCCGGGAGAATCTTGCCCTCGAGCGCAGTCGGATAATTAGATGGAGAAGCAATTCTGTCAATTATGACGCCCGTGGTCCGGTACTTTACGTCTGAGTTAAGGTAAGCAGGGCTTAACGGTCGTTAGAAGGGAGTGATGAGCATGTCATACCTGTCAACAATAAACCGGGTGGCGGGACTGGCTTCGGGGATAGACACGGAGCAAATGGTCCAGGACCTGATGAAGGTAGCGCGGATACCGTTGGACCGGATGCTGCAAAAAAGGCAAATCTTGCAGTGGCAGCAGTCGGATTACCGGACCATCAACCAGTCGCTGATTGACTTTCGCGCCAACCAGGCCTTGAAGATGAAGCTTCAGGGAACCTTTTCTGCTAAAAAGGCAACCTCCAGCGACGCAACGGTGGTGACGGCGACGCCGGGTAGCAATGCGAGCGCAGGCACATACAACATCGAGGTCACCCAACTGGCCAGGGTGGCCAGCGACATCAGCAGCGCCGCCCTTTCCGCCAGTTCAGCCGACAAGATAGACCCCACCGCAACGCTGGAAAGCCAGAAATCAAAGTTCGCATCACAGTGGGGGGCGACCACCACGCTGCAGTTTAGTATTACTACCCACCCGAACGGTGGCGCGGCAGTTACCAAAACGTTTAACGTTGATACCACTGTAGACAGCTTAAACGCCGTATTGGCAAGAATTAATGCCGAAACATCATTGGGCGTCACGGCCTTTTACGAGGAAAGCACCGACAAGGTGGTCCTTTCCACCACCAAGACAGGTGATTACGCCACCAACGAGATTGAGGTCGCCGATACCACGGATACGTTTGCCCTGGGAACCCTTCACCTTTCGGCCACCGCCCAAGGGCAGAACGCCGTTGTCAGTATCAACGGTCTCACAGGGATTACCAAATACGAAAACTCTTTCACTTTTAACAACATCACCTTCAACCTGCTCAAACAGACAAGCGGCACGCCGGTAACGGTTACCGTAGCCAACGATACCGACGCGGTGGTTGATACCATCAAATCGTTTGTCGAGGATTTTAATTCGCTATTGAAAACACTGAATGACAAGCTGAACGAGAAGCGTTATCTGGACTACCCCCCGCTTACCGACGCGCAGAAGGAACAGATGACCGACAAACAGATCGAGCAATGGGAAGAAAAAGCCAAAAGCGGTCTCCTTAGCAACGACACCATCCTGCAAAGCGCGGCGTCGGAGGTGCGGCGGGCGCTTACCACCCCGGTGACGGGACTTACAACTTACGATTCTGTTTTCGATATCGGCGTCACGACAGGGTTCTACTTCG
This sequence comes from Bacillota bacterium, assembly GCA_040755195.1. Classification (GTDB taxonomy): domain Bacteria; phylum Bacillota; class Desulfotomaculia; order Desulfotomaculales; family Ammonificaceae; genus SURF-55. The sequence continues at coordinate 71,416 of JBFMBL010000008.1, forward strand.
AAGGCGGCACGTTGTACCTTGACGAGACAAAACTGCGCGAGGCAATCAGCACCAACCCGGACGCCGTTATGCAGCTTTTTACAACTGACGGTACATCATATACTTACGAACAACAGGGTTTGGGCGTAAGACTCTACAACACGGTTAACGATATGGTTGACCGTCTGACGGACAAGGCGGGCTTCCCAAGTGAATTTGCCCTTTACGATAACAGTTTTATTGCCACCGACATCCGTGACCTGGAAGAGCGTATTTCCGACACGGAGGACCGGCTCAGCGCAATGGAGGATCGCTACTGGCGTCAGTTTACTGCGATGGAGCAGGCGATTGCTCAATTTAATACCCAGAGCGCCTGGTTATCAAGACAATCTCAAGGAGGTTAACGTCTATGCAACTTACCAACCCTTATCAGCAGTATCACGATAACGCGATTTTGACCGCCGATCAGGGCCGTCTTGCGTTGTTTCTCTTTGAAGGTGCCGCCCGCTTTGCCCGCCAGGCGGCCGGACACATAGAGGGACATGACATTTCTGCCGCGCACCATGCCCTGGTTCGCGCTCAGGATATCGTCGAATATCTTGCGTCAACCGTAAACACCGAAATTGAGGTCGGCCAAAACCTGGCTGCGCTTTATGATTTTATTTACCGCTGCCTGGTAGAAGCAAACATAAGCAAGGATACAGGTCTGATAAAGGAAGCGGTTAGTTTTCTTGATCAGCTTCGGGACACTTGGCGGGAAGCCCTCAACGGAAAAGGCCTCGAAGGTGAAGCATAATGGCGGGAAGGTTGGAAATCCTTAAAGAGATGCTCGAAACCACCAGGAGGATAGCTGCTGCAGCCGAAGTATTGTGTCTTCCGGGGGAAGAAAAAAACGAAGAGGCTGCACGGTCGGTGGCCGAAATCACAGAGCTCATTGCTGTCCGCCAGCGAATTATCGACGATCTGGAAAAGATCGCACCTAAAGATACGGCTGACGAGCGGGAAAGCGTACTGTTACTGACCGAAATCGAGGAGTTAAATGAGCGGGCCGGCAGGCTATTGATTGCTCACCGGGAAGAACTTGCCCGGTCGCTGCGTCGGATGCGCGAAGGGAAGCAGGTGTTGGCATATTTGAAGCACACCCAAACGACGGGCAGGTTCTTAGACCACCACAAATAAGGCAGGGGTTCTAGCTTACAGGCATTCCCTGCCTTTCCTTTTTTTCTCGCGATCTATACCCAGTATTATTTCAGGAAGTCAAGAAGTGAGGTTTGTAAAAGCCTTGCTCCGGCGGAAAGGGTAGCCTCGTAGGCGAGTTTTTGCTGGCCGAATTGAATGCTGGCGCGGGCGATATCGGCATCCTGTAAACCGGAAAGGACGCCGGTAAAGCGGACCTCCTGATCCTCAAGCTGCGACCTTAAGGACTCCAGTTGGTTGGTACGCGAACCAGTCCTCACGCGGTGCACGAGCATTTCATCGATTCGCTGGTCAACATCCCCTATCATGCTACTCACGGTCGCGTTATCCCCAGCATCGAGCGCGTCACGAAGCTGGAACAACGTAAAAAATACCCCCGATGTAACACTCCCCGTGGCCGTAGCGCCAAAAACCACCCCTCCCGTGTCTACCTGCACGGTGAAATCGCTGGCCACCTCTCGCAAGACCACATCAGTATTGCCGTTATACGTTACTGTTTCGGCCACTTTGTCCACCGCAAAGGGAGGCGCCGCATTCTGGGTGCCTGCGAATATATATTTTCCTCCCATATTACTGTTTGCAACATTGACCATACCGTCAATAACCCCGTCAACCTGGCGGGCTATCGCCTGCATATCCTCGGGCGTCAGGGTGCCGCTGGCGCCCTGTACCGCAAGGTCGCGCACCCGGTGCAAAAGATCCATGGCGTCGCCGAGGGCCGCATCCGTTTGGTTCTGCCAGGCCAAACCATCGTTAATATTGCGGGTGTACTGGTGGTTAATATCTAAAGCGGTGTGTACACTTATTATGTTATTGGTCGCCGGAGGGTCGTCGCTGGGCTTGTTGACCCTCCTGCCGGTAGACATCATCTCCTGGGAGCGGGTAAGGCCTTCCAGGTTTGTTTGGATGGCGCGCATCATGTTTTGGGCAATCATGCTGTGGCTTATGCGCATCGGTTTCCCCTCCAAGAGCAGTTTCTACGTTCTGCGTTCTACGTTCTACGTTCGGGCTAATACTGATATAATTTAAAGTCCGTTCAATGTTCAACGTTGAAGGTTCAAAAGAACAGAATATAGAATAACCTCTTCTGAGTGGCTAAAGTGGTCAGAAGTTAGAATATAGAATTTAAAATACAAGCCAGAATAAAACTTTGTGACTCGGGACTTTGGACTTCTACCTTCTACCTTCTACCTTCTATATTCCGTATTCTGTATTCTGTCTTCTATCTTCTGACTACTGACTAGTGAACCTATACCGCCATCCGGTTTATAAGTGTATCCAGGAGGCCGTCCATAATGCTGACCACACGTGAACAAGCCTGGAAGGCGTACTGGTACTGGGTGATTTTCGTTAGCTCTTCATCTACCGATACACCGGAAACCGACTGCCGCAGGTTTTGCAGTTGTTCCCGTACGACTCGGGCTCCCAGGGTGCGTTCGCCGCTACCCCGCATGTCTTCGCCGATCCTGGTAACAAGCTGCCGGTAAAACCCCTCGAAGGTTGCGGTGTCATCGGCCATAACGAGGTCGTCGCGCAGCCCTGCTACGGCAAGTGCCTTGGTGCCGTCGATGTTGTTCAAGTCGTCTTTCACATCTTCGCTCAGGTCAAAGTCGGCAGCCCCGGTTGACGCCGGGTTAAAGAAATCGGTCTCGTGGGCGGTATTCACCTGATCGCGGATGGCATCGGCCAGAGTGTCCAGATCCTCCATGTAACCCTTAACCTTTTGTCTGGAACTCTCGATACCCACCAGGGAACCCGTCAGGCTATATGTATTGGCCGCCGCGGTTATATCGACTGTCTCACCCGATGAGAAGGAAAGAACAAGACTGTCGTCAGCTCCTGCGAAAGGATCCTGAATAGTTACTGTTTCGTAGGTGCCGTCCGCATGCACCAGTTCTTTCCCAAACAGGAAGACTACTACTGTACCGTCACTCTGCGTTTCCACCGTTTGCGTGCCGATGGCCGCCAACTGGTCGAGAAGCACATCGCGGCGGTCCATAAGATCGTTCGGCTGCGCCCCCATGCGGATAAGTTGTTGTATCCTCTGGTTGAGGTTGCCGATTTCTTCAGCGATGCTGTTAATTGTACTCACTTGATCCTCTGCTAGTTCCCGGAGATTACGCTCGTTGTCTCCCAATTGGCCATAAGTCTGGCGCACCGCCACCGTAAGTTCCTCGCCCGCCACCCTGACAGCGGCCTTAAGCCCCACGTCTTGTGGACTGTTGTTTAACTCGTGCCAGTTGTTAAAAAATTTACCTATGAGGTTTTGGAGCCCGTATTCCGACGGCTCGGGGAAAACCGCCTCAATGCGAGAAAGGGCGTCCTCACGCTCTTCCCAGTAACCCGCCTCCCCCAGAGCGTTGCGAAGCTGTTTATCGAGAAGCTCGTCCCGGACACGGCGGATGGTGGTGATTTCAACGCCGGTGCCGAGTTGGCCGGGGACAATCATCTGCTCCTTCGTCGGGTAGGTAAACGGCGACGTGGCGGCGTGAACCGCGTCCTGACGGGTGTAGCCCTCGGTGTCGGCGTTGGCAAGGTTATGGGCTGCGGTATCCATCGCCGTCCGTCCCGCCATAATGCCGCGCCTGGCAATCTCGAGGCCGAAGAATGTTGAAATCATCCCAAAACCCCCCGGTTTTTTTATACTACACTGTCGATCGCTTGTGACGGTTTGGCCTGACCAACCTCACCCTCAGCTCCGTACGTGTTGTCCTCGATCAGGCCGATCTCCCTCATGAGCAAGGTATTGAACTGAAGGCCTCGCCAAGTCATTACCCGGCAGATGTCGATCGCCTCGCGCAAAGCCCTCAAATCCTCCCGTAAACTTTTGGCCAACAAAGTGAGGCCGGCACGGTTTTTTTCCGGAACCCTACCGAGCAAATCGCGCAGAGAGGCATCAGGTTTCAACCCGAAACCCTTTACGACATCTGCCTGAGCTTCATACCGAATACCCTCCAGCCGGGCCAGTTCGCCGGCAAGGTCCGATTGTTCCCCGGCCAGCTTGATCAAAGCATCTGAATCCGCGTCGCGCAGGGCGTTTATCTGATTCTCAGTGCCTTTAAGCATCGCCTTGACAATCTCCCCCTGGCGGCAGAGCAACTCCTCCAGCCAGTCATAGAATTTATCCGGCGTCAATTCTTTCTTACCAAACGAGTTGTTCATTTGACTTCCCCTTCCTGCTCCCTACTTCTGAATTCTAACCTGAAAAAACGAGTTGCACGTCAAGTCCTATGTCCTCGGTCCTCAGTCCTCAGTCATTCTGTTTTCCGGGACTTAGGACTTTCGACTTAGGACTTTACTTTTAACCCGCGACTCGCGACTTGCTACTACACGCTTTCGTCCAAATTTCCTTCCCGCTGGAGTTGCCGTCTGATTGTCTCAAGCTCTTCGAGTGACACTTCCTCCTCCAAATCCGGTTCATCTACATCATGGCGGAAAACACTCGGCGAGTCCTTTACCCGTCTTATTCGAAACCGGAAAGGGTAGTTGACCAGGGCCGCCGCGGTATTAAGCTGCTCCACCAGCCGCACCAACCGCTCAATTTCGGGGATATTCCGGTTAAGCTCCGGAACAACTACAGTCCGCGCCTGGGAGTCGGTACGAAGCATCCCCTCGCGCCGGACCGCGTCGGTTTCGAACATTACCTGAGACTGTAAGCCGCCTGCTCCGACTTTCATCTCGACCAATCACCTTCAAGCTTATCCCCTAAGAACTCTATCTACGCTGTTGAAAACCGGCGGTGAACTACCGCCGGTTCAGGTTTAATTCCTCCATTATTCCTGCCGCAATACGCGCCGGGTCGGGCTTGAAAGTACCCGCCGCAATCTCTTCGCGGAGCCTGGCAACCAGGTCTTCCCTGACTTCGGAAATATCCTGCAGGCGCTCCTTAAATAATTTCAGCTCCTTTATTTCGGCTGATGGCTCAAAGCTGTCGGAAACCCGACCACCTTGCTCCTGCTTCTCGCTTTTCTTTGACAGTTTTTGCTGGATACCGTAAACCTTCGCGGCATCCGGTCCACTCGCGGGTCCGATCTTCATGGCGCATCAGTCCCCTCATCGGTCTCTCTATTATTAAAAATCGGGTAAATCCGCGAAAACTTTAGAGTTCATTGACAATTTCCCGCGCCATGTCCTGCAGGCGCACCACCTTATCCACAGCCCCAACCTCAATCGCCGCTTTGGGCATTCCGAATACTATACAGGTTTCCTCCGCCTCCGCAATGGTCCGGCCTTGATGTTTCTTGATTTCTTTCATTCCAAGGGCTCCGTCCTTCCCCATTCCGGTAAGCAAAACCCCTAAAACCTTCTGGCCGCAAACCCGTGCGGCTGAGGTCATAACCCCGTCCACCGAAGGATGGAAAACCCCCGGGTGCAACCGCTCCTCACGGGGAATCAGGTTGATCGTCAATTGACCGGGCCGGCCGCGAAACAAAAGGTCAGCCCCCGCCGGTGCGATAAGCACCTGGCCGGGGAAAACCGGGTCGCCGTCAACCGCATGTTTTACCGTAATCGCCGAGCGTTTACTCAGGTATTCGGCAAGGCTGGAGGTAAAACCGGCGGGAATGTGCTGCACAACCACTATTCCTGCAGGAAGATCCGGCGGCAGTTCGGGTACGATGGTCTGTAACGCCGCCGGGCCGCCGGTTGAACAACCGATAACCACCAACTCCCGCCGCGGCCCGGTTGAGGAGAAGCTCTCGCGGATAGTCCTTGAGGTTGCTTCCAAGCCATGTTTGTTTCCAACCTTCGTAACTATTCTTTTCATGGAAACGGTGGCGGCTGTTTTTACCTTTGCCGCTAACTCCTCAACCACCGTGGTCAGCCTGATGTTTTCTTCCGGCTTGGGGATAAAATCCACCGCACCCAGAGATAGTGCCTCCAATGCCGCCTGGCTTCCCATTCGAGTATGGGCGCTCAGCATTACCACCGGTACAGGCTGCGATTTCATCATCCTCTTTAAAGCATCCAGTCCGTCAAGCACCGGCATTTCTACGTCGAGGACCACGACGTCCGGCCGAAGCTCCGGAAGCCGGTCCAGTGCTTCCTGGCCGTTCGCCGCCGTTCCAACCACCTCTATGTCGGGATCCTGGCACAGCATCCGGCCGACAACCCGGCGAACAGTCGCCGAATCGTCAACCATCATGACCTTAACAGGCGGCATATGCCGCCTCCGTTATGGCACCGCCTTGTGTGATTTCCTGGATCAGACTCCTGACGTCTACAATCAATGCCACCTTGCCGTCACCTAAAATCGTAGCCCCCGAAACACATGGGATTTGCCCCAGGTAGCAGCCGAGTGATTTTATCACAATCTCCCGCTCTCCCAAAAGACTTGTCACCACTACGCCCAATCGCTGACTACCGGAGCCTACGATTACTACAAACATCCTTGCCGTGTCCACCTCCGGGAGGCCCAGAATCCTGGCCAGAGAAACGAGCGGCAGTACCTGTCCCCGTACAACGGTCACTTCTGAATCCCCGATCCTCCGCACCTCATCCTTGGACACGTAAATCGTTTCCATAACATTTGCCAGGGGAAAAGCATAAATCTGTTCGCTCACGGAGACCATTAAGGCACGAATAATGGCGAGTGTAAGCGGCAGTTTTATGGTGAACTTCGTTCCCTGTCCCAAGACCGTGGACAACTCAACCTGGCCGTTTATCTGTTCGATCTGACCGCGTACCACATCCATTCCCACACCGCGGCCGGAAAGGTCAGTGACCTGCCTGGCCATTGAAAAACCCGGCAAGAATATGAAGTTCAGGACCTCCTGGTTCGAAAGCCGTTCAGCAGCTTCCGGATTCACAAGTCCTCGTTCCACGGCTTTATCCCGGATTCTTTTCACATCTATTCCCCGCCCGTCATCTTCAACAATGATAATAATATTGCCCTCCTGGTGAAAAGCCTTCAGCCTGATGGTGCCTGTACGCGGCTTCCCTGCCGCAACGCGGTCCTGCGGCGGTTCAATGCCGTGGTCGACGGCGTTTCTCAGAAGGTGAATCAGCGGATCCCCGATGATCTCAAGCACATTGCGGTCAAGTTCTGTTTCTTTGCCTTCAACAATAAAATCGATTTCTTTATCCAACTTGTGCGCCAGGTCACGTACCATCCGCGGAAAGCGGTTAATCACCTGGGCGATGGGCAGCATTCTGGCCTTCAGGATTTGTTCCTGAAGGTCGTTTGTCAGCTGGCCGAGGTGGTTGGAAATATCCTTTAAAACTTCCGTCAGATCACTTGAGTCGTAACGGTTTTCGAACACCTCGGCAAACCGGTCAAGCCGGGTACGGTCGATCACCAGCTCCCCGACCAGGTTCATAAGACTATCAAGCTTCTGCACGTCGATCCTTACTGTCTTCACCTGTTTGTGGGTTTCTTCAACTCTGTTGGTTACAGAAATGCTTTGCTTTTTGAACTCCTCCCTTCCGTCCTGCGCTTCGTGCGGGATTTCGCCCGGCGCGCCGTCCTGGGGCGATGCCGCTGCAAGCATAATGGGATCCACTACGGCGTCGATAACCTCGGAGATGGTGAGCACCAGTTGTTTTATACGGTCAGCGCCCTCCCGGCTCAGAAGCACGAGCTCAAGAGTGGTATCGTATTCCCCTTCCTGGATTTCTTCAGCCGGTGGTACCGATTTGATAATCTCCCCATGTTCTTGAAGGGTTCGAAAGATCAGAAAAGCGCGGACAAATTTCATCTGGCACCTGGGCTCAACCGTAACGTAGACGCTGTATGCATTGAAACCCCGGGTACTGGCCGCCCGGATAACCTCTTCCTCCGCCTCTGTAAGCTCCAATACGTCTCCGTCTACCGGCAAAGTTCCGGAATCCAGGACAGGGGTGGAATCAGCGGTTCCCTTGTTTTCATCCTTTACAATTTCATCATCCACCAAAAGCCGTTGGATCTTCTTTATTACCTGTTCGATATCGGCCGGTTTTCCCTGCCCGGTGATTTCATCCCTCAGTGATTTAAGAGCATCCAGGGCTTCCAAAAGAACATCGATCATCTCGCCCGAAATCTTAAGCCGCCCCTGGCGCAACCGGTCAAAAAGGTTTTCCATCTCATGCGTCAACCGGGACATCCCGTCGTAACCCATAATGGCGGAAGAGCCTTTAACGGTGTGAGCCGCCCGGAATATCTCCTGTAAGACCTGTTGGTTTTCGCCTTCTCTCTCCAAAAGAAGGAAGTTGTCATTCAGGATCTGTATTTTCTCCTCAAGCTCATCCATAAAGACGCTTATTTCCGCGTCCGAGAACATCTCCCCCGCCCTCCTTTAAAATAGGCGTTCTTTCGTAGGGCGCGTCGATAAGCTGCGTATAGCTTTGTCAGCCTGTCAGGGCCGGGTCCTCACCCAGCACTCAGCCTTTAAGTAGTAATCATCTGCACTTTTACAGGTAGAACTGAGTGCTGGGCTCCGGCCCGTCCCTAACAGGCTTTCGTGCTCTACTTGCTTCTCCCCG
>JBFMBL010000009.1:0-35094 GCA_040755195.1 Bacillota bacterium
CAAGCCGGTCATAAAGGGAACGCGAGTTCCCGTAGATATTCTTCTTGGTAAGCTGGCAGGCGGAACGACGTATGAAGAATTGATAAGGGAATATGACCTGACGAGGGATCAGATTTTTGCCGCTTTGAAGGCTGTCAAGGGGACCGCGATCAGTGACGACAATGATGACAGAATGCAAAAGACATAACGGGCGACGCCCTTGCGGCAAACTATACCACCAGAGCCGCCGCTAACGAAGAACGGATTTATTGTATATTATGAGGCCGGACGCTGACATCCCGATTGTTTAGGGTGGCAGGCCATTAAACCGGGATTTTCAGGCTTCGGGTTTCCGCTTCTATTTTACCACAGAAGAGAAGAGGTGTTCTCAGTACAGAGAGCACCTGTAACTGTCATTAAACTCCGAACATATAACAGACTTTCACGTTTCGTTAAAGCCAGTCTAAGACATGCCTGGCGAATCGTTTGAAATCATCCAGGCTTTTTAAACTCTCATAAACGATCCTCTGATCTATTTCCAGATAATCGTGGACGAGAATATTTCGGAAACCGGCTATCTGTCTCATGGTACCGGCAAGAGACTCGGGCAGTAAGCCCTCTTCCCTTAAGATCGTGAAAATATCTCCATACCCGTACGGCGGGCGGAAGCCACGGTCAGCGATAACATGGCTGCCTATGTCAATGCAAACCTGCGCGGCTATCTGCAGATTCCTTTCTACGCGGTCCCGGAGGCCTTCATCCTTCCTGTATTCATCCCAACTGATCCTTGATAACTCCTCGAGTTTGCGCAAAGATTGCTCCAATTTTAGAAGGCGACGCTCAACCGTTTTCCTGTCAACCACCGAACCGGTCCTCCTTGATCCGCCTTATCAACCCTTCGTGTAATATCCTTTCAATGGGCATGAAATCAAAATAACGGTCATATGTGCTTGCCTGAAAGCTCACCCGTTGCGCTTTTCCCCCTTCTTTTTCAAGAAGAAGCCGCCCCTTGCATAATATCCGGTACGAAAGAGCCGGCGGTGCCTGGTTTAGAATTACCAGATCCACTTCATCGGTTCTAAGTGAGGATGTTGCGGCTGCAAGCAATTCCAACTTTTTTTCAAAAAAACGGCCGGGCGGAAACTCCTGATCAAGAAGCACCGCCAGGTCTATGTCACTAAGACCTGTCTGCTTATCCTCAGCATATGACCCAAAAAGGTAAACAGCCAGTACATCCCCGTCACGTTTCAGTTTCTCAACAAGCGACGGCATACATTCCATCACGTTGTGTTGTATCTTTTTAAACCGGTACAAGACAGCCTCCAAAATGCTTCTCTTAAATACCTTTATTTTACCATAAAACAGAATTTAATTTCACAACTCCGATACATTCTTGGGCGTGCTCCATATTAATTTAGCCGTCCGCGCCATGTCGTAATCACAGCCTCTGCCCGTACCATCATAAATTTGCAGAACATGGAAGAACAAGGCGGAAAACCGCCTAATTTTGTTCAAATAAGTTTATTGTATACTTGCGCTCACTCTATTTCCAAAAGTCTGTCTTACAGGTTATAATTATCTGCGTATTTGTCATCACCCTGGAGCCAACCAGCGCCTAATAAGGTTTATAACATATTAGCGAATGCCTTTTTGTATACAGAAAGGGATTTAAGGGGGTTTTCAGATTATGTGCGCGGTAAGGATCACCGACACCACCCTGCGCGACGCCCACCAGAGCCTGTGGGCCACCCGGATGCACACCGAGGATATGCTTCCCGTCATTGAGAGTCTGGACCGTATTGGTTTCCACTCGCTGGAGATGTGGGGGGGAGCCACTTTCGACGTATGTCTGCGGTATCTTTACGAAGACCCGTGGGAACGTATCAGGGAGATCAAAAAGCGGGCAAAAAATACGCCCCTGCAAATGCTCCTGCGGGGACAGTCACTTGTCGGTTACGGCCATTATCCGGACGACGTTGCCGAAGCTTTTGTGAAAAAGGCGGCAGAGACCGGGATCGATATAATCCGGATTTTCGATGCTCTTAACGATATCCGCAATCTCGAGTTTACCATGAAAGTGGCCAAATCCGCAGGCGCCCACGTCCAGGCCACCGTTGTCTATACCTTAAGCCCCGTGCATACCACGGAACACTACCTGGAAACCGGCAAGAAGCTTGTTGAAATGGGGGCCGATTCAATCTGCATCAAGGACATGGCCGGGATGATGGCTCCTTATCACGCCTACGAATTAATCAGTTTATTTAAAAAGCATTTTTCGATACCGGTGCAACTCCACTGTCACTATATCGGCGGAATGGCCGTCGGCGCTTACCTGAAGGCGGCCGAGGCCAATGTCGATGTTATCGACACCGCTTCGGTGCCGCTGGCATTCGGCGCCTCGCAGCCGCCCGTGGAAACGGTGGTCAGGTCGTTGAGAGGAACGCCGTACGACACCGGACTGAGGATCAGAGACCTTTTTGAAATCGCGCAGTATTTTGAAGAACTTCGGAAGAAGCGGGGATTCGACCGCGGCGTCACCCGTATTCACGACATGCGTGTGTTCGACCACCAGGTACCGGGCGGGATGATCTCCAACCTGGTAACCCAGCTTCAGGAACAGAAGGCGATTCACCGCCTGCAGGAGGTACTGGATGAGATTCCGCAGGTGCGGGCAGAATTGGGTTATCCGCCGCTGGTCACACCAACCAGTCAGATAGTCGGCACCCAGGCGGTACTGAACGTACTGATCGGCGAGCGTTACAAGCTGATTCCGGAAGAAGTGCGCCGTTACATCCAGGGTTATTACGGCCGGCCGCCGGCGCCGATCGCCCCGGAGATTCAAAAGAAGGCTCTCGGTGACCGCGAACCGATAACCTGCCGTCCTGCTGATTTACTTGAGCCTTCCCTGGAAAAACTAAGGGGAGAAATCAAGGATATGGCAACCTCGGAAGAGGACGTCATTTCATACGCGCTTTTCCCTCAGGTTGCGAGGCGGTTCTTTGAAGCCCGCAAAAAAGGAGAAACCGGAGCGTTGCGCGAAAATGGAAAAGAGAAGCAGGCGGCAAGCGTTGAAAAGGAGGCTGGAGAAATGAATATAAAGGATATCCGTGAACTGCTTAAGCTTTTGGAGGAAAGCGATGTGTCGGAGTTTTCCCTCGAGAGCGCGGGAATGAAGCTGACCATTCGCAAAGGAGGTTTTCAAGCGCCTGCGAAGGAAACCCCGCTGAAGGAATCCGTCTCTCAGGAGACAACGCCGGAAACCACCAAACCTGCGGTTTCGATGGAGGACCTGTATTCCGTCAAATCGCCCATGGTCGGCACGTTTTACCGGGCGCCGGCGCCTGACGCGCCGCCATACGTTCAAATAGGGGACACCGTCGCCAAAGGGCAGGTGTTGTGCATAATAGAAGCCATGAAGTTGATGAACGAAATAGAATCCGAGACATCGGGCGAGATTGTAGACATCCTTGTGGAAAACGGTCACCCGGTGGAATACGGACAGCCTCTTTTCCTTATTAGAGAAAGAGCTTAATTTGCGAGGTCGGGCGATGTTCAATAAGATTTTGATTGCAAACCGGGGAGAGATCGCGCTAAGGATCATCCGCGCCTGTAAGGAACTAGGAATAAAAACGGTCATGGTGTACTCGGAGGCGGACCGGGAAAGTCTTCCGGTGCGCCTTGCGGACGAGGCCTTTTGCATCGGCCCGGCGCCGGCCGCAAAAAGCTACCTGAACTTTACAAACATTATCAGCGTCGCCGAGGTCGCCGGCGCGGAAGCGATTCACCCCGGATACGGCTTCCTGGCGGAAAACGCCAACTTCGCCGAGATATGCGCGAGCTGCGGAATGGTTTTTATCGGACCGCCGGTGGAAGCCCTTGAAAAAATGGGGGACAAGGCCGTAGCTCGTAAAACCGTGGCATCCGTGGGTGTACCGGTAGTGCCTGGTTCTGAAGAAGTGATTTCGAATCCGGCTGATGCCATAGGGATGGCGGAAGAGATCGGTTACCCCGTTATGATTAAGGCTTCCGCAGGCGGCGGGGGGCGCGGGATGCGCGTAGTGCACACGCGTGCGGAAATGGAAAGGGCGCTTCAGGCCGCCAAAGCCGAAGCGGAAACTTCGTTCGGTAGTCCTGCGGTATATCTCGAGAAATACGTTGAGGAACCACGTCATATCGAGTTTCAGATCCTTGGCGACAGGGAAGGCAACATAGTATACCTTGGGGAAAGAGATTGCTCGATTCAGCGGCGCAACCAAAAGCTCCTTGAGGAAGCTCCTTCTTCGGCCATCAGTCCCGCGTTCCGCAAGAGAATGGGCGAAGCCGCGGTAAAAGCCGCCGGCGCCGCAGGCTATTACAACGCCGGAACGGTAGAGTTCTTGCTTGACAAATACAACAACTTCTATTTCATCGAGATGAACACCAGGATTCAAGTTGAACACCCGGTGACGGAAATGGTAACGGGCCGGGACCTGGTGAAGGAACAGATCAGGATCGCCGCAGGCGACACCTTACGGTTCAAGCAGGGGGACATCAAGATCGACGGCTGGGCAATCGAGTGCCGGATAAACGCTGAAGATCCGTCCCGGAACTTCACCCCCTGTCCCGGAAAGGTCACGTCTTTCCTGCCGCCGGGCGGGCCCGGGGTGAGGGTGGATACCGCCGTGTATCCGGGTTACGTTATTCAACAATACTACGATTCACTGATCGCCAAACTTATCACCTGGGGACGTAACCGTGAAGAGGCCATGGTCAGGATGGAGCGCGCGCTGGAAGAGTTCGAAATAGAAGGCGTGGCCACGACCATTCCTTTCCACCAGCGCGTGCTGCGGAACGCTTTCTACAGGCGTGGAGAGGTATACACTAATTTCGTCCAGCGTCGCATCCTGGCTGAGGAAGGTGTAACAAGGAATTAAAGTTGCCTTGATGGAAATAATTTAGTATTATTAATGAAAGCTTGAGGAGGTGTTTTATATGACAGAAGGAACCGGACAAGAGCTTAAGGGCGAATTTGGAGCGGTTCGGATTGCGAATGAAGTGGTTGGGATCATCGCGGGTCTCGCGGCTACGGAGGTTCCCGGTGTCGCGGGCATGAGCGGCGGGATAGTGGGCGGCATCGCAGAAATGCTGGGCCGCAAGAATCTTTCTAAGGGAGTAAAGGTTGAAGTCGGTGAACGTGAAACGGCCGTCGACCTTTTCGTCGTGGTTAATTTCGGGGTTAGGATAGCTGACGTGGCGACGGAGGTTCAATCGAACGTCAAAAGAGCGGTCGAAGAAATGACCGGCCTCACGGTCGTCGAAGTGAATGTACATGTGCAAGGAGTAATCTTCCCGGAAGAACCCAAGGAAGAAGAAAGAAGGTTGCGTTAAGACTGCTTTGATCGGAGGCATGATCTGGCTGATTTATTCGCAGCTGATTTGCGGCAATTCAAGTTCTTTTAAAGGGAGTGATCCCGTTGGGACCGTTTGATCGCGGTCTCTTATTGATTTACAGCTTGGTTTTTACGGCGTTTCTGCTTGTAATTTTTCTGATTTTTGCAAGGTGGCAGCCGTCTATTGATTTGATGGGGGAAATACTGGCGCCTGAGCAGCGTACAGTTCTCCTGGGCGCTGCAGTCGCCCTTTTCGTCGCCGGCTTGAGGTTGATGTACGCCAGCCTCAAGCCCCGCCCGCGATCGGACAAGTTGGCCGTGGTCGAAGACAACCCGCTCGGTCAGGTGCGGATCGCGGTAACGGCCGTGGAAAACCTTGTTTCCAAAGTGGTCGCCAACTTCCCGGGTGTCAAAGAGGTTCACCCTAAGGTTGTTCCCGATGCCGAAGGGATAGTCATTAAGGTAAAAATATCGACCACACCCAGCCTGAACATCCCCGAAGTTTCTAAGGATATCCAACAACAGGTTAAGGATAAGGTTCTCGAGGTAACCGGCATCTCCGTTAACAGTGTAAGAGTTCTGGTTGAAAACATTGTTACCACAAAGCCAAGGGTCGAATAGGACGGGAGATAGACGTGAATTATCATGATTTCTTTGAACGCCACCGCGGTAAAATCATCGGTGTGGCCATCGGGCTGGCTTTCGGCTGGGTTGCCGTTGTCTACGGCTTCTGGAAGGCGGTCTTCGTCTTAATCTGCGTCGGGGTTGGATACTACGTCGGGAAAAGAGTTGACGACCAGGTCGACCTCGGCCGTCTGTGGGACAGGCTCTTCAGGGAAAGATAAGTGAGCCGGCGGCGAGCAAGGGAAGCGGCCCTGATAGTGCTTTTTCAGATCGACGTAGGACGTGCCGAAACCGAAGAAACCTTAAGCCGGACTATGGAAGACTGGAAAATACCGGACTTAGAGCGAGAATATGTTCGGGACGTGGTTTTCGGCACGCTCGCGAAACAGGAACGGATCGACGAAAACATTCGCCGGTTGAGCCACGATTGGAAACTCGAACGGATGAACAGCGTCGACCGGAACCTGTTGAGACTGGCGTTGTATGAACTTCTTTACCGCGAAGACATTCCGACCAACGTTGCCATCAATGAGGCGGTGGAACTCTCCAAGCGATACGGCGGCGAGGACTCACCCCGCTTCATAAACGGCATCCTCGGGAAAGTGGCCGAAGAACATACGGAATACCGCCAAGGGCGCGAATAGCCCTTTTTTGTTTTACAGTTTTTGGAGGAAAGTCCAATGCCGGTTTTTACGGTTACGGAAGTTACGCGGCGCATCCAGGAACTCCTTGACGGCGACCCGGTTCTCGGAGCCCTCTGGGTAAGGGGAGAAATCTCAAACTTAAGCATTCCGGCATCGGGACATCTGTATTTCACTCTAAAAGACCAGGCTACACAGTTGCGCGCCGTTATGTTCCGTTCACGGGTACAAACCCTGACTTTTCCTATAGAAAACGGATTGATGGTTCTCGTGCGGGGGCGGGTATCGCTGTACGAACGTGACGGAAAGGTTCAGCTTTATGTAAACGAGATGGAGCCCGACGGCGTGGGAATACAGAGCGTCTTGCTGCGCGAATTAAAATCACGGCTGGAAAAGGAAGGCCTTTTCGATCCGAGCAGAAAACGCGCCCTGCCTCGTTTCCCCCGCCGGATAGGGGTAGCCACTTCTTCCGAAGGGGCGGCTGTCCGGGATATTTCAGAAATCATCCGCAGGCGCTGGCCTCTTGCCGAGGTGGTTATCGCCCCGTGCACCGTGCAGGGAGAGGAAGCGCCGCTTATGATCACCGCTGCCCTTGAGCGGCTCAATCGTCACGGGGATGTTGATGTAATCATCGTGGGGCGTGGTGGCGGCTCGCTGGAAGAACTGTACGCCTTTAACACGGAATTAGTGGTACGAGGTATATTTGCCTCCCGCGTTCCCGTGGTCTCCGCCGTGGGGCATGAACGCGACGTTACACTGGCCGATCTTGCAGCAGACGCACGAGCCGCCACGCCATCGGCCGCTGCTGCGCTGACGGTGCCGGATAAGGAAGAGATTTCAGAACACAT
The DNA here is from genome assembly GCA_040755195.1 of Bacillota bacterium. Taxonomy (GTDB): domain Bacteria; phylum Bacillota; class Desulfotomaculia; order Desulfotomaculales; family Ammonificaceae; genus SURF-55. The sequence continues at coordinate 7,462 of JBFMBL010000009.1, forward strand.
AAATCATCTGTGTGAAAGGCTGCGTACAGGGGTGCTCCGCCGGTACGAACTATTACAGTTCCGCTTTAATCAGGCATGTCAGAGCCGCGTTTTCAGCCGTCCCTGGGAAACAATGTACGGCGGGGCGGCACAAACGGTTGACGGCCTTGCCGCCCGTCTTGAATACAGGATGCGCGGTATTCTTGACAAAACAGAGAAGCATCTGGCTGTTTTGCAAGCAAGGATGGAGGCCATCAATCCTGCAGGAACCCTGTCACGCGGGTACAGCATCTGTCGCCGGGCCACCACCGGCGAGGTGATTACGGATTCCAGACAGGTCTTAAAAGGGGAAGCCGTGGAGGTGCTGCTCAGTCACGGGCGGCTCTCCTGCAAGGTGGAAGACTGCAGGTAACTATTCAGCCGCTTAGAGTTTCGCTGACCCAGCACTCAAATATCCTAAGGCTTAGACATATGCCATCGTTATCGGGTGTGTTGAGTGCTGGGCGGCGAGATGCAAGAAGAGCGCGAAAGCCATGCGCAGCATATCGCCGCGCCAGACGACCGGGACACCTGAATAGTACGACTGCAGTTGACGGGGTCATGCTGCCTTTAGGTAAGGCTTTTGTTCCATTTACCTTTCGGGCGTTTACAAACGGTGTCACCCGGGGCTAAACTTTCTGAAATAGTCTGGAAGGAGGTACGGTTATGGCGGTTATTCTTGACGGCAAGACCCTGGCGGCGCAAATAAAAGAGGAGATAAAAGCGGAGGTTGAAAAGCTTGCCGCAAGCGGGGTTAAGCCAAAACTCACAGCTGTTCTGGTGGGAGACGATCCTGGTTCTGTTGTATACGCGCGTTCCAAAGGAAAGGCCTGCGCTGGCGTAAATATGGATTACGAACTTCATCACCTTCCCGAAAGCACCCCGGAGGCCGAGGTGATAGACCTGCTGGGAAAACTAAACACGGATCAGTCCGTCCACGGCATACTGGTGGAATTTCCTTTACCGAAGCATATTAACAAATGGCGGGTTCTCGACGCCCTTTCCCCTCTAAAGGACGTGGACGGGATGACGGCCGTGAACCGCGGGAGGCTTCTGGCGGGGGAGGAAGGTCTTTTCCCGGCTACTCCTCAAAGTTGCATTGAAATCATGGAACGCTACGGGATCGAAATGGCCGGCAAACACGCGGTTTTAGTAGGGCGCGGCGAGACGGTAGGGCGTCCGCTGATCCTTATGCTGCTGAGACGAAACGCCACAATTACGATCTGCCATACACGAACAAAAGATGTAGCGCACCACACGCGCCAGGCCGATATCCTGGTGGCAGCCGCCGGCCGCGCGGGACTCATCACCGCGGATATGCTGAAACCCGGCGCTGTAGTGGTAGACGCAGGCATCAACCCGGCGGAAAAAGGGATCTGCGGCGACGTGGATTTTGAAAGAGCGCAGGAAGTAGCCGGTTATATCACACCTGTTCCCGGCGGTGTCGGCAGCCTGACGACGACGATCATAATGAAAAATGTTTTAAAGGCGATAGCGCTTCAGGGAACCCGGTAAGCCTATCATGGCTGGCGTGAAAATAAGGTATATATTCAAGGTCAGAATTCATCCAGCACTCAACTCTGATATATAGGACAACGTTTTTTCGAAGGTAAAGATACTGCCAAACGGCATCTTGGCGAATACCGGTTTGAGTGCTGGACAGTATTCAGTAGTCAGAATAAAACAAAAACTCTGGAACGTCTTGGTAGATAGTCCATCGCATACTACCAAGTATCAGGCTTTTTACACTAAAGTACGATTTTCGTCCTACTGTGTGAGCCGTAAGATCATGAATGTTTCGTTTCATTCTCAGGAATCCAAAGCAGGTTCACATTTCGGCTAACCCGTATCAATTCTGGATTCTGGATTCTGGCTACTGACTTCTGAATTCGGACCGTGAAACCCGTGCCTGAATAGTTACAAAATAAGTTACGAGTAAAGACTTGCGGAGGGGGTTATATGGGTCAAATTTTTGACTGGAGTATCAAACAGTTCTTGAAAGAGGCGGCATCGAGCGCTCCTACCCCCGGCGGGGGAAGCATTGCCGCGCTTTGCGGTTCTCTCGCCGCATCCATGGCTTCGATGGTAGCCAGTCTCACCGTCGGCAAAGATAAATACCGGGACGTGGAGTCAGAGATGAAGGCAATGCTGGAGAAGACCACCGCCCTTATGAACCGGTTCGAGGAACTGGTAGCCGCCGATATCGCAGCCTTTGGCGGTTTTATGGCGGTCTTTAAACTTCCCAGGGACACCGAGGAGCAAAAAGCTGAAAGGGCCCGGCGGATGCAAGAAGCCTTAAAGAATGCTACGGATACCCCGCTGGCGATCGCAAGAGCCTGTTTTGAGGTGTTGGAACTGGCCGAAAATGCCGCGTTAAAGGGAAACAAAGGCGCGGTAAGTGACGCCGGAGTGGCCGCTTTTCTTGCCGAGGCGGCGCTCAACGCCGCCCTTTTAAACGTGGATATTAATGTTCCTTCAATTAAAGACGCCGGCTATGTCGAAAAGGCCCTTGCCGAACGTAGGGATCTCAGCGCTAAAGCCGCAACGATCAAAGCACGCACGGCTGCGGTAGTCTCGGATCGCCTCTCAGGTCAGTAGTGCAGAATTCGGAAGGTAGAATACAGAATGTAGAAGTCAGAAGTCAGAAGTTAGAATACAGAACTAGGAATCCAGAACACAGCAGTTAAGGCCTTTCGTATTCCAGCTACTTCCACCACTCAAGCCGGTGATTATCAGCAAATCGTTCAGCGGTATGCAACTTTGAGAACGATGTCTTCCTTTTAAACGCAGAGTTGAGTGCTGGATGACTACTGACTAATGGCTTTGACTTATGTTTTTTGGAGGAATTGCCCATGCCGCAAGCGGCTCTATCTAGTGATATCGGTCTGTTTCCTTGTTCCCGACGTCGCACGTCGGACCTCGGACGTCGGACCTATTTTTAATATGGCTCGAATGCCTGAACCGGTGAAACCGGTAATCAGCATCTTTACGGGTATCGATTCCTTATTCGGCAAAGTTGAAGAAGCGCTAAGCGAACGCCTGGGCAAGCCGGATTACATCAGTCAGCTTATCAGTTTTCATCAGACGGCATATTATGAAAAGGAAATGGGCTCAGGACTGGTAAGGCGCGTCTATTCCTTTCCCCGGCTCATGGACCAGTCGGAACTGCAGTCGCTGAAACGTTTTACGATCGGGATAGAGGATCGCTGGCGCGTCGAAGAAAGAAGACAGGTAAACATCGATCCCGGGTATGTCAGCCTGGCGAAGTTGGTACTGGCTACTACGAAAGACAACGTCCACCGTGTTTACATCGGTGACGGGATCTTTGCGGAGGTTGCCCTTTACTTTCAGAAAGGGCGTTTTCACCCCTGGCCGTGGACATATCCTGATTACGCCAGTGACGTATACAGGGCCGTCTTTGAAGATATCCGTTCGATTTACCGCCGACAACTTCGGACCCTGAAAGAAAAAGAAGTATAACAGATGATTCGTTGTATTTATGAGCGGCAGAAAAGAAGGTATTAGTCTTTTTACGCAATTCTTAAGGATTGATGTAATTCAAGGCTGATACCTTTACTTTCAAAAACGTTATGCTATACTTTTGTTAAACTTGATTCACCTCCAAATTCAACGGCGTCCGAGGAGTGCGGTAAGTGTCGACGGAAGATTCCATTTCTTTTGAAGAAAGCCTTGAACGTCTCGAGACGATAGTAAGGGAAATTGAAAGCGGCAATCTTGACCTGGATAAAGCCATGGCCCGGTTTTCAGAAGGTATGGGACTGGTCAAGCGTTGCCGGACGCTTCTCTCCGAAGCGGAACAGAAACTTTACCTCTTACTGGAAGACAACAACAGCGGACCAACCCAGGCAGAAACTCCGCAAAAAAGAGAAGCGAAAAATGAACTTTAAAGCTGCCCTTACTGCGAAAGCTCGTCTTGTTGACCAGAATCTCGACCGGTATCTCCCCCCCGAATTGACACCACCCGGTGTTATTCACCAGGCAATGAGGTACAGTGTGCTGTCCGGCGGCAAGCGTCTTCGTCCGGCGCTGGTTATCGGTGCAGCGGAAGCATGCGGCGGCGCCGCGGATGACGTAATCCTTGCCGCCTGTGGCATTGAACTCATCCACTGTTATTCACTGGTTCACGACGACCTGCCGGCTATGGACAACGACGATCTGAGGCGGGGAAGGCCGACAAACCACAAGGTTTTTGGCGAGGCAATCGCAATCCTGGTCGGGGATGCGCTTCTGACACTCGGTTTTGAACTGTTGGCCCGTGCAGTAACAGCGGGCAGGGTTTCCCCCGCCGAAGGAATCCGCGTGTTGATAGAGGTCGCCGAGGCCATAGGCACGAGTGGGATGGTAGGCGGGCAGGTGCTTGATATATCCACGGTTGGTACGGGCGTTGCTCCCCAACTCGTTGAAGAGATTCACCGGCGCAAGACGGGGGCGCTTTTTATAGCGTCCGTACGCGCCGGGGCCATTCTGGCGGGGGCGTCGGACAGCCAGCTTGCCGATTTAACCCGTTACGCAAGTGAAATCGGGCTGGTCTTCCAGATTACGGACGATATTCTCGATGTTGTTGGCGAAACAGCAAAAACGGGAAAGGGAGTCGGCGGCGACGCTCAAAAAAAGAAGTTGACCTATCCCGGCGTTTACGGTCTACCCGCGGCTCGTAAACGCGCCAAAGAATCCGCGTCGGCTGCGATAGAGGCGTTAAAGAACTTTGATGTCTCTGCTGATTTTTTGCGAGAAGCTGCACAATTCATTATATCCCGCGAATATTAAGTAGTAAATACATATAACTGCTCAGGTTAATCCTTAAGGCAAATCCCGGGAATTGGACGGGATTTGTTCTTAAGGTTACGGTATGATATGATGATATAGTATTGTAATTATTCACCCAGTCGCATCACATTGCGGAACGCGGTGAGAAGCAAGCAGAGCAAGGAATACCGGCGGAGACGAACCGGAGCGTACCGGGTAGTACGTGAGGATTCGGCTCCGTCCGGATGACGCGGCTATGCGCAGCTTATCGCCGCGCCCTACGGGGTACATGAATTGTAATATGGCTTGCGTAGCATGGGTGAGTGATGCAGTATCCTAGTCAGGACATCTCTTTCGAAGACGGGGCTAAAAATCCGTCAAGGGCACATCGATGAAGTTCCTGGTGCTGGCTGCCGGCGCCCAGCCGGGGGCTGGTACTGGGAGTTAAGGCGGGAGGGCGAGCCGCAAAGGCATGCGGGCGTTGACCCTGCCGCCGCGGAGACCCAAGTACGTGGGCTAAGCCTTAGTCTATGGCTTGGGATAGAACCTGTACGTGGTGAAAGCTGCGTGCAGTGTAGCCTGCCTTGAGTGAGCAGGGTGGATGCTGAACAATGCGGATTTTGAGCACGGGCCCGTGCCCAAAATGCCGCTAGCCTGAAACCCTGGTTGCAAAAGAGGCTAGGGAGAGAATGATCCTGCCGGGGAAAACCCCTAGGCTGTCCGGAGTATTCCGGGGCATGGCAGGGATTAAAGTGTGGACTTAGTGGTAATCCAGTCCCGGTTGCGGCGACGCGCCGGGAGCGCCCTTAAAGGGAAACCGCCGGCACGGCGACGGCCGGTGGGCTGTTCGGGAAACCCTACTGGACCTAAGTCACAGCGTTTACTTGCGGTGCTGTCACTTACCCATGCAATATTGTATTTTTTAATGGCTTGGGGTGAGATTTGTTTGCCGTATCGCCAACCCCGGCGCTCTCATATCCGGCATGTGCTAAAAGTTCTGATATGGACCTTTATTGCTACAATATTTTTTGCCTTTATATCCGAAACCTTTGTACGTCAAGTGCAGATCTTGTGGGTAGCAGTTGGTTTCCTGTTTTTCATAGTCTCGGTTAACGTTGTTTTCGATATAGTCGGCGTCGCGGCAACAGCGGCTTCGGAAGCTCCGTTTAACGCAATGGCTGCCCGTAAGGTGACCGGCGCCCAGGAAGGCCTGGCGTTAATCAAAAACGCGGACAAGGTGGCAAATTTTGCCAATGATGTTGTAGGCGATATTAGCGGCACCGTTGCCGGAGCGCTCGGTATTTCCATTATGGCGCGGGTGTTGCTGATATTTCCAAAGTCCAGCGAACTATGGCTGAACATCCTGGTAACCGCAGTAATTGCCGCTGTTACCGTGGCCGGCAAGGCTATGGGCAAACGGGTGGCAGTGACGCGCGCAAACCAGGTTATTTTTTTAACGGGACGCTTAATTGCGAGATATAACCGACTAATAACTTCATTTAAATGGTCCAGGAACAAATCTTTTGATAAGAAGGTGCGAAAGCTTGGGCGTTCTTGAACAGGTAAATAAACCGGAAGATTTGCGGAACTTAACCCCGGATGAGTTGGTAATACTGGCAGATGAACTTCGCAGGCTGATCATTGACACCGTTGCGGAAACCGGAGGTCATCTTGCGCCCAATCTGGGGGTCGTTGAACTTACTCTGGCGCTTCATCGCGTTTTCAACGCTCCCAGAGACAAGATTATCTGGGATGTGGGACACCAGTGCTACGTTCATAAAATACTCACCGGCCGCCGCGAGGGCTTCTCCACGCTCAGACAAAAGGGGGGGATAAGCGGTTTTCCTTCCCGCGAAGAAAGCGTCTATGACGTTTTCGGTACCGGACATGCAAGCACCTCCATCTCGGCGGCGCTGGGTCTGGCCAAAGCCCGTGATCTTAATCAGGATAACTACCAGGTGATTGCGGTAATCGGCGACGGTGCGTTAACAGGCGGGATGGCGTTGGAAGCGTTAAACCACGCCGGACACATTAAGGCGAATCTCATAGTTGTGTTGAACGACAACGAAATGTCCATCGCCAAAAATGTCGGAGCGCTTTCCGGATACCTTACGCGTCTCAGAACGGACAGGATGTACCACCGCTCCCGCGAAGAGGTCGAGGGGCTTATCCAGAGGATACCGGCGATCGGACCTAAAATGCTGCGTATACTTGACCGCCTGAAAGACAGTGTGAAATATCTGGTCGTACCCGGGATGTTTTTTGAGGAACTGGGCTACACTTATCTTGGACCGGTTAAAGGCCACAATATAGCGGCTTTGGCGGACACCTTCGAAAAAGCTAAGACCTTAAAAGGGCCGGTACTGGTGCACGTGGCTACACGAAAGGGTAAAGGATACGCACCGGCGGAGGCGGACCCCGACCTTTTTCACGGCGTGGGACCTTTCGATGTCCAGACCGGCGAGGTCAAGCGTTCCGACCGGTTGTCATACATGGATGTTTTCGGAGAAACCCTTTTAAAACTCGCCGAAGTGGACCCCCGGATTATTGCGATCACTGCTGCTATGCCTACGGGCACAGGTCTTAAGTCTTTCGCAAAACGTTTTCCGCACCGGTTTTTCGACGTCGGTATTGCCGAACAGCATGCGGTAACCATGGCCGCCGGTCTGGCTGTCGGGGGCTGGCGTCCGGTCGTGGCCATTTATTCAACCTTCATGCAGCGCGCTTACGACCAGATAATCCACGATGTTTGTCTCCAGCGGCTACCTGTGCTCTTCGCTCTTGACCGTGGCGGTCTTGTCGGCGAAGACGGCGTTACTCATCAAGGCATATTCGACCTGGCCTATCTCCGGTCGATACCAAACATGACGATAATGGCTCCCCAGGACGAAAATGAGTTGCGGCACATGTTGAAAACCGCGCTCGCCTGCTGCGGACCCTGCGCCATTCGCTACCCCCGCGGCAGCGGCACCGGTTGTCTTCTGGACCAGGAGTTGCAGATTCTTCCGTACGGCCGGTCCCTCGTTTTAAGGGACGGTAAGGATGTCAGCTTTTTTGCGGTGGGACATATGGTCGGGGCCGCCATGGAAGCCGCGGATAAACTCGCGCAGCAGGGAATAGAGGCCGCGGTTATTAACGTGCGTTTCGTAAAACCTCTCGATACCGCCTTGCTCCTGCGATTTTCACGACAGACGCAGCGCGTTGTAACAATAGAAGAAGGCATTCTGGCAGGCGGTTTCGGCAGCGCGGTAGCGGAACTTCTAATGGACAACGGACTCGGCAACGTTGAACTCGTCCGTCTCGGGATCAATGATACCTTTGTGGAGCACGGCGCTCCTAAATTGTTAAGGGAAAAATACGGTCTTACCCCCGAGGGAATCGTAACGGCGGTAACACAACCCAGACGCCGTTTGAAGGTGGCGGTCAAAGGCACATGACGGCACCCCGGAACCGCCTCGATGTGTTTTTGGTTAAAAACGGTTATTTCGCAACCCGGGAACGGGCGCAGGCAGCGATAATCGGCGGCTCGGTCATGATTAACGGCCATAGAGTCCTGAAGCCGGGACACTCGGTAAACATCAATGATGTAATCGAGATCCGCGGCGGAGCGGTTCCTTATGTTTCCCGCGGCGGTCTGAAACTGGCCCATGCGCTGAAGGTTTTTCAACCTGACCTTGCCGGTTTGGTTGTAATCGATGTGGGCGCTTCTACCGGAGGTTTCACAGACTGTCTTTTGGAAGAAGGCGCCAGACGCGTTATTGCTATAGATGTCGGCTACGGGCAACTGGCGTGGAAACTCCGGAATGACCCGCGTGTCACCGTTATGGAACGAACAAACATTCGCTATCTGGAACCATCACAACTGGACGAACCGGCGGATTTCGCCACCATCGACGTCAGTTTTATATCCCTGAAAAAGGTTTTTCCGGTAGTGGGTCGGCTTTTGACGCCGGCGGGGCGTGGCCTGGCTTTAATCAAGCCGCAGTTTGAAGCGGGACGCGGTAAGGTCGGAAAGAAAGGGGTTGTGAAGGATCCCGCAACCCAGATCGCCGTCTGTAATGAGATTGTTGGCTTCGTACGCAATCTAGGCTGGGAAGTGCTCGGTTTGACTTTTTCGCCTCTTAAAGGACCGGAAGGAAACATCGAATTCTTTTTATATTTCGATAAGGTTCCCGGCCAAACATGGCAGGGAAGCGCCGAAGAAGTGGTGACCCGAGCCTGGGATCATTTCCGGAACAGCGGCTGACAGTTATTTCAAAGATTTTTCCTTGCACACAAGATGCTCTTTAACAAATTGGACTTAAGGAATTTGCGGGCTAAAAATGGGGAAAACCATGGATTCACTTGGGTATGTTGTTTTAGGCGCTATTATAGGAATCTACCTCTTCTGGCGTCTCGCCAAGGCCCGGCGGCGCCACATATCCCGGCGGCGCGCCATGCTTGCCCGGCGTGGAGAAGACCGGGCGCGGCATTTCCTCGAGCGTGCCGGGTATAATATTGTGGGCCTGCAAGAAAAGGTCCCCATAAAGATAACCATTGACGGGGAAACTCATGCAAGCTATGTTAAAGCAGACGCCATCGTAACGCGCGGCGGTTACCGGTATGTGGCGGAAGTAAAAACCGGCAAGGCGGCTTTGCCGCAGCCCTTACTCCGGCGTCAACTCCTGGAATACTTCCTGGCGTTCAAAGCCGGCGGTATGCTTTTGGTAAACGGTGACACCGGTAAAATCTCCCGGGTGGAGATTGACACACCTTTCGCTAATCAATCAAAATGGTACTTAATCGCGGTCGGTTTTGTCGCGGGTTTTATCATGGGAATATGGGTGGCAACGCGATGGAAATAAAAACAGTCGGCCTCTTAATTAATCCTACTTTAGGCGAAAGTGTAGCCGATGTAGCCAGGGGAATGGTCGGCTATCTTACCAACCGGGAGATTCGGGTTTTACTTCTTAACGACCATGCCCCGCTGGTCGGAGGGAGCGGCGTAAGCAGGGAGGAATTGAGCGAGCTTGCGGACTGTCTCTTTTGTCTGGGAGGTGACGGGACACTCCTTTCCACCGTACAGGTAGCCGCTTTCCGCAACATCCCCGTTTTGGGCATCAATCTCGGCGGACTGGGATTTCTAACAGAGCTGAACACGGAGGAATTATACCCCGGCCTTGAAAAGATCCTCAACGGGAATTACCGGATTGAAGACCGTCTCCTTTTGATCGGTAGATTAGAAAGAGCAGGAACAACCGTCAAGGAGGTGGTCTGTCTTAACGACTGCGTGGTCGGCCGGGGAGCGTTGAGCCGTCCCTGCCGCCTTGAGGTGCGTGTTGACGGCCACCGCGTCATGAAGTTTAAAGGCGACGGAATCATAGTTTCGACTCCCACGGGGTCAACCGCCTATTCGTTTTCCGCAGGCGGGCCGGTGATAGAGCCGGTGATCGGGGCAATCATACTTACCCCCATCTGTCCTCATTCCTTCATTGTCCGCCCAATGGTGATTAATGCCGACGCCGTCGTTCAGGTTTTTCTTGAAACAAGCGTGGCAGGCAACAGCTTGACTGTTGACGGGCACGAGAGTATTCCGCTCCTGGCAGGAGATATTGTCGTTATTAAACGCTATTCAAACCAGCTGAAGCTTATCCGTGTTTCCGAGAAAAGTTTTTACACCATTTTACGAAAAAAGCTGCAGCTAGAAGGGTTGGAGGATTAGTTTGCTGGGAGGAGGGAGGCAAATGAAACTCACAAGGCATAATCTGATCCTTCAAATAATCAAAGAGCGCTCTATAGACAGCCAGAGAGCGTTGGTCAAGGCGCTTTCGGAAGCAGGCTTCAATGTTACCCAGGCGACGGTTTCACGAGACGTACGGGAACTCGGCCTGATTAAGGTTGCAGCCGATAATGGAATCCGTTACGTCACCCCGGAATCCCGGGTCCGGAACATAAGGGAAGAAGAACGGCTGCGCCGTTTGATACGTGATGCTGTGGTTTACGTGGACAGCACCGACTACCTGGTGGTCGTAAAAACCCTTCCCGGCACTGCCCAGGGGGTAGCCTCCGCCGTCGATCATGCGGGTTGGTCCGGTGTCATGGGAACTGTAGCCGGGGATGATACCTTTCTGATAATCGTGAAATCCCGCAGCAAGGCTGCCGCCGTGCGCCAGCGGCTTAAATCCCTGGTTTCCGGAGATAAAGAATAAAATGCTCCACACGCTTACTATAAAGAACATCGCTTTAATTGAAGACCTGACACTCGAGCTCGGTCCGGGGTTGAATGTAATTACCGGTGAAACGGGCGCCGGGAAATCGGTCATTCTTGAAGCTCTTGAACTGGTACTGGGGAAAAGAGCAACCTCTGAATACATTCGCACAGGCGCCGGCAACGCTTCAATTGAAGCGGTTTTTATGACCGACAGGATTCCTGATTGCCTTGCCCGGCATGGTATTGAACTCGAAGAAGGTTGCCTTATCTTCCGCCGGGAGCTCTACCGGCAGGGTAAAAGCTTAAGCCGTATCAACGGGTGTGCAGTGCCACTCACGTTATGCCGTGAAGCCGCAGGCGAACTCATTGACTTCCTGATTCAAGGCGAGCAACAAGAAATCTACCTTCCAGCAAAACAGGAGGAACTGCTCGACACCTTTGCCGGCCTTATACCTGCACGTCTTGAATTGGCACAAGTTTACCGGCGTTGGCAGGAAATAAAGGAAAATGCCGAAGCTGAAACAATTGCAGGCCGCGAGAGGTTGAGGCGTGCCGATACTCTTCGCTTTCAGGTTGCGGAGATTGACCAGGCCGCCTTGCGAGTCGGCGAAGTCGAGGAGCTTCATGACGAACGTGAATGGCTGAAGAATGCGGCCCGACTGAAAGAACTCGCACTCCGCGGTCAAATGCTGCTAAGCGGTGAAGACCGTTCAGCGGTGGAGATTGTCGGCGAAGCTGCCGCCATCGTAACAGAAATCACCGGTTACCGGCGCCAGCTGGAAACTTTCGCCGTCGGCCTAAAGGAAACAACAAATCTCCTGGTTGAAGCGGCGCGGGAGTTGGAACGGCTGGTCGATCAAGCCGAATACGACCCGCACCGGATCGATGCCATTGAATCCCGCCTTGATCTTATAGACAGACTCCGGCGTAAATACGGCGAAAACATTGACGAGATTTTGGCTTACCGGGGAAAAGCCTCGAAAGAGTTAGAGGAGTTGGAACGTGAAGCAGCGGAAGCATCGGATTTGCAAGCAGAGGCGGACCGTTTGGAAAAAGAATGGGCGAATAAAGCCCGGCGGTTGCAAACGCTGAGAGAAGAAGCCGCCCGGCGCCTCGAAAACGAGATGACTGCGGAACTAACAAAATTGGCGATGGGAAAAACACTGTTCAAGGTTGTTTTTTCTCCCGCCGTGGAAACTCCCAACCAAAGAGGCGTGCAAGAAGTTGAAATTCATTTCTCACCCAACCCGGGTGAACCAGTAAAGCCGATGGCGCGTATCGCTTCCGGCGGTGAAGCCGCGCGGGTGTTTTTCGCGTTAAAGGTTCTTACCGCCGCCAATGAGCGGGTAGAAACACTTTTTCTGGATGAGGTGGACACAGGAATCAGCGGCCAGGCGCTCGAAGCGGTAGCGACGAGATTGGAGTTTATCTCCAGGCATCGGCAGGTGTTGTGCATCACACACCAGGCTATCGTAGCCGCGAGAGGAAGATCTCATTATCTGATTTGTAAGCAGGTCTTAGACGGTCGTGCGATCATTAGAGTCGTTCCCCTTCAAGAGGAAGACAGGTTAAAAGAACTCGCCCGGCTTGTAGGAGGCTCTCCCGATACAGCTCGCGAGCATGCAATTAAGCTGTTGGCGGAAAGAATGTAGTAGTCAGAATACAGAATACAGAATAATGGTGCCCATCATTCCATCAGGAGCATAAAGGTCAACCTTGCCGGGTATTTTAAATGCCCGGAGGGGTATCGTTGTCGCAGAAAGCACGTCGTCTCGCATTATTTCTCTTTTTCGTCTTCTTCATTATTTCTACTTATCTAACAGCCGCATTCTGGCCCGTAAGGCAAAGCCTCACAGTCGGTGAGTTTTTTAATTTCGCCGAGGCCTTCCCCGAATTTCTCAAAAAACACTTAGTGCTAGTCCCCGAAGGTTACGATATCGTTCATGATCCTTTATTGTACGAAAAATTGGAAGCCGCCGTGCCCGGCAGATTTCACGCACGAGTATCTTATCATGGTTTTCTGCCGCTTCGGACGGTGGTCGTGGACATACAACCTGAGTTACGGGTCTATCCCGGCGGGCAGGCGGTGGGGGTACTACTGCATACTCAGGGTGTTGTAATCGTCAGTGTAACGGAGGTTACGAACGAAGATGGCTTAAAAATAAAGCCGGCTGCGGATGCCGGTTTAATCCCCGGCGACATAATAACGCGCATAGACGGAAATCCTGTAACCAGTGACAAGGTTGTAAAAGACGCGGTTTCCCGCGCAGGGAAAGAAAGACGCAAGGTAAGTCTTGAAGTCAAGAGAAATGGTAAAACGTTGCGTTTTGCAGTTAAACCGGCTTTCTGCAGCACGGCAGGATGTTACCGTGTAGGTTTATTAATAAGGGATTCGACGGCCGGTGTAGGAACGCTTACTTTTTACGATCCCGCATCCAGGGTATACGGCGCCCTTGGCCACGTTGTTGCCAATAACAGCGCTTCACGCCCGATGGAACTGGCCGACGGTTGTATAATCGAGGCTTTTATCCAGGGAATTCGGCCGGGAAAGCGCGGCAAACCCGGAGAAAAAATCGGGTTCTTTACCCAAAATTCGTCTTTATCGGGTACAATTAAACAAAACACTCAGTACGGTATATTTGGTCGTTTGGACCGGATCCCGGAACACCCGATTTGCAAATCGACGATTCCGGTTGCCCTCGTTCACCAGGTACATCCGGGCAAGGCAACGATGCTCACGGTGATAAGCGGAAACCGGTTGGAAAGCTTTCAGGTCGAAATCAGTCGAGTAAATACCGCCAACCGTTCCGGGAGGAAGGACATAATCATAAGGGTTACCGATCCGAGATTGATACGTGTCGCAGGCGGTATTGTCCAGGGGATGAGCGGCAGCCCGATCATCCAGGACGGACGATTGGCTGGAGCCGTTACACACGTATTCATCAGCAATCCGGAAAGGGGGTATGGGATATTCGCGGAACGAATGATCCGTGAAAGCGGAATCTTACCTCAAAGGGTCGGCGGAAAACCGTTTGACAAAGTTGTATACGGTTCGTTTCTTGCCTGCCTTAAAACCTAGCATCGAGTCGTGATTTGGTAAATGGCTGCTTTTGCCCGAGAAAAGTTTTTTGGGCTTCGGGAAGGATATTTTTTCCGAATGGCGAATTCTTACTTTAACTAGATAACGCTAAAGGTTTAAAAAAGGGAGGTATTCGATTTGATAGGCAAGACCGTGCGTGTTGTTCTTGCTGACGACAACAGGGAGTTTTGTGAACTCCTGAAAGATTTCCTAAATCAACAACCCGACTTTGAACTGGTAGGGGTTGCTTATAACGGATTGGAAGCTGTCGAGGTTATTGAAGAAACCCACCCGGATGTAGTTATTCTTGATATCATTATGCCGCACCTCGATGGCATAGGGGTTCTGGAAAAATTCGTCGGGAACACGCTTCCCTATCGCCCAAAGATTATCGTCCTTACCGCGTTGGGCCAGGAGGCTATAACCCAGCGTGCCGTCGAACTAGGTGCAGACTACTACATTGTGAAACCTTTCAATTTTTCCGTACTGGCCAGCCGGATCAGACAACTGGGCGACGGCGTCTCAACCAAGACTCCTTTCATTGTGCCTTCCAAACCCAGGAACCTCGATATGGCCGTTACAAACATCATTCACGAAATAGGGGTTCCGGCGCATATCAAAGGCTACCATTATCTGCGGGATGCAATCTTGATGGTGGTGGACGAGATCAACCTCCTTGGCGGCATTACCAAGGAGCTTTACCCGATGATAGCCCAGAAGTACAATACTACCCCGAGCAGGGTGGAAAGGGCTATACGGCATGCTATTGAGCTTGCATGGGACAGGGGAAACGTCGAAGCCATATCGAAGTTTTTCGGTTACACCGTTAATATGGCCAAAGGAAAACCAACCAATTCAGAGTTCATAGCCATGATTGCCGACAAATTGCGTCTTGAATCAAGGGTAAGTTAAGAGCCTGACCGTTTGGTTAGAGTTTTATGTTGTGCAATAAATGATTAAAGGGAGAGTCGTTTGGATGCAACACTTGTCCTTGACTAAAACGGGAAAAATAATATATGGTCAATGTATAAGAAAATAAGGTGGCGTACTGATGGCGATTAGGGGTCGGGTACGGGTCGACCGGCGAACCAAGAATCTAATTCAAAGGCTCCAACCAAACGAGATCGCAATCATAAGTCATAATGGAATTGACAAGCTTGCAGCGCAAGGGCTCATTGAGGCACGCTGCAAGTTTGTTCTTAACGCCGAAACCTCACTCTCAACGGATTACCCGAACGAAGGGCCGCTGATGCTGGTGGAGGCCGGCATACCGATCATTGACAACATCGGACCGGAAATAATGAAAATTCCGGAAGGAACAGAGATAGTAATAAAGGACGATACCGTTTACCTGAACGGCCTCGCGCTGCGCGGTGAATATCTCGACAGTGAAAAGATAAGGGCGGCGATGGAGACAGCCAAGAACCGTCTGGGCGAGGTTCTCAGGTCTTTTGTTGACAACACCCTGTCATACGCCCGTGATGAGATTGAGCTTGTGGCTCAAAAGATAGAGATGCCTCCATTAAAGACAAAATTCCAGGGAAAGCATGTTTTGATCGTGGTTCGCGGGTATAACTACAAGGAAGACCTGCGTGCCATAAGTTCTTATATTCATGAGATGCACCCGGTATTGGTCGGCGTTGACGGCGGTGCTGACGCCCTTATGGAATTCGGTTACCACCCGGATGTGGTAATCGGTGACATGGACAGCGTGAGTGACACCGCCCTGAAAGAAGCAAAAGAGATTGTGGTTCACGCTTACGCCGATGGTAAAGCCCCAGGGCTTGAACGGGTAAGAAAAATGAGTTTATCCGCGTCCGTACTGCCAATGGCGGGGACAAGCGAGGACGTGGCAATGTTGCTGGCTTACGAGAAAGGCGCAAACCTTATCGTTGCTGTCGGCACGCATTCGAACGTCCTCGATTTTCTGGAAAAGGGCAGGCGAGGGATGGGAAGCACCTTCCTCGTCAGGCTGAAGGTAGGTTCCATACTTGTTGACGCCAAAGGGGTTTCCAGACTGTACCGGAGCAGGGTAAAAGTACGCTATTTAGCACAGGTCATTGCCGCCGCCCTTTTACCTTTTGCGGCGGTAGCGGTGATTTCTCCTCCCATCAGGCAGCTCATGAAACTGGTCATCATCCAGTTCCGTATGCTTTTAGGGCTTTGAATCGCAGAAAAGTTGATTGCTTATGTTACTCTTTTTTATAAAAAGGGAGAATAATACATGATTATTGATTTCCGCTACCATATCATTACGCTGGTCGCGGTTTTCTTAATGTTGGGCCTCGGAATCCTCATCGGAACGACGATGGTCGGCAGCGAAGCGATCGTAAAACAGCAAGTTCAACTGGGAGACCGGTTGGAAAAGCAGTTAAACGGGCTAAGAATGGAAAATGTAAAGGTTCAACAACGCGCTGACCAGATCGAAGCGGAGAACAAGATGCTTCACCTTTTCGCGGGGGAGGTTGTCCCCTTCGCCGCCGCCGGACAGTTGAAAGATATCAGAGTTGCGGTTTTCGAGGTTGGAGGCGCGGCCTCCCAGGAGATGCTCGATGATCTGAAAACGGCCGGGGCCGTGGTGGAGCCGGTCATCACCCTGACAAACGGTCTCAACGTAACCAACCTCCTGGAACAGTTCAGACAGGATTTTGGCTGGCCTGAAAAAAAGCCTGAAGACCTAACGGCCAGACTTGCCCGCGAACTTGGCAGAGCCGTCGCTACAGGCCAGAACCCGGCTTTGATTGATTATTTAAAATCGGTAGGTCTGGCTACATATTCCGGAAATTACAACATGCCGGTCACTGCTGCTATCATTGTCGGCGGCACGGAAGGATCAGAAATTAGTCGTGTTTCCCGAGTCGACCTTAATCTCATTGACGGGCTTCTTCAAGAAGAGGTAAGAGTCGCGGGAGTTGAAGAAACGCTTGATAACGGCGCATGTATTAAAGAATACCAAAAGCGGAAGATTACTACTGTTGACAACATCGATACACCTTGTGGCCGAATAGCGCTGGTTTTAGCGCTGGCCGGCCAGCCGGGACATTACGGGACAAAACCATCCGCAAAACGGCTTATCCCACCTTTCCCAACAGGTGGTGCGAAGTGAAATGGCAAATGAGTTAAAAACGGTATCGGTAATCATTCCGGCATACAACGAATCGGCTCATATCCAGGAAACGGTGGCAGCCGTTAAAACGATACCCGAAGTTACCGAGATCGTTGTGGTCGACGACGCTTCCGGGGATGAGACCTCAACCCTGGCTGCGGAAGCGGGTGCCAAAGTCGTAAGGCTTCACGTCAACCAAGGCAAAGGAGCAGCCATGAACAGCGGGTTATCGGTTGCTGCAGGAGATGTTGTGCTTCTCCTGGACGCCGATTTAGGTGAAAGCGCGGCGTTCGCGCGCGACCTTATTCTTCCCGTGCTCAGAGGCGAGGCGGACATGACTGTGGCCTGCTTTCCCTCTCCGAAGAAAAAAGGAGGTTTCGGGCTGGTTCGCGGTCTTGCGCGTAACGGAATCCGGTACTTTACAGGACTTGAAATGAAGGCGCCCCTTTCGGGACAACGAGCGCTTTCCCGGGAGGTCCTTCAAGTGGTGAAACCATTTGCCGGCGGTTTCGGAGTGGAAGTAGCGCTTACCATCAAAACCGCCCGCAAAGGCTTCCGTGTTTCTGAGATCACGGTTCCCATGCGTCACCGGGAAACCGGTAGAGATCTTAAAGGTTTCATGCATCGCGGCCGCCAGTTTCGTGATGTGGCAATGACGCTTACACGACTTTTCTTTCAATACCGGCGGCCCAAAAGGGTAACCAGATGACCGACTACCATATTGTTTCTATACTTACGCTGATAGCGGGTTACACTGCCGCAAGAATAGGCTCCAAGCCTTTTTTAAGCCTTCTAAGCACAGGAGGGTCCGTCAGGCCAAACTACACCGGGCGAAATATACCGGTGGGCGGAGGGGCCATTTTCTTTTTCGCACTTCTTCCGGTTGCAGTCATAGCTTGCATCGTTATCCCGGATCTTGATAAAATGCGGCTGCTGGGCTTTCTCTTTTTGACTTCATCGACCACTATAGTCGGCATTATTGACGACACCCTCGGATCCAGACAGGTTTCCGGTCTCAAAGGGCATTTCAGACGGCTCTTCAGCGGGCAATTAACGACCGGAGCGCTGAAGGCCATTGCCATCGGGCTGGGAAGCCTTATTTTTTTTCTGCCCGGATCCCGGCCGTGGGAAGGAGTTTTCAACGCCGTACTTGTGGCGCTTGCGGTTAACACCCTTAACCTGCTGGACCTGCGCCCGGGCCGTGCCGGAAAGATTTTTCTGGCAGCGGCGGCGGCTCTGACCATTGCAGCATGGGGTAGATCCGAGGTCTACCTGCTGCTTGCGGTAACCGGAGCACTTGTTGCTTTTCTTCAATTTGACTTGCGGGCAGATGCCATGATGGGTGACGCCGGTTCGAATACCCTCGGAGCCGTGATTGGGATAATGATCGCCTGGACCCTTGGACTGCAGGCGCGCGTTTTCATATTTATTCTACTGGTATCTCTTAATCTGCTGGCGGAAAGGTATTCTTTAACTTCAATCATCGCGAATAACCGGGTGTTAAACTTCTTGGACCGTCTCGGCAGACGCGAATAAAAGCAGGATATTCTTCTACTTATGGCGAAAGCGTTACCAAAGGCATTGGAGAAAACGACCAAACGTCTCAATATTTTTTTAGGAGCCCTCGGCAGCGGAAAAACGACGGTGGCGCTTAATGTCGCCTTGCAATTGGCTGCAAGCGGGGAAGAAAGCATTCTTGTTGATCTCGACGTTATTAATCCTTACTTCCGCTCCCGGATGCTCCAGAAAGAGTTTGCATCTTATGGTATAAAAATCATCTGTCCTCCCGCCGAAATAGCCCGCAGTGACCTTCCTGCCTTACCTGCGGCGATACGTGGCGCACTGGTTTCCAGTGGACGGGTGTGCATGGATGTCGGCGGTGATTCTGTAGGGGCCACCGTTTTGGGTTGCTATCGGCCGTATTTGCCTGAAGGAGAGTATCGCCTTTTTCTGGTCATCAACGCACGACGACCGTTTACGCAAGATGTAGCCGGGATAACTGCCGCCGTGAAAGAAATAGAAAACGCCGCCAGGCTGCGAATTAACTGCTTCGTAAACAATACCAACCTTGGATCGGAAACCGGCGTCGGCAGTATTCGGAAAGGGCTTGAGATTGTCAGGGCGGCGGCAGATCACCTTGGAGTCTTCGTAGCCTTCTCCGCCGTAACGGAGAAATTGTTTGAATCCGCTAAGGATGTTTTAACAGGCGAAATCTTGACACTCAAAGAATTTATAACGCCACCGTGGATATTATGACCACGGTTCAAAGTTCTTTGAATTGAGAATTGGAACTTAGGACATAGGACTTGACTTCTGACTCGTAACTCGCAACTTATTTTCACGGTGAGGAGATGTTTTTAGTGCCGCAGGTGATATTCAACAACGATCGATGTAAGGGGTGTGAACTCTGTATCAGTGTATGTCCCAAGAAAATCATCGCCCTTTCGAAGGAAACCATCAACGTACTTGGGTTTCACCCCGCAGGTGTAACCGACATATCGGTTTGCACCGGATGCAGCTTTTGCGCTCTGATCTGTCCGGACCTTGCGGTTATTGTATTGCGGGAGGAGGGTGACAATGGCCAGAGTGTTAATGAAGGGGAATGAAGCGTTCGGCGAAGCAGCTATAAGGGCGGGGTGCAAGCATTTCTTCGGTTACCCGATTACACCGCAGAGTGAATTGCCGCATTACCTGGCGAAACGCCTCCCCGAAATCGGCGGTCTGTACCTTCAGGCCGAGAGCGAGCTTGCGTCCATAAACATGGTGTACGGCGCCGCGGCGGCAGGAGCGCGGGTGATGACCTCTTCTTCCGGCCCGGGGATAAGCCTGATGCAAGAGGGGATCTCGTATATCGCTTGCGCGGAACTCCCCTGCGTAGTGATAAACGTCATGCGGGGCGGTCCCGGTTTGGGCAACATTGCGCCTTCGCAGTCCGATTACTTCCAGGCGACGAAGGGCGGGGGTCACGGCGACTATCGCATGCCGGTGCTTGCTCCGGCTTCCGTCCAGGAGATCTTCGACCTTATCGGACTTGCCTTCGATTTGGCTGAAAAGTACCGGAACCCGGTGATGGTGGCCAGCGACGGCATGCTGGGTCAGGTAATGGAACCGGTGGAACTGGGCCCGCGGCGGGAAACTCCTTTGTCGCCAAAGCCCTGGGCAACCACCGGAACAGCCGGCCGAAAATCGCGAAACATCATAAATTCTCTTTACATCGAGCCGGAGGAATTAGAGAAAGTCAACTTGCGCCTGCAAGAGAAATACCGCCGGATTGAAGCAGAAGAAAAACGGTGGGAAGAATACCACACCGATGATGCAGTAATCGTCATGGCGGCTTTTGGCATGGTCGCCAGAATAGCCAAAGCGGTTGTTGACAGAATGCGTGCTGACGGAATACCTGTAGGTTTAATTAGACCTATTACGCTTTATCCATTCCCTGATGCGCCGTTTTTAAAGGTGTTGGATAAAGCTGAGACTTTTTTAGTTGTGGAAATGAACGCCGGCCAAATGGTTGAAGACGTTCGGCTGGTGCTCGGCAACCAACGTCCGGTCCACTTTTACGGTCGGACGGGAGGCATGTTAACGACCGTGGCCGATGTGGAGGCACGAGTTCGGGAGATATGGGAGGGGTTGAAGTAGATGGCGGTTTCTTGGCAGCATACAGAAGGACTAACGGATACACTTTTTAGTTACTGCCCGGGCTGCACACACGGCATCATCCACCGCCTGGTAGCCGAGTCTCTCGTAGAACTCGGAGTATTAGAGCGGACCGTTGGGATATGCCCGGTGGGATGCGCGGTCTTTGCTTATAATTTTTTTAACTGTGATATGATTCAGGCCGCACACGGCCGCGCGCCCGCGGTTGCCACAGGCGTGAAGAGGGTGTTACCGGACCGTGTTGTTTTCACTTACCAGGGTGACGGTGATCTCGCGGCCATTGGTACCGCCGAAACGGTGCACGCCGCCGCCCGGGGGGAAAAGATCACCATAATCTTTGTCAACAACACCGTGTACGGCATGACCGGCGGCCAAATGGCGCCTACAACTCTGCTGGGACAGAAGACCACTACAACACCTTCCGGACGGAACGCCACCGTTGCCGGTTTTCCCATTAAGGTCGCGGAAATGCTCGCTCCTATAGACGGAACGGCATATGTATCCCGCGTGGCGGTGAACTCTCCCAAGAACATCCGGCTTGCCAAAAAGTCCATCTTGCGGGCGTTTAAGACTCAACTGCAAGGTCTGGGCCTGTCACTGGTGGAAGTCCTTTCGACCTGCCCTACCAATTGGGGGCTTAGCCCGCCGGAAGCGCTTCGCTGGCTCAAGGAAAACATGATCCCGGTTTATCCACTCGGGGAATTTAAAACGCCGGAGGGGGATACTTAATGTTAGAAGAGGTTCTAATTGCAGGTTTCGGCGGACAGGGTATCCTTTCCACCGGTATGCTGATTGCCTATGCAGGTATGGATGAAGGGCTTCACGTGTCGTGGATTCCCTCATATGGGCCGGAAATGCGCGGCGGTACAGCAAACTGCGGGGTCACCGTTTCCGATTCACCGATAAGCTCACCCCTGGTTGCGGAACCGACCACGCTGATTGCCATGAACCAGCCGTCGCTGGATAAATACGAATCCACGGTCAAGCCCGGCGGTCTTATTCTTTACAACGCTTCGTTTATCAGTAGGGGACCGGAAAGGAAGGACGTGCGGGTCCTGGGGATAAAAGCCAACGAGATGGCGGAGAAGATCGGCAACGTTCGGTTCGCGGCCAACATAATACTCGGCGCCTTTATCGAATTGACCGGGTCGGTATCCCTTTCCGGTGCTTCCGAGGCGTTGAAGAAGGTGCTGCCGCCTCACAGGCACAAACTTATCCCTGCAAACCAGCAGGCTTTAGAAGAAGGTGCGCGGTTTGCCCGGGAGAAAACGGGCCATTAATATGTCAGGAAAAATAAAGCCATTGCTTTTCAATGATCTGAAAGGGGGTTTTCTTAGTCGACCAAGATCGCCTTATAAGAGAGTTTCTGGAACTTGTGCAGGTAGACAGCGTATCAGGCCACGAACGTCAGCTTTGTGACATTCTTAAGAAAAAGCTTGCATATCTGGGGTTGGAAGTAAGCGAAGATAACGCCGGGGGTGTATTGCCCGGGGCAACAGGAAACATCACCGCCCACCTTCCCGGTGCGGAAAGCGGCCCACATTTGCTTTTCTGCGCCCATATGGACACCGTGGAACCGGGCAGGGGGATCAAACCCGTAACCGGCCGGGATGGTGTAATCCGATCAAACGGCGAGACCATTCTCGGTGCGGATGATAAAGCCGGAATCGCCGCCATTCTGGAAGCACTCCGGGTTGTTTTAAGTGAAAGAATCAGTCACGGCGGAATTACCGTGGTTTTTACCGTCCGCGAGGAAACCGGCCTTATCGGCGCTAAAGGACTTGATCATTCGTTCCGCGCCGATTACGGTTTTGTGCTCGACGCTACCGGGTCACCGGGAGCGATTGTGGTGCGCGCCCCTTCACAGGATAGAATAACCACAACCGTTCACGGACGAACCGCTCACGCGGGAGTTAATCCTGAAGCAGGTATCAACGCCATTTATGTCGCCGCACAGTCGATCGCCGCGATGCCACTCGGGCGAATAGATCCCGAGACCACAGCCAACATCGGTATCATTTGCGGCGGCAAGGCTGTAAACATAGTTCCGGATAGCGTATACCTTGAGGGTGAGGTTCGAAGCCTGCAAAGCGCAAAGCGCGCTGAATACACGGCCCGTATACGCAAAACGATCGAGGAGACCGCCCGAAAAGCTGGAACATGGGCGGACATCAAGGTAGAGCTTCTATACGATGGATTCAACCTCCCGGAGACCGCACCGATAGTACAATTAGCAAAAAAAGCGGTTCAGAAGTGCGGTCTGGAACCATTCATTACCCAGAGCGGCGGCGGCAGCGACGCCAATGTTTTAAACGCCCGCGGAATCCCCACGGTAAACCTTGCTACCGGCATGGAAAATGTGCATACCACCCGGGAAGAAATAGCGGTAACCGACATCGTAAATTTGGCCCGGTTGCTTTTAGAAATTGTTCATTTGGCAAACCCCATACAGGATTAATTAAATCAAACGATGGAAATAGCGATTTGCCTGTTGTCACATATTTTTTTTCTTGATTCATGGCGTTCTTGTCCAGCACTCAACATGATTTGCGTCATAGCTAATGATTGCCTTTCTCCTGGAATACTTACAGTGATGAGTTGAGTGCTGGATTGGCGGTTGATTCTATTTTCATAGGAGTGTAGTCTATGCGATTTGTAAAGATGCATGGTTTAGGAAATGATTTCGTGTTGGCGGAGACAGAACAACTTCCGCCTGATACGTCCGACCTGGCCCGCAGGTTATGCGACCGTCACTTCGGCATAGGGGCGGACGGCCTGGTTTTCATCCTTCCTTCAGACCGGGCTGACCTGTGGATGCGGATATTTAATCCGGACGGCTCAGAGGCGGAGATGTGTGGAAACGCCATACGCTGCATCGCCAAATACGCTTTTGAATCCGGCATGGTTAATAAAACGGAGTTGACCGTAAAAACAAGAGCGGGTTTACTCCGTCCGCGTTTGATTCTTAACGACAAAAAGGTAACTGAAATAGAAGTAGACATGGGAGAGCCGATTCTGGAGAGAAATCTGATCCCCATGAATGGCCCGCCGGGACAGGCGATCGGTGAACCGTTATCAATAGACGCACACGCTTTCCGGATAACCGCTGTGTCTTTCGGCAATCCCCACTGCGTTATCTTTATCCCGGACGTAACGGGCATAGAGATCGAGGTGCTCGGCCCTAAAATAGAAAATCATCCGGCGTTCCCCCGGCGGACTAACGTCGAGTTTGTACAGATAATCAACCCGCAAGAGATACGCGTCCTCGTCTGGGAGCGGGGCGCGGGCGCCACCCTGGCCTGCGGTACCGGCGCCTGTGCAAGCGCGGTGGCGGCAAATTTAAACGGCCTCACGGGCCGCAGGGTGAGGGTAAGCCTCCCAGGAGGCGATCTGTCTGTTGCCTGGGGTGATAACAACCACGTTTACATGACCGGTCCGGCCACGGAGGTATTTCGCGGGGATTGGCCGGACAACGAAGGAGGTTACTAGTTTTGCCTGAAGTCGCGCAAAGGGTCAAGAACTTGCCGCCATACCTTTTTGCCCGGATCGAACAGCTTATCGACCAGAAAAAGGCGGCGGGGGTTGATGTTATCAGTCTCGGTATCGGTGATCCGGACCAACCTACACCCGAGCATATTTGCTCAGAAGCGGTCCGCCAGGTTCACGTCCGTGAAAATCACCAGTATCCTTCCTCCGTCGGCATGCTAGCTTTCAGAAAAGCGGTAGCCGCATGGTACGCCGGACGCTTCAACGTAGAACTCGACCCGAAAACCGAGGTCGTCTCCCTGATCGGTTCAAAGGAAGGCATCGCACACATCGCCTGGTGCTACGTTAATCCTGATGACACGGTGCTTGTGCCCGACCCGGGATACCCGGTTTATGCGGGAGGAACGATTCTAGCGGGTGGTGTCCCTCACCTTATGCCGCTTTTGCCCGAAAACGGATTCCTGCCGCATTTGGAAGACATCCCCGGCGAAACAGCCCGGAAGGCCAAGATCATGTTTCTTAATTATCCGAACAACCCCACCGCAGCCGTTGCCGACAAGTCTTTCTTCGAGAAGGCGGTTGCCTTCGCCCGGGAGTACGATATACTGGTTTGCCACGACGCCGCTTATGTCGATGTGGCCTACGATGGTTATCGACCGCCGAGCTTCCTGGAGACGCCGGGGGCAAAGGATGTCGGGATTGAATTCAGTTCTGTTTCAAAACCTTATAATATGACCGGCTGGCGATGCGGCTGGGCGGTGGGCAGACGTGATGCCGTCGAGGTGCTGGGGAGACTGAAATCAAACATCGATTCAGGAGTCTTTCAGGCAGTACAGTACGCAGCTATAGCCGGGCTCACCGGCGACCAGGACTGTGTCGCACGAATAAACGCCATATACCGGAAGAGAAGGGATACGGCGGTCTCTGCGTTAAGGGAAATGGGCTGGTCAATTGAACCGCCCAGCGCGACCTTCTACCTGTGGCTGCCTGTACCGAAAGGTTTTACCGCAGAGTCTTTTGCCGAGAACCTCATAGACAACGCGGGCGTCGTGATTACTCCGGGAACCGGATACGGACAGTACGGCGCCGGTTATTTCCGCATTTCATTAACGATACCCGATGACCGGCTTCAGGAAGCCTTAAAACGTATGAAACGTGTTCTGGGAAAGGTCGAATTTTAGTCACGAGTCACGAGTCGTGAGATGACCCGTAAGCTGGTTGCTTAGATGCAGAAGAGTAACATAAAGGGAACGCGGCGAGAAGTGATGCAGTGCAAGGAAGACCGGCGGAGACGAACCGGAGCGTACAGGGGAGTACGTGAGGATTCGGCTCCGGCAGGCTGACGCAGCAATGCGTTACTTATCGCGGCGCCCACCGAAAGAAGCACTATTTTCGAGGGAGGAGAATTGTCATGCGCCTTTCCAGTCGTGCCAGGGGAATAAGCCCTTCGCCCACATTGTCGGTGGACGCCCGGGCAAAAGCGCTTGCGGCTGCCGGGGAAAAGATCATCAACTTCGGGGTTGGAGAACCGGATTTTGATACCCCTGAATACATCAAAGAGGCAGCGGTAAAAGCCCTGGCCCGGGGAATGACCAAATACACACCCGTCCCGGGGACCTTGGAACTGCGGGAGGCCATTTGCCAAAAACTAATCCGGGAGAATCATCTGGAGTATTCCCCTTCAGAGATCGTTGTCTCTTGCGGCGCCAAACATTCCCTTTACAACACGCTTCAAGTTCTGGTCGAAGAAGGGGATGAGGTGATTATTCCGGCGCCCTATTGGGTCAGCTACATGGAGCAGGTCAAGCTCACCGGAGCCAGACCGGTGGTGGTAAAAACCCGCCCGGAGAACGACTTTAAAATCCTCCCGGAGGAGTTGTCGGACGCGCTCACCCCGCACACGCGCCTTTTGATCCTCAACTCGCCGTCAAATCCTACAGGCGGCGTCTATACCGAACAAGAACTTCGCGTTTTGGCGGATATCGCCGTGAAAGCGGGCATCTGGGTTCTGTCGGACGAGATATACGAGAAGCTCGTTTACGACGGCACCGTGCATTTCAGCATCGCTTCCATAAGTCCGGAGATTAAGGCGCAAACCATATTGGTTAACGGTGTGTCCAAGGCGTACGCGATGACCGGCTGGCGTATCGGCTACGCCGCGGCTCCCGCTCCGATTTCAAAGGCGATGGCCGACCTGCAGAGCCACAGCACGTCAAACCCGACTTCAATAGCGCAGGCGGCGACCATCGCGGCACTTCTAGGACCGCAGGACTCGGTTGCGGCGATGCTCAAGGCTTTCGCCGAGCGTCGGAATTATATCTTGCATCGGCTCGAAGGTATTCCCGGCATTGCTTGCCGCAAACCGGGCGGAGCCTTTTATGTTTTCCCCGATGTGTCCTCCTATTTCGGCCGCCCTATACGAGGTAAAACCGTTTCCTCCGGAACGGATATCGCAACCTTATTATTAGAGGAAGCCAAGGTAGCGGTAGTACCGGGATCGGCCTTCGGCGACGACCGGTTTATCAGGCTTTCTTACGCTACATCCTTAGAAAACATAGCCGAAGGAATGGACCGGATAATCGCGGCGCTTCAGGGATAATTTCCCTTATTACAACAAAATACCAACCCTGACGGGTTGGAAATCACCATGAGCGACAGCATGGGAAACCAAATTTTGGTTCATGTAAGTCTTAAAGATGAGCTTCTTTACTGGTCTGGCCCTTTCTGACCATCATTAACCGTTTATAGGAGTACACTGGGGCGGGAAGAGCTCGGGCGGGCAAACCACCGGCGGAGCGGGGGATACCTCCTCGCACGCCACCGGTACGCAAAAACCGAAGCTGGGAACAAGCAGTTTAACAATCGCCCTGGACTGGATTACGGTGCAAAGGTCGACGCTGCAGCACACCTGTTCCCCTATCAGCACGCACTGGCAAGCCACACTAACCACAGCGCAATCGGTGAAGGTTCCTTCAGGCGCGCAAAGAACCACGGTCTTCGTGAAGCTGATGGTCTTGGTCAACTGGCAAAGCGGACATCCATCGGGCCCTAATATCGTTATAATAATGGTCGCGCTTACGGCAAAAGTGATATCCGATCTCCCGTTTTCATCGGGAGGCGTTCGGGAGACTTCTGTACAGGTTGCGCCTGAAATATCACACTGGGCCGTTGAACCCGGCGGGAACGGGTATTCTTGACAAACGGTTACGTCGAAGCACTGTTCCCTGCTGTCTGCTTGAAAACAAAAGTCATACACCTTGAAAGTCTCAATACAAACCACTTCGAAATCTCTGTGTTGAACCTCCATTTATGTTCCTCCTTGCTGTTTGG
>JBFMBL010000009.1:35194-37176 GCA_040755195.1 Bacillota bacterium
GTTACGTCGAAGCACTGTTCCCTGCTGTCTGCTTGAAAACAAAAGTCATACACCTTGAAAGTCTCAATACAAACCACTTCGAAATCTCTGTGTTGAACCTCCATTTATGTTCCTCCTTGCTGTTTGGTGTTTGATATGGTATCTTATGGAATCATGTTATGTCGCCAAAGCGCAACCTGTGATAGTAGAGGGTAGGGTTAAAAAAATTGCATTAGAAAAAGGCGCTGGAACGCTGTATTTTTTCGAACCTGTGCTTCGGATGGCGTTCCATCGCCTTTTTGCCCAAAATGTCTTCAAAAAATCGGCCTTGGTTTTAATGAAATTACGCAAGTCCTCAGAACCCAACTGCCCGCACGGGGCAGGAATACTACTTATCTTCTTCACCCCTTTGAGAGGAAAACGCTGTTTTCTTTGACAAGTTCGTGTATCAGCCACCCTGGAGTGACCGACGGTTCATAGGTTACATTCACCCTATTTCCGATAATGGTGACGTTCCTTACCCCGCGCCGGCTGAGCAGTATTTCTACGAGTTTCGTAGTATCCTTGATGCCGGGCGTAATAATCGATGTCGTAGCAACAACCAATTTCCCACCCCCCCCCTGAAAGACCCACGAGATTTTCGCCCATTCGGTGTCCTAGTCTTTTAGAGGAGTGCATTGCGGCGGGAAAAGCAACGGCGGGCACACTACCGGAGGCGTAGGAGAGACCTGTTCGCACGCCGTCGGCACGCAGAACCCAAAGCTGGGAATCAGGAGTTTTACGATAGCCCGTGATTGGATGACGATGCACAGGTCCACACTGCAGCATACCTGCTCCCCTATAAGCACACACTGGCAGGCCGCGTCAACCACCGCACAGTCGGTAAGGGTTCCCTCGGGGGCGCAAAGCACCACCGTTTTGGTGAAGTTGATGGTTTTGTTGAATTCACATAAGATATCGCCGCTCGGGTCTTTGACGGTAATTTTTATGGTCGAACTGACGGCAAAAGTAACGTCCGACCTTCCGGTTTCATCCGGCGGCGTCCGGGAAATTTCGAAACATGTAGGGGTACCGACTATTTCACATTCTGCAACCGAGCCTGGAGGGAACGGAAAGCACTCGCACTGTTCCGGCAAATTAAAGCATTGTTCCCTGCTGTCCGCTTGAAAACAAAAATCGTACACCTTGAATGTCTCGATGCACACGACCTCGAAATCCCGGTGCTGGATACCGGCACTGTCGCTCATAATACAACCTCCCAGGCAATTATTATATTTTTTGGGTCTGTAGGATAATTTATGTTTTAGTTGATTGGTTGGTGCAAACTTGAGACATCCTTAAAGCTTTTTAACAAAAAATGAGGCCCGACAGTATTATGGATGTAAAATTATTGCGAGGTGTCTGCATAATGTCCTGGCACCGGCGTCCCCTTATGAAGCCCGGCCGACGTGAAGAAACCCCGGACAAAGAACCTGCCGACGAAAACAGCCCGCAGGCAACCCAGAAAGAAGCTGCCCAGTCAGAAAAAACTAAAGAACTCCTGCTCGGCGAGAGGATCGCTCGCCTGGACAGGATAAGAAATTACCAGGAGATGATTTCAAGTAAATCTAGACCAATTCAAGCCTCTGAAAAAGAACTACTGCCGGAAACCGGCCCGGTTCTCCCCGTGCAGGAGGAAAGGGCAAAACAAACGGTAGATTCCGGATCGACAGCAGAGCTTTATGATTTTAGCGGCAGAAAATTTGTCAGTGTACGGCCGGGTGTTTTCTCCTTTAAACCTTCAGTGCTTCTGCATGAGAATAAGCCTCCGGCTGGAGGCGGGTTTGGTTTCCCGGCAGATCTTTTGGAATCGGCGCTCCCTTTCTTGTTGGACGGATATCGTAAAACCGGAAAAACGCACACTGGTTTGCCGGTCTACTCTTTTATATGAAAAAGGAAACAAACAACCGGCAGGATGCCGGGCACACAAGAGAAGAAGGGCGGATCTTAACATCCGCCCTTCT
>JBFMBL010000009.1:37276-55711 GCA_040755195.1 Bacillota bacterium
TAATTACCTAAGAACAACTGAGTTACCCATACGGTATTAGACGTGCTGTAGATACCTATTCCTATGGTATCGTGCCGCGCATCCATAATGTTGGCCCGGTGGCCTTCGCTGTTCATAAACAGCTCGTGCGCTCTTGCCGCACTGTATGTCCTCGCAATGTTTTCGGCGCCCATCACACGCGCTCTGATTCCCGCATTTACCTCCATTTGATACGCGGTGCCGTACGTGGGAGACGTATGGCTGAAATAATTATTGTCGTGCATGTCCTGACTCTTCATACGCGCCAGCTTTACCAGCCTTGCGTCGACCGAATATGCGGGCAATCCTGCTTTGATCCTTTCTTGATTGACAAGATCAAATATCTGTCTTTCACCGGCAGTTAAGACATCAACATCCCCAGAACCGCCTGTGGACGGTGGTGGATTAACGGGATCCTCTCCGGGGGTAGGAGGGGGAGTGACGGGAGGTTCAGTAGGGGTGGTAGGAATGGCAGGAGTAGTAGGTGTGGTAGGTGTTGTAGGACGAAGATTGAAATAACTATACGGATAAGTTACGCCGAATTTACTCCACTGGGAATAATAATTAGATGGTGAAATATATGCCTGTGCCGATGCAATGGGTATAATGGTAGCAACCAAAATCAGCAGCGATAAAACAATGGTTAGCCTTCGGGTAGCCTTTTTCATATTGTGACCTCCTTATAAAAGTTAGATTTAAGTAAAACAACCTGTTATGGGTATTCTAAATGGCTCTTACAAATAGAGTCAAAACCGGAATATACGCGATATTTCGATGCTGATATCCATAAGAGTTAATAACCAGACTTGTCTGGAAGACAAACCTTCTGCCACCTTTATTCTTTAAGGCTGTCAACCATACCATCTAACCGCCAGAAAGTCTTAATTAAGGATAGCAGCAGCATTACAGGTAAAAATGAAAGGAAAGAACCTGCTTTTATAGCCACATCGAGATTATGTCAATGAACCTTATCGGTTAACGTGGGTCCAACGGGAGGGTGTCTCGCACAAAACGGATTAACGTAATTCATAAAGTAAAACCAAGCCCGCAGGAGTTTCCTACACATCTTCCCCGGTTCACAACGAGTAATAAAGTTTTTAGGCTTTTTTCTTTCGTATTTAAAAGGGATTTCTCATTTTGAGCAGAAAAGTAATTATAAAATCGAGTGTACAACAAGGTGGTGAAAAGCAATTTGCGTAGCATGACCGGGTACGGCTGCGCTGAAGCGGTTACCCCGGGCGGCAAGGTCAGTGTTGAAATCAAGGCTGTGAACCATCGGTTTTCAGACATTGTTATACGCCTACCAAGGGCTTATGCCTGCTTTGAAGAAATGTTGCGAAAGCTGGTTCAGTCCGTTAGCACACGGGGAAGGATTGAGGTTTTCCTTAACTTTGAAGAAACGGGTAATAGAAATGTAACGGTAAAAGTTGACAAGGAACTGGCTATGGCATATTATAAAGCTTTGGAAGATTTACGAGACCATTTAGGGCTGGATCAACCCGTTTCTCTGGAAGATGTTCTTGCACAAAACGGCGTGCTTAGCCTTAGCGAGACGCAAAATGATGTTACCTGGATGGGACCGTTTATCGAAGCGGCTACAAAAGCCGCGTTGGCAGGCCTTCTGGAAACCCGTGAAGCCGAAGGTAGTAATCTGGAAAAGGACATCCGTGAACGCCTTAAGCATATCAAAGAAATTTGTCGACTAATAAACATGGAAGCTCCGCGTGTAGTGGATTACTATCGTGAACGGCTTATTGAACGGATAAAAGACATTTCCCATGCGATTGATCCAGCACGAATAATGGGCGAGATAGCTCTTTTTGCAGAAAGAGTAGACATTACCGAAGAATTGGTGCGCATTGAAAGCCATATCAACCGTGCCGAAGAAATACTGGGTTCCGGAGAACCGGTAGGACGACGTCTCGATTTTTTACTTCAGGAAACCTTCCGTGAAATCAACACCATCGGTGCAAAGGCACAGAATTTAAATGTCAGCCAGCTTATAATTGACGCCAAAAGTGAACTGGAAAAAATGAGAGAACAGGTTCAAAATCTTGAATAATTTCAGGGGGGATTTCATTGGATATCAGGCTGATAAACATTGGGTTCGGTAACATCGTTTCCGCAAACCGGATAATTGCTATTGTGAGCCCGGAATCAGCGCCTATCAAAAGAATCATCACCGAAGCACGGGACCGGGGTATGTTAATCGACGCCACCTACGGCAGACGGACGCGCGCGGTCATCATCACGGATTCCGACCACGTAATCCTTTCCGCCGTACAACCGGAAACCGTAGCGCACAGGCTGACTCCTAAAGGGGCAGGAGCGGAGGAGCTTACCAGGGAGTGACCCCGGGCCTTCTTTTAGTAATCTCCGGTCCCTCGGGTGTTGGCAAAGGCACCATCTGCAAGGCATTGCAAACCTTAGACCCAACTATCTACCTCTCGATCTCCATGACCACTCGACCACCTCGGGAGGGAGAAGTAGAGGGCCGGGAGTATTATTTTACTTCGGAAGCCCATTTTCGCGAGCTTTTAACCCGGGGACAGCTTTTAGAATGGGCGCGTGTTTACGACTTTTATTACGGCACCCCGAAAAAGGCGGTGACCGAAGCGCAAACTGCCGGTCGGGACGTTCTTCTGGAAATTGACGTTCAGGGAGGTCTGAAGGTTAAAGAGAATTGCCCGGAAAGCATTTTGATTTTCGTTCTTCCGCCTTCACTTGATGAACTATCCCGGCGACTGGCTTACCGAAATACGGAGAATAAGGATCAGGTCTCCGTCCGTCTTCGCTGGGCGGAAAAAGAGCTTCATTGTTACAAACAGTATGATTATGCAATTGTAAACGACCGGGTGGAGAATGCTGTTTCCAAAATTCAAGCAATTATTGCCGCAGAAAAGTGCCGACCACGTTATCTTGAGGATCTGTGGCCTGTCCCTTAACTTATTCGCAGTTTGTAAAGATGTAAGGGGGTAAACTTTAGCAGTTATGCCCATGAATAAACCACCGCTCGATGAACTCCTTAAGTTCTCAAGCAACCGTTATGTACTGGCCATCGTTGCGGCAAAGTATGCCCGTGTTCTTACAGAAAAAGTGAACGCCGGTTTAATCGACGAAAAACAAAAACCGGTGTCGCAGGCTTTTGAAGATTTGGCGGCCAATAAGGTAAAATACCGTTCTCCCGGAAAGGGTATTAAATAAATGTAACCGAACATTCACATTATCTCAACAGGGTGATAGCCGTGCTCAACGGGAGGAAAATCGTCGTCGGCGTTACCGGCGGCATCGCAGCTTACAAGGCGGCTGAACTCGTTTCACGCTTGCGCCAAGATGGAGCTGCGGTACCGGTTGTTTTAACGGACGCCGCCCAGGAGTTTATTCGTCCCCTAGTTTTCGAAGCTCTTACCGGACAGGATGTGTTCACGGGTCTATTCGGCGGGAGAAAACCGCTGCCTCACATCACCCTGGCTTCCGAAAGCGACCTCCTGGTTATTTACCCGGCAACGGCGAACGTTATCGGACAGGCAGCGTGCGGGCTGGCGCCGGACCTGTTAACGACCCTTCTGCTGGCTTTCAAGGGACCGGTAATCTTTTGTCCGGCAATGAACTCCAAGATGTACGAGAATCCCGCTCTTCAAGAGAATATAAGGAGACTCGAGGATCGCGGTTATATTATTATTTCTCCGGAAACGGGTCGTCTGGCCTGCGGCGAAACCGGAGCAGGACGCCTGGCTCCGGTAACGACGGTGCTGGAAACGATCCGCGGGGTGCTTGCGCCTAAGGATTTTAAAGGATTCAACTTCCTGGTCACGGCGGGACCAACCCGTGAACATTTGGATCCGGTGCGGTACATCACTAATCGGAGTTCGGGAAAGATGGGGTATGCCATCGCACGGGCAGCCCGTGACAGGGGTGCCCGCGTTGTTTTGGTCAGCGGCCCTACCAGCCTCGAGAAACCCGCGGGAATATCTTGTATAGATATAAATACCGCCCTCGAAATGAGAGAGGCGGTACTGTCGCACTTCGATGCCTCTGACGTCGTTATAATGTGTGCCGCCGTAAGTGATTACCGCCCGGCTGATTTATCGACGCATAAAATCAAGAAAGGAAACGCAGAGCTTACGGTTAAGTTTACCTTAAACCCGGACATCCTTGTGGAACTTGGCAGTCATAAGCGACAACAGATCCTTGTGGGTTTCGCCGCTGAAACCGAAAAAGTGCTTGATCACGCCCGTACAAAACTTCAAGCCAAGAATCTCGACCTCATAGTGGCTAATGACATAGGCCGGAAGGGCGCAGGATTTGAATCAGACACAAACGTTGTCGGACTGGTGTTTCGGGACGGAAGGTTTATCGAACTGCCTATGATGGATAAGTTTTTGGTCGCACACCGCTTACTCGATGTGATCCTTGATCTCCGGCAAAACGATAAATAATTATACTTGGAACCGTTAAATAAGTTGAATAGGTCATTATAACAGCCGAGGCCGGAAGCCGGAGGCAAGAGTTTTACTTGAAGGAATTCGCCCCGTGAATTCCTTTGTACTATTCTCACCTCCCAGGAGGAGCGGGTTTGGATACGATAAGTGTAGCCCAGGTAGTGGTAAACCGGCCTTTACGCGGCCTCGACCGGGTTTTTTCATACGCAATTCCCAAAGAATTAAAAGAAGTCATTCTGCCGGGTGTACGGGTGGTTGTCCCTTTTGGCAGTCAAAAAGTAACCGGATGTGTCCTCGCGTTGGATGAAAAAATCGCGCTGGATACCAATCTTAAGGAAATCATATCGGTATCCGATGAAACACCGCCTGTCACACCGGTCTTAATTAAACTGGCAAGGTGGATGTCGTCACGTTATCTGTGTGCTCATCGCGAAGCCCTTGCGGTTCTTTACGGACCTTCCGGCAAAAGTTCCAAACACGAGCAGCAGTGCTTCTGGCCGGAAGGGGATGCTTCGGCCATATTACAGCAACTCGAGACACTGAAGGTCCCGGCGCAAGTACGGGCGCTAAGCGTAATCGCGGCACAACCCGGCATTACGAGACGAGTATTGTTGCGTGAGGCGGAAGTGAGCGCCGGAACTCTGAACACGTTAATAAAAAAGGGATACGTATCAGTCAGATCAGTGCCCGTATCTGAGGAATTCTACGGGAATATAGCCGTTAATGACACGAAGCCGCCTGTGCTTAATCCGCAACAACGATCAACCCTTGAAGAGATACAAAAGGCCATGCAAAGTCGTGAACAACAGGTTTTCCTCATTCACGGCGTTACAGGCAGCGGCAAAACGGAGGTATACATTCATGCCGCCGCCGCCGCGCTGGCCTCCGGGAATCAGGCCATTATTCTTGTTCCTGAAATCGCGCTCGCGCACCAGATGGTCCTCCATTTTAAATCTCGCTTTGGTGACAAGGTGGCCATAATCCATAGCGACATGAGCCGGCGATGGCGCCATAACGAATGGGAACGCGTACAGACAGGAAAGGCTCAGGTTGTTTTGGGCGCCAGATCTGCGGTTTTCGCTCCCACCGGCAGGTTAGGTCTGATTGTGATAGACGAAGAGCACGAGCCCGCGTATAAACAGGAACAGGCACCCCGATATCATGCCCGGGAGGTTGCAATTGCCCGGGGAGCGCTGGAAGGCGCGGTCGTGGTTCTCGGAAGCGCCACGCCGGCTCTTGAATCGTATGCGCGAACGTTAAGCGGACGGTACCGGTGTCTCACACTTCCGAACAGGGTCGACGGCTGCAGCCTCCCGGACATTCGCATCGTGGATTTACGTGAAGAATTCCGGGCCGGAAATCCGAGCGTACTGAGCAGAACGCTTGCTGAGCGCATTTCGGAAAAGCTTCATAGAAAGGAGCAGGTATTGCTCTTTTTGAACCGGCGTGGTTTTGCGTCGTTTGTTCTTTGCCGGACCTGCGGCAACGTCATCCGGTGTCCTAACTGCGACATAGCGTTAACCTATCACCAGCCGGAGACACTCCTTTGCCATTACTGCCACTTCAGGACGCGTCACCCCGGCAACTGCCCGGTCTGCAACGGCAGGTTGGAACAATTCGGCTCGGGAACACAGCGGGTGGAGGAAGAGGTACGCAGCCTGTACCCGGAAGCGCGCGTCTTAAGAATGGATGCTGAAACGACGGCCCGCCGGGGCAGCCATGCCTCCATCCTTAATGCCTTCATGGCGAAAAACATTGACATCCTTATTGGAACACAGATGGTTGCAAAAGGTTTGGATATTCCGGGGGTAACACTTGTCGGGGTAGTAAACGCCGACACCACGCTTCTGTTACCGGACTTCAGGGCGGCCGAGCGAACCTTCCAACTTTTATACCAGGTAGCGGGCCGGGCCGGGCGCGGCGACCTGCCGGGCGAGGTAATCATCCAGTCTCACTGCCCGGAACATTACGCCGTACAACTGAGCTCCCGCCAGGACTACTCTTCTTTCGCCCGCAGGGAACTTGACTTCCGGCGGCGTTTTGGTTATCCTCCTTACACCTCACTGGTAAGGGTTCTTGTCTTTGGCCCTTCCGAAGGAGCAGTTATCTCTCAAACCCGGGATTTCGCTCATGAAGCAAAGTCTGCAGTTGGCGGTGAGTGCGTGGCGCTTGGACCTGCGCCGTGTCCCTTCGTAAAATTAAAAAGCCTCTACCGGTGGCATATTATTCTAAAAGGAAAGCGCGGGGATGCGCTGCGGGAGCTTTGCCGCGAGATTCTTCAAAGAGTAAACCGACATTCGAACACACGTGTAACTGTCGACGTCGACCCCCAGAGTTTAGTATAGTGTTGTGTTAAAATAAATGTGTGAGCCGCAAGGTTGAGCTGCGAACGTCCTTATAATATAATACGGGCTATACTCATACGTTACGAGGGAGAGTAGAATGGCTGTCTTTAAAATTGTACAGGTCGGAGACCCGGTTTTACGGGAAAAAGCGCGACCGGTCACGAAAATTACCGGAGCAGTACTCCGACTTATAGATGACATGACCGAAACGATGCATTCCGCCAGCGGCCTGGGTCTGGCGGCCCCGCAGGTAGGTGTTCCCAAACGGGTGATCGTAGTCGACGCCGGACAAGGTCTGTACCAGCTTATAAACCCGGAGATTATCGCCGCCAAGGGAAACGTCACAGACCGCGAAGGCTGTTTGAGCCTTCCGGGAATATGGGGCGAAGTGAGAAGGGCGAGCTATGTTAGAGTCAGAGCGATGAACCGTCACGGTGAAACGGTGGAGGTCGACGCCAAGGATGTTTTTGCGCGGGCACTACAGCATGAAATTGACCACCTCGACGGTGTTCTTTTCATCGACCGGGCGCTTAAGATCGTGCGAGATGAGGGATAGCATTTGCGGATTGTATTCATGGGTACACCGGTCTTCGCCGTTCCGGCCCTTGAAGCCTTAATCAAAACCGGCCACCAGGTTTCCCTGGTAGTCACGCAGCCGGACAGACCGAAAGGCCGGGGTGGGGTATTATCCTCCCCGCCGGTAAAGGATACCGCCCTTGCGTACGGAATTCCCGTTTTTCAACCGGTGCGCCTGAAGGAACCCGAATCCGTTGACAGAATTCGTGACGCGGCTCCGGAAGTCATTGCGGTGGCGGCCTACGGGAAGATATTACCCAGAGAAATTCTTTCGCTGCCGGACAACGGTTGTATAAACATACACGCCTCTTTGCTGCCGAAATACCGGGGAGCGGCGCCGATACAACGGGCGCTTTTTAACGGGGAAAAGCAAACAGGGATCACAACAATGCTAATGGATGAAGGGCTGGATACGGGCGATATTCTACTGCAAAAAGCGACGCCTATCAGCGATACGGATAACTTCGGCGTTCTCTATTCAAGACTCTCGGTTATGGGCGCCGAATTGCTTATTGAGACTTTAGCGCTTCTTGAGGAAGGAACCCTGCCACGTCGGCCGCAGAAGCACGAGGAATCCGGTATCGCACCCCCGCTTACCCAGGATGATGAAAAGATTTCCTGGGTCAAAGACGCGAAAGCCATCCGGAATCAGATTCGCGCTTTGGACCCATCGCCTGGAGCGCGCACCCTTTTAGACGGAAAACTCCTTAAAATCTGGCGGGCAAAAGAATTTCCGGGTATCCATCAAGGGGTTCCCGGGGAGGTCGTCGGAAGCAACCAAGATGGGATAATAGTCCGGACCGGAGACGGCGCGGTGCTGATTCAGGAGCTGCAGCTTGCCGGAAGCCGACGGTTGCCCGCGTTGGTTTTTCTCCGAGGGCACCCGCTGCCGGCCGGAACAATTCTGGGTAAATAATAAAAAAATCCTCAAGTTAAGATTCAATAAAAATGAGTCGCCCATGCCCAGCACTCAGAAGGCATTTGGTACTGATAGTGCACACCACGGTTTTAGTTTTTCGGTGTCGTCTGTTAACAATTACAGATGTTGGTTTGAGTGCTGGGCGCAACGAAGCATGAAAATGAACCTGCTCTTTGCACCTTGCCCCATGTTTTCTAATGTAGAACGCAGAACGGACCCCGAAGTTGTGACCCAACGAGTCATTAACGCAGAACGTATTTTCAGAGGAGGCCGGTTTGGTTTATTCCGCACGAGAATTAGCAGTAAAGGTTTTACATGCCGTAGAAACCAACGAGGCGTATGCCAACATCGCCGTTGACCGCATCATGGAGAAATACCGGCCGGAAGGACCCGAGCGGGCGCTTTTAACCGAGTTATGCTACGGTACCCTGCGGCGACTGAACACCATTGATTGGGTACTGGGTAAGTATGTAAAGAAGCCTCTTAACAAGCAGAATACGTGGGTTCGCAACATATTGAGGACGGCGGTCTATCAGATCACATACCTCGAACGAATCCCCGAAGCCGCCGCCTGTGATGAGGCGGTGAAGCTTGGCAAGAAATATGCCCCACGTCAAGCAGGCTTTATCAATGCCGTTTTACGCCGTTTCATACGGGAAAAAGAAAAATTGGCTTTTCCGGAACTTAACGAAAACCCGGTAGAACATATAGCCTTGACTTATTCGCACCCCGCGTGGCTTATTGAGTTATGGCTGAACGAGTTAGGCATCGAAAAGACCATTCTTGCCTGCAAGGCGGACAATCTCCCGCCGGGCACCACAATCCGCACCAATCTTTTACAGACGTCAAGGGAAGACCTTTTAAAATCTTTGCAAAACGAAGAAGGGTTAAGTGCGGCGCCGACCCGCTATGCTCCCGAAGGAATTACGGTCCAGGGTTTTCAGAACCTTTCCTCGCTCAAGACCTTTCAGGACGGATTTTTTTTCGTCCAGGATGAAAGCTCTATGCTGGCGGCACACGCCTTGAAACCGGCTCAGGGCGCGTTCGTTCTCGATGCCTGCGGCGCCCCGGGAGGAAAAGCCACGCACCTTGCGGAATTAATGGGCGATACCGGTCGAATAATAGTGGCCGACACGCATGCGAACCGGCTCAGGTTGGTTGACGATAACCGCAGGCGTCTGGGCCTCAAGAGCATACAAACCCTCCGGTGCGATGCACGGAAACTATGGGAGCGGTTCGCCGGCGTCGCAGACTGTGTTCTTGTTGACGCGCCTTGCTCGGGCCTAGGCGTTCTCCGGCGCAAGCCGGACATCAAGTGGCGTAAACAGCCGGAAGATATCCCGCGGATGGCTGTGCTCCAGAGGGAGATATTGCAAAGCGCCGCTGCATGCGTGCGGGAGGAAGGTGTACTGGTTTACAGCACCTGTACGTTAAGCGACAGGGAAAATTTGTCACAGATTTCTGACTTTACAGCGCAAAATACGGACTTTATCCTTGAAAACCTTTGCCCTTTCCTGCCGCCGGAACTGGACATCGATGGAACGATGGGGAAGGGGTATCTTCAACTTATGCCTTATCAAGGGATGGACGGCTTCTTTATTGCCAGGTTACGCCGGAAGGGGTTCCAGCGACCACACGCGAATAATTATAATTAAAACGATTTCATGTACGATCAAAAGGAAGTAAAATGAATAGGTGAATATAAAGGCGCTATCTTTTGATGAAATTGAATCATTTATTAAAGATCTGGGGGAACCGCGCTTCCGGGCGCGCCAGGTTATTGACTGGCTCTTTGTAAAAGGCGTTGCCACTTTCGACGCAATGACAAACCTGCCCCTTTCGCTCAGACAACGTTTGTCGGAAGCCGCAACGTTAAGCGTCCCCGAGATTCTTCGGCGTCATGCATCCGGGGATGGGAAGACCATAAAATACCTCCTGAGGCTCCATGACGGAGAAACCGTAGAGACGGTGTTTATGCACCGTTCGTGGGGTCGGACCGCATGTGTTTCCACACAAGCAGGATGCCGGATGGGGTGCTCTTTTTGCGCTTCCGGCATCGGCGGCCTCAGCAGGAATCTTACCGCAGGGGAGATTTATGATCAGGTTTTATTCACCCAAATAGATTCCGGGATGCGTGTTAGTCATGTGGTATTGATGGGAACGGGGGAACCTTTCGACAACCTGGACAATACGATCCGTTTCCTCAAAAACATAACCAACCCGCTGGGGCTTGGGATCGGCGCCCGTCATATTACTGTCTCCACCTGTGGCGTAGTACCCGGCATATATGCGCTTGCCGGATTGGAACTGCAAGTAGGTCTGGCGGTTTCGCTTCACGCTCCGAACGACGGTTTACGCAGCCGGCTTTTACCAATAAACCGCCGTTACCCGCTTAAGGCTCTAATTCCTGCCTGCCGCGAATATATCAATAAAACAGGACGGCGCGTTACATTTGAATACACGCTCGTTTCCGGAGTGAACGACGGCAAGAAGGAAGCTGAAGAACTAGCGGATCTTTTACGGGGACTTCTTTGCCACGTAAACCTCATTCCATTGAACCGGGTGCTGGAACGCCGGTTCGAAGCGCCGACTCCGGAGCGGGTGGCGGAGTTTGAGGCGGTTCTTGCACGCAACGGCCTTGCCGTAACCGTTCGCCGCGAAATAGGCAGCGGGATTTCCGCCGCTTGCGGTCAGCTCAGGAAGCGCTACCGCACGGAACAATATTACAATACTTCAGAACCGTAAGAAACAATTTCATTGGTAAAGGGTTAGCTTTCTACAAAGAACGCCCGGAGGAAAACAAGTGGAGTGGATCGCATTAAGCGATAAAGGACTTGTAAGACCGAATAACGAAGACAATCTCCTTACTTGTCCGGAAATAGGCCTGTTTGCTGTAGCCGACGGAATGGGAGGACACCGTGCCGGGGAAGTGGCCAGCCGGCTTGCTCTCGAATGCTTAAGAAAGTCGTTAAGCCAAAGCAGCCACGCCGATCCGCTGCCGGAATTGATG
This sequence comes from Bacillota bacterium, assembly GCA_040755195.1. Taxonomy (GTDB): domain Bacteria; phylum Bacillota; class Desulfotomaculia; order Desulfotomaculales; family Ammonificaceae; genus SURF-55. Next base: position 48,587 of record JBFMBL010000009.1, read on the forward strand.
ACCGCCGCCAGCGAGGCCAATCGAGCGGTGTTTTCCGTCGCTCAAGAAAACAAGGACTATGGCGGTATGGGAACCACATTAACCGCATGCATCATCCAGACACAATCACTTTATTGGGTGCATATAGGAGACAGCCGCGGGTACCTGATAAGGAACGATGGAATAACCCAGTTTACACGCGATCACTCCCTGGTGTCAGCCTACGTCCGCCAGGGAAAACTTACACCGGAGGAAGCGGAAATCCACCCCTACCGGAACGTTTTAAGCCGCGCCCTGGGTACTGAGCCCGCAGCAACACTGGACAGCGGTTCGGTCGGCGTTTTTACCGGCGACAAAATCGTGTTGTGTACCGATGGTTTGACCAATCACCTCACCGCCGAGGAAATTCTGGATTTGCTTAGGCAAGGCAGACTGGAGGAACAGGCGAAAGGACTTTTAGAGCTTGCCTTGGAGCGCGGAGGCAAGGATAACGTTACTTTTATCGTTATAAACATGTCTTAATACGTAAGACCTGGCAATTTAAAGGGAAAGGGGAACAACCGGGCATAAATGATTGACCGGGTGTTAGGAAAACGTTACAAGGTTTTGCAGGAAATCGGCGGGGGCGGGATGGCTGTCGTATACCAGGGCCAGGACCTGTTGCTGAACCGTTTTGTCACAGTAAAGGTGCTACGAGATGAATTCACCAAGGACCAGGATTTTGTTCGCCGCTTCCGCCATGAAGCGCGGGCTGTTGCAAGTTTGTCACATCCCAACATCGTAAGTGTCTACGATGTCGGTTGTGATGACGGGATTCAGTATCTTGTAATGGAGTACGTTGAGGGACAAAACCTTAAGACTCTTATTAAAGAAGGAAAAGCAAACCTGAGCCTGGCCATGGTGGTGGCGCGCGACATTTGTGACGCGCTGGATCACGCCCATACCCGGGGTATCATTCATCGCGATGTTAAGCCGCATAATATCTTGATAACGACGGCGGGAAGGGCCAAGCTCACCGATTTTGGCATTGCACGTGCGGTGGGCGGCACAACTTTATCGGCCACCAAGACCCTTTTGGGTTCCGTGCAATATATCTCCCCTGAACAGGCCCGGGGTGAACCGGCGGATGCCAGGTCGGACATATACTCCCTCGGCGCCGTGCTCTACGAGACACTTACCGGCAAACCGCCCTTCACAGGTGATAACCCGGTTGCGGTCGCCATTAAACACATACAGGAAAATCCCGTGTCCATCAGCAAAATAAATCATGAGGTTCCAACAGCGCTTGCGGCAATTGTTGAAAAGGCGATGGCGAAGAATCCGTCTATGCGTTTTCAATCCATAAAGGCCATGGCGTCGGAAGTGAATGAGTTGCTGGACGAATTGCCCTGGGACAACCTTAATGAACGGTGGGGTGATATAATAGGACGCAAACGTCGGTTAAAACCCATTGGTTATGTTGTTTTAGGCGCTGTCTTTCTGTTACTGCTTTTCGGCAGTTGGTGGGCCGTTAAATGGTACCTTTACGTTCCGGAGGTTGTTGTTCCAGACCTCAAGGGGCAGGACGTGCATATGGCGCAACAAACGCTTCACGAAAACGGTTTGCGCTCCCAGGTCCAAGAGATGAACAGCGCCGACGTCGACAAAGGAAAAGTCATGGGACAGGATATTGAACCGGGAAGCCGCGTTAAGAAAGGACGGCTTGTCACGCTTCTGGTCAGCCTCGGTCCACAAATGTGCACGGTCCCCGACGTCAGGGAAAGACTGGTTCAGGATGCCGAGATGATTCTCGTGAACGAAGGTTTTAGCGTTGCAGCGCGCACGGAGGTCTTCAGTGATGATGTTCCGGCCGGTTTGGTCTCAGACCAGGACCCGGTCCCCGGAGTCATGCGACCCAAAAACAGCTCTGTTAAACTATTCGTCAGCAGGGGTCCAAAGCCGGTTCTTAAAACCGTTCCGGGTGTTATCGGGTTAACCCTCGATGCCGCAAGAGAGAAGCTGACACAAACAGGTTTCACCCTCGGGGAAACCATAAACAGGCAAACAAGCACCCAGTACCCCGTCGGATACGTCATTGCGCAGAATCCCGAAGCGGGCTCAAGCCTTGAAGCCGGGAAGGCCGTCATCGTTACTTTGAGCGAAGGGCCCGGGCCGACACCCAAAGAGGCAACGGTGAAGATGCGTATTCCGGACGACGGACGGGACCATTCGCTGCGAATAACCATAAACGATTCCCGCGGGCTCACGGAAGCATACAATGAATCCCGATCCTCCGGTGAATGGGTATACGAGACGGTAACTTACTACGGGCCGGCCACAATCTCCGTTTATTTGGACGGCCGGCTTGAAAGCGAACGAAGCCTTTCATAAACAAGTCGCTCTTGATAAAAATCGAAACGGAACGCGGCGAGGAGCGAGCAGTACAAGGAAGGCTCAGCCGGACGGGCCGGAGCGTATACGGAAATACGTGAGGACCCGGCCGGTGAGCCTAACGAAGTAATGCGAAGCTCATCGTCGCGCCCCACGGAAGAAGAACGCATTTTCCGAGGGAGGTTAGGGGTTGCCGTTTGGACAGGTAGTACGGTTTCATGGAGGTTTTTACTATGTAATGGAGAAAAACACCGGCGTAATAAGAGAATGCGTACGCCGCGGCAAGTTTGTAAAAGCACGGCTCTGCGTCGGGGATCTCGTGGTAATCAACGAAGCATCCCCGGGCAAATTTGTTATTGAAGAACTACTGCCGAGGCGGACGGAATTGGTCCGTCCTTTGGTTACCAACGTCGAGCAGGCGTTGATAGTTTTCGCGGCGGCGGATCCCGAACCCAATTTCAGGTTGCTTGACATTCTTCTTTTGATAAACATCATTGCGAAGATAAGACCGATTATCTGCTTTAATAAAATGGATCTTATTCCGGGAACTACCCGTCTGAAGCAGATCAAGACTTATGAGCTTGTCGGCTACCGCCTTTTTCTAACCAGCGCAACGACCGGTGAAGGAGTGGCTGAACTCCGCTCAGTTTTAAGAGGACGTATCACGGTGATCACCGGCCCGTCGGGCGTAGGGAAATCAAGCTTGTTAAACGCCGCCGAACACGGCCTGCGACTGAAGATCGGAGAGATCAACCCTAAAACCCGTCGCGGCCGGCATGTTACAAGACTGACAGAACTACTTCCTCTAAAGGACGGGGGCTTCGTGGTCGACACGCCCGGTTTCACCAGTATTGACATCCCCGAAATTTCCCCCGCCGCTCTTGGAGGTTATTACCCGGAAATCGCAGCAAGGCTGGGGAATTGCAGATTCAACAACTGCCTGCACTTGAACGAACCGGGTTGTGGCGTACGTCAGGCGGTTCAAAACGGTGCGATCGCTCGTTTCAGGTACGACAATTACAGCAGCCTCCTGGCCAGTATAACCAAACAGGAAGGGAAGAAGCACTTTGATTAAGATAGCTCCTTCAATCTTAGCCGCAGATTTTGCCCATCTTGCGGAAGAGGTCAAAAAGGTGGAACAAGCCGGTGTGTCTTACCTGCACGTAGATGTCATGGACGGCCGGTTCGTGCCGAACATCACCATAGGAGCCGGGGTTGTTGCCGCACTCCGGCCGAATACGCGTCTGATTCTGGACGTCCACTTGATGATTGACGCACCGGATCGCTACCTTACCGATTTTTCGCGCGCCGGAGCGGACATACTTACCGTGCACGCCGAGGCGTGCACGCACCTGCACCGTACCCTTGCATCAATCAGGGAATTGGGGGTTAAGGCGGGAGTTGCGTTGAACCCCGCTACGCCTCCCCAAGTATTAGACTACGTTTTAGATCTCGTGGACTTGATTCTCGTTATGACCGTTAACCCCGGGTTTGGCGGACAGCAGTTCTTACCCGCTACGCTGCCAAAGATTACTTACATAAAAAATGCACTTTTACAAAGAAACCTGCTGGCGGAAATCGAGGTTGACGGCGGAATTAATATGCAAACCGCCGGCGAGGCGATTAAATACGGGGCAAACGTTTTAGTAGCCGGCTCGTCGGTATTCCGCTCCCCAGACCCGGTAAGAGCGGTTAAGGACCTTCTCAATGCGTCCACCAAGTGATTATTTTCTCAAAAGCTAATTGACCTTAATTAAACTCTTAGATATAATAAGGCCGCGGAATCCTCTCAATTTCGCCGTTACAAGTCCAAAAATCTCTTCCGCCCGGAGCGCGTGAATTAGCTGTCTATCTGCATTGGATAGTGAAAAACCGCACGTAGTCTCCGTAATAACCAGGCATTACAAGGTCCTACTACCAGCAATTGAAGGAGGCATTAAGATTGAAGGTAATGCGTGTTCCGGAGGCGACGGTAAGCAGGTTGTCGGTTTACTCACGTTTTCTTGACCGTCTGGATAAGAACGGCGTAGTGACTGTCTCCTCCGGCGAGATTGCAAAAGGTGTAGGAGTAAGCCCTGCACAAGTGCGTAAAGACCTTGCCTACTTCGGCGAATTTGGCACGCGGGGTGTCGGATACAACGTAAAGGATCTTACGCGTTACATTCTGAAGATTCTCGGATTAACCCAGTTGTGGCCGGTAGTACTGGTGGGGGCGGGAAACCTCGGCACAGCATTGTGTGCTTACCGTGGATTTAAGGACCGTGGGTTCAACATCGTCGGCGTTTTTGATAACGATCTTTTGAAAATAGGGAAGCGAATTCAAGAGCTTGAGGTATTGCCGATTGAAAAGGTTCCCGAAGTGGTGGCGCAACACGGTGTGCGCATAGGTATTATCGCCGTGCCCCAATCAGCCACGCAATCAGTGGCGGATCTTTTAGTAAAAAGCGGTGTGGAAGCGCTTCTTACCTTCGGGCCCGCCGTAGTCCAGGCTGATGAAAATGTAATCATCAGAAATGTCGACCTCTCGATAAAACTGGAAATCCTCACTTTCAATCTCGGTTTTAAAGAACTGCAACCATCATACTGGTTTGAGCCGAAAGTCTAATCATAGCGTCAGACAAACATGATACTGCAACGCCGCGCTTGGTTCAGCCGGCATATCAGTCTACCGGACCGGGGTATCGGCCTCTATAAGTCATTCTTCCACGCAACCACCCTGTTTTTACCCATTAGTTTGGCCTGGTACATAGCCTCGTCCGCCCGCTGGATCATTTCGTCGCTTGTAAGTCCTGTACCGGGAGTGTACTCCGCAACTCCCAGGCTTACCGTAAGGAAAAAGCTCTCGCCCGATTCCAGGCTGATCGAGGTTGATGCAGCATTTTGTCGTAACTTTTCCGCCACAACCAGCCCGCCTTGAAGGTCGGTATTGGGGAGAACTATAACGAATTCTTCTCCGCCGTAGCGAACCATCAGGTCCATCTCCCGGAGCGACCCCTTAATCGTCCGGGCTATGGTCGCAAGGACCCTGTCACCGACATCATGCCCGTAAGTATCGTTAATCATCTTAAACTGGTCGATATCCAAAAAGATAATCGCAAACGCTTCCCGCCTCCGGTTTGCTTCCGCAATGTGGCGCTGGAAATACTCTTCAAGAAATCGCCGATTATAAAGATTGGTAAGGGGATCGGTAAGTGACAGGTTGCGGTTCAGCTCGCTCAATCTAAGGTTGGACACCACCGCCGCCGTAACTGTAACAAAGCCCTCGATCGGTTTCCTGATTTCAGGATCAAAAAAGTTTGGTTTCATGCTGCAAACCCTGACCCAGCCGAAGGCACGTCCGCCGATAGCAAGGGGGTAACACACATAGCTTTTGACTTCCGGATCTACACAAGTGTACCGGCATCCCAAATCGTCGGCCACGTCTTCGACAACATAAGGACCCTGCGTACGGACAGCCTGGCATAACTCAACATCCTTCAGCACCGGGTAATCCAGGCGCGACGCTTTTTCGGAAAAATACTGCTCTTCACCGGTTATCCGCGAATAACGCGCAACAACCTTACCCTTCCTGCGGCCTTCATCAATAACCACGACGAGAATCTCATCAACCCCGAGGCGCTTCAAATAGTGAATCAAAAGTTCGTAAGCCTCTTCTTCGTTGATCAACGAAAAAGCTCGAATTCCAAAACCGGACAGATCGTTCAACCGGTTAAAGGTTCGTTTAATATCGGAACGCATCCGCTCAGCCGCTTCCGTAATGCCTTCAAACTCTTTATAGCGCGCGGGTTCCAGCGGCAGGTTATAATTACCCCGGGCTATTGCTTTAAGGTTTAGAGAAATGCTTTTTATAGGGCCGAACCAGTGGGAGGAAGCCGTGCTGATGACAAGACTGAGAATTACCAATAGGATAAACAGCAATACCAACCTGCTGACCAATAAATCCCGGACCATGTGATTTACCTGGGTTTGCGGGGTACCGACGTAGAGAATCCCAACCACCTGCCCTCCGGTATCCCTGAGAGGCAGATAGGCGGTCTGGTAAGGCTTCCCCACAACTATTGCGTGGCCGAAATAAGGCTCTCCGTTTTCCAGTACTTTTTCGTGCACGGGCTCAGAGACCCGAGTCCCGATGGCGGGTTTGCCGGACGGTCCCGGGACGGTGGTGGCGATGCGGATGTCGTGAAGGAAAATGGTGCAGGTATCGCCGGTTAAACCGGTGATCTTGTTGACAATCCGGTTACCATTCATAAGGGTGCCGCCTTTGTAAAGACGGTCGCCTTTGACTTCCCACTGCCCGGGGTAAAGGGCGTCAATCAGGGCGCCGGCCAAGTAAAGGTCGCCTTTAACTTTACTGACGGCAGCTTCTTCGGCGCAATTCTGGAGAACAAAAATCGTAAAAGCAAAGGCGACTATCGACTGCAACACTAAAGCCAGAATGATGAGCGCCAGTATTTGGTTTCGAAGTGAACGGTGTGGCATTGTTTATTCTATTATAAGTTTTATTTGATACATGTTTATTTTAAGCCTATATACTTTTGCGTTCAAGCCTGTTTCTTAATAACCACAGGCGCTTTACGTCGCCCCAATAAAGGTGAAAAGCCATCAGACCACTTGACTTTAGACCCATTTTGGAGCATAATTAAAGCTGTCGTGTAGGCGGGATGTAGCTCAGTTTGGCAAGAGCGCACGGTTCGGGACCGTGAGGTCGCTGGTTCAAGTCCAGTCATCCCGACCATTTTTTTATAACGGGTAGTACCCGATTTCACTAACCAAATT
>JBFMBL010000009.1:55811-78894 GCA_040755195.1 Bacillota bacterium
CGTGTAGGCGGGATGTAGCTCAGTTTGGCAAGAGCGCACGGTTCGGGACCGTGAGGTCGCTGGTTCAAGTCCAGTCATCCCGACCATTTTTTTATAACGGGTAGTACCCGATTTCACTAACCAAATTGTAACTATTCAGCCGCTTAGTGTTTCTCTGACGGAACGCGGCGAGATGCAAGCAATTGGGAAGTGAGAAGTGCGAGGTTGGAAGTGGGATTCTCAAAGAAATTCGCTACGCGAATTTCCACAAGGTATCTCACATCTGACATCTCGCCTCCCACCTCTCAAATCGCAGCCTATCGCCGCGCCCAACGGGGTGCCTGAATAGTTACCACCAAATTACAGGAGGGGGAGAGAACGTGAACCTGCTTATCATGGGGCCGCCGGGGGCCGGGAAAGGAACACAATCAGAGGTGTTGGTAAAGGAACTCAAGATTCCGCACATCTCCACGGGGGACATGCTCCGCGAAGCGGTAAAACAGGGTACCGAAATGGGTAAAAAGGCAAAGGAATACATGGATGCCGGTAAACTTGTTCCGGACAGCGTTATTATCGGTGTGGTTAAGGACCGGCTTGGGGACTGCAAAGAAGGTTTCCTTCTCGACGGTTTTCCGCGCACGGTGCCCCAGGCTGAAGCCCTGGATGAATCCCTCAAGGAACTCGCCATCAAACTCAACGGAGTCATAAACATTAACGTGCCGCGGGAAAGGATCGTCGCCAGGTTGACCGGGCGCCGCGTATGCCGTTCCTGTGGTTCCACCTACCACGTAATATTCAACAAGCCGAAAGAAGAAGGCAAATGCGACAAATGCGGCGGTGAGCTTTACCAGCGCAGTGACGACACCGAGGCAACGGTGAATAATCGTCTGGACGTTTACGAGGCCCAAACCCAGCCGCTTATCGATTACTACAATAAACAGGGTGTAGTCCTGAACGTCAACGGTGATCAGGAAATCAGCGGCGTCCTCAAGGACATAATGTCGGCGCTAAAGAAGTAGACATTCAGTTCGTTATCGACTATGATGCCATCAGCCGGTTCTGCAAACAAAATTGATTGCGGTTCCGGCTGATGGCGTAAAAGTTGTCTTATAATAATATTAAAATCTTTCAGAAAGGATGATATTATGGACAAAAGATGTATCCTCTGCGGGCGGAAATTCGAGACAGACGACATCGAAGACCTGGTGGCGGAGGAAGAGGACGATCCTTTTGCGACTCCTAAGAAACCGGCTTCGGTTTGCCCGCTTTGCCAGGCGAAATTAAGGCACGAAGCCGAGGATGCTCAGAAAAATCCAAAACCTGTATAATCCAAAGGAGGTTTTGCCGTGCCAAAACGCCGGCGGTTACCCCTTGCCGGCCTTGCGGGGCTGATCATTGTAATTTTCTTCTTCTTAGGTGGCGGAGCACATTATTACACCGACTGGCTCTGGTTCCAATCCCTCGATTACCGGGAAGTTTTTCTTAAGATCCTACTTACGTCGTTAGCGCTGAAGATAGGCGCTGCCAGTGTGTTTTTTGTCTTTCTGCTCGCCAATTTGCTTTTAACTCGCCGGTACGTGATCCAAACAATAAGGCTCGTTCCCGATCAAGGACAAACCATCGAACAGAACCCCTGGCAACAGGTGATCGGCCCGCGGATGGTAAACGCCGCCTTCATCGTTGGAAGTGCAATCGCGGCGCTGATTTTCGTATCAATTCTTAGCGGTAAATGGCTCGTCCTGCAGCAGTACCTGCACCCTGTGGTTTTCGGAAAAGCCGACCCTCTTTTCAATAAGGATCTCGGCTTTTATATTTTTTCCCTGCCTTTCCAGCTGCTCTTGTATCGTTTGAGTTTCGGTATGGTGCTGTTTACTATAGTCGTGGTCGCCCTTATTTACTTTGGTGTTGACCCGCTTAAAGGACGTAGTTTCTGGCGTTCGCGACCCGCATTACGCCACACCGCGTTTCTTTTAGCCGCCCTTTTGGCTTTAAAGGCCTGGGGATATTATTTAAACCAGTTTCTCCTCCTTTTTTCTGAAAGAGGAACCGTCTTCGGGCCGGGTTACACAGATGTCCATGCCAGCCTTTTAGCGATCAAGGTACTCCTTGTTATTGCCCTTATGACAGCCCTTGCGGGGGTTTACGGCGGCATTCGCTCTTCGCTTAAATACCCGCTGTACGGTATAGGAGTGCTCGTAGTCGCTTCTTTTGCCATGGGTGTGTTATATCCGGCAGCGGTCCAGAAGTTACTTGTAGAACCCAACGAGCTTGTTCGCGAACAGCCGTATATCAAACATGCTATTTCGTTTACAAGGATGGCTTACGGCATCGACAAGATAGACCGCAAGCAGTTTCCGGCAGGAAAAACACTGGAGTCCGCAGATGTCGAAAAGAACGAAGACACCTTCGCCAACGTCCGGCTGTGGGACTGGAAACCGTTAAAGGAAACATACAGCCAGCTCCAGGAAATACGGTTGTACTATCAGTTTAACGACATTGACATCGATCGTTATATGGTTGACGGACAATACCGCCAGGTAATGCTGGCGGCAAGAGAGCTTAACCAGGATAAGCTGCCGTCACAGGCGCAAACATGGATTAACCGCCACTTGAAATACACGCACGGTTACGGCGTGGCGATGAGCCCGGTCAACGAGGTCACACCCGAAGGGCTGCCCGAGTTCTTCCTAAAGGATATCCCGCCTCAAACCACGACAGGGCTTAAGATTACCAGGCCGGAGATATACTACGGAGAAACCCCGGCCCCGTACGCGGTGGTCAACACAAACACCGGCGAATTCGACTACCCAAAAGGGGACGAAAACGTTTACACCCGTTACCAGGGAAGTGGCGGCGTTTCCATCAACAGCCTCTGGCGGCGTCTTGCCTTCGCCTTATCCTTTAACGATTACAAGCTTCTTCTTTCGAGCGATATCAATAAAGACTCAAGCATTCTTTATTATCGCGAAATTAAGGAACGCGTGAGAAAACTCGCTCCGTTTTTGGGATATGACCGTGACCCCTATCTCGTTGTCTCTAATGGCCGGTTGTATTTCGTCTGGGACGCCTATACCACCTCTCGGTGGTTTCCGTACGCCGAGCCGTATGGCAATGGAAGCTTCAACTACATCCGAAACGCCGTCAAGGTGGTTGTCGACGCTTACAGCGGCACCGTCGATTTTTATTTGAACGACCCGAACGACCCGGTCGCCAAGAGTCTGGCGAGCATTTTCCCGGGAATGTTCAAACCGCTCAAGGAGTTGCCGGACGGAATCTTGCAGCACCTCAGGTATCCGGAGGATCTCTTTTCGATACAGGCCGAGATGTACGCCATCTACCATATGCAGGATCCTCAGGTGTTTTACAACAAGGAGGATAAATGGGCGCGGCCCGAAGAGATCTTTGAAGGCCAAAAGGTAGCGGTAGAACCCTACTATATTATTTCTCGGCTCCCGGGTGAAAACCGGCCCGAGTTCATGCTGATCATGCCGTTTACGCCCCAGAATAAAACGAATATGATCGCCTGGCTCGCGGCGCGCTGTGACGGGAAGAATTACGGCCGCCTCCTGGTGTACGAGTTTCCAAAGCAGGAACTTGTGTTCGGGCCGATGCAGATAGAAGCCCGCATCGATCAGGACGCCCAGATATCACAGCAGCTCACCCTTTGGAATCAACGCGGTTCGAGCGTGATACGCGGCAACCTGTTAACCATACCGGTTAAAAACGCGCTGCTTTACGTTGAACCGCTTTACCTTCAGGCGGAACAGTCCAAGCTACCCGAACTGCGCCGGGTAATAGTGGTTCACGGTGACCGTATCGTTATGGAACCGACACTCGAAGCCGCGCTGGAAAAGATATTCTCCGGGCGGAAAGAGGCCCAACCGCAACCAAACGAGCAAGACGAAGAACGCACTATAGCCGAGCTGATTCGTGAGGCGAATCAATTCTATCAAAAGGCTGAAGAAGCGCTGAAAAAAGGTGACTGGACCGGTTATGGATCAAACCTCGAACGTCTGAAGAAGGTATTACAGGACCTGGGGAAAGAAGCCGGGTAGTAACTATTCAGCCTATATTACACTAACGGAACGCGGTGAGAGGCAAGCCTATCGCCGCGCCCAACAGGGTGCCTGAATAGTTACGCCGGGTAGAATCAAAGGGGGGATTAGAATGCCTCGGGCAAAGACCCAAATAAAGCGTATAGGTGTCCTTACAGGCGGCGGTGACGCTCCCGGACTTAACGCCGTCATAAGAGCGGCGGTCAAAGTCGCCGTGCACGAATACGGTTTTAGTGTCATCGGGTTTGAGGACGGCTTTGGGGGACTGATTGAGAATCGGGCTCATCGCCTGACGGAAAAGGACGTGGTGGGAATTCTGCCGCGGGGAGGGACAATCCTGGGAACCACCAACCGGGACAACCCCTTCCATTACCCGTTCAAGGAAAACGGCGAAATCGTGTACAGGGACGTATCCGACCGGGTAATGGCCAATATCGCGTCACAAGGGGTTGATGCGATGGTGATTATCGGTGGCGACGGCAGCCTTAAAATAGGCAAGGAATTGTGGGAACGTTATACTCTTCCCGTTATCGGAGTTCCCAAGACCATCGATAACGACATAGCGGCAACCGACCAGACCTTCGGCTTCGATACGGCTCTGACTACCGCCACCGAGGCTCTCGACAAACTTCATACGACAGCCGAATCCCATAACCGGGTGATGGTTCTGGAAGTAATGGGCCGTTACGCCGGTTGGATCGCCCTTCACGCCGGAGTCGCCGGGGGCGCCGACGTTATTCTTATTCCGGAAATCCCCTTTGACTTTGCTGAAGTTTATAATAAAGTGATCGAGCGCCAGAAGGCCGGAAAAAAATTCAGCATTATCGTGGTGGCTGAAGGAGCCAAACCCCTTGGCGGCGAGGTTGTCGTGAAAAAAGTTGTCGAGGGAAGTTTTGAACCGTACCGACTTGGCGGGGTGGGAAACCTGGTAGCCGATAGCATTGAAAAGAACACCGGCATTGAAACAAGAGTAACCGTCCTGGGTCACTTACAGCGGGGCGGCACGCCCACACCTTTTGACCGCATCCTGGCCACCAGGTTCGGCGCCGCCGCGGTTAATTTTCTTGCGGAAGGACGCTTTGGCGAAATGGTTTGTCTGAGGACACCCGACATTGGATCTGTGCCCCTCGCCGAGGCGGTAGGAGCAATGCGCCGTGTTCCGCTGGGCAATGATCTCTTAAGGGCGGCAAGACAAATGGGCATAAGCTTCGGCTCATAAACCCTAACCCGGACAAGCCGGAACCAAAATATTTCACCACAGAGGCACAGAGTTCACAGAGAACAGAAATATCAAGACTAAATAATAAAAATGAATACCCATATTTCCGTCTTTTCCCCTCCGTGTGCTCTGTGTCTCTGTGGTTAATTTTTCTTGAAAAGAAGGTGACGACCGCTTTAACATTAATTATTTTCGCATAAACAGGAGGAATTTGCGAGTATATACCGAACTTAGACTGAGTAATGAAGATAGAGGAGGTTTGTATGGAATCCGGCGCACCGCGTCTTTTAATTCTTGGCGTAGGCAATATTCTCTTGCAGGATGAAGGCATAGGGGTTCATGTGGTAAGAGAGTTGATGAAACACACCTATCCACCGGAAGTGGAATTTATTGACGGCGGTACAGCAGGGTTAGATCTTCTATATCTCATTGAAGACGCGTCCCATCTTATTATAATAGATGCTGTCAACGGCGACGGCGCGGCTGGAACGATTTACAAATTCGCGCCGGAAGAATTGGATGAGTTCATGCCGACCATCAGCAACTCACTGCACGACATCGGGGTAATGGAGGTACTGAATCTGGGGAAAACAATGGGGATTTTACCCCCTGCTGTTGTTTACGGCATGCAACCCGCTGTAATTGACTGGGGAACAGATTTGTCTCCTGAAATAGCGACCGCTCTTCCCCGGCTGGTGAAACAGGTTCAGAAAGAGATAGAAGGCTGGCTGGCTGAGAACGCCCATTTTAAAGAGGCGTTAGAGATATAGTTCTCGCGCGTTATATCACGGTATAAAGGAGGGAAAAAAATGTTCCCACGCATTGGCCCAACCGAGTTACTCATAATCTTGGGTGTTGTACTCGTTATATTCGGTCCAAAAAGGTTACCTGAAGTTGGTCGTTCCCTTGGTAAGACATTAAGAGAGTTTCGTAATTCCACCAAGGAAAAAGACGAACCCGAGGCACTACCCGAATCACCGAATTCGACGGAGATTATAAAAGGCTAAGACTCACCGTACTCCGGTTTTTTTCTTTTTAACACCTGGGATGCACGTCTTATCTAAAAACTTCAACCGGAAATCTTAACAGGGAGTGAGGTGGAACGCCGGCAACAAATGTTGTTCCAAAATGAGGCCGAAGTAAATGTTTTTATAAATTTAATCGGTTAAAGAATTCTTTGGCGGGGAGGGATGATTGGTGAGGCGCATCTCGCGTCGCGATTTTATTCGCATAAGTACCGGCGCGGTAGCCGGGGCAAGTTTGTTAACAACGTTGGAACCGTTAGTTCTCGACACCTTGGCGCGTGCGGCGGAAGGAAAGCCGCCCGTCATCTGGCTTCGAGGCGCCGGCTGCAACGGTTGTTCAATGTCGCTCATGAACTCTGTCAACCCAAGTATAGAAAAGGTCCTTCTGGACGTCATAAGCCTGAAGTACCACCCCACGATTATGGCCGGCACGGGGCATCAGGCGTTGGATTACCTGGAAGAAATCGCCTCCGAACACAAGGGGGAATACGTCCTGGTAATCGAAGGAGGCGTACCTGCAGCTGAAGGTGGAGCATTTTGTAAGATTGGTGAAAAGGAAGGGAAAGAAGTTACTTTTCTCGAAGCGGTAAAGCTTTTTGGCGGCAATGCCGCCACGGTTATCGCCGCCGGTTCGTGCGCCGCTTTCGGTGGCATTCCCGGCGCCGATCCCAACCCGACCGGAACGGTGGGGGTCTGGGAAGTATTAAAAAAGACGCCCGTTATCAACATCGGTTGTTGCCCTGTTCACCCTGACGATCTTCTTGGAACGCTGGTGTACGTATTGAAATACGGAGAAATTCCGGAGCTTGACGAGTATAACAGGCCGAAGATGTTCTTTCCTGAGATTATCCATGTGGGATGTCCACGATGCACTTATTTTTCTCAGGGTATATTCGCTAAAAACCCGGGGGATCATGGGTGCCTCGCGTTCGTTGGGTGCAAGGGGATGGTGGCGCGCGCCCGGTGCAACATCCGTCAGTGGAACAACCAAACCAACTGGTGCATCCCGGCCGGGACGCCTTGCCAGGCCTGCTCCGAACCCGGTTTCCCCGATGATTGTGGGCCGCTTTATGGCCGGTACCGCATAAACGAGTAGGAATTTAATCGGTATAAGGGGGGAAATCAGAAGTGTCAGAAGTGTCAAAGGTCTCCAAGATTGTAATTGATCCTCTGACCCGGGTCGAAGGTCACCTGAAAATCGAAGTGGATATCGACCACAAAGGAGTTGCCGACGCACATTCATCAGGCACCCTATTCCGCGGTTTTGAGTTAATTATGAAAGGTCGTGACCCGCGCGATGCGCAGCACATAACCCAGCGCATTTGCGGTGTAAGTCCTACGTCACACGCGATAGCTGCGGCACGATGCCTTGACGACGCCCTCAACGCGGAGGTACCGCCGAACGGTCGCATCGTCAGAAACTTGATTCACGGTGCGAACAGTATTATGTCTCACGTTATGCACTTTTATCACATGGCTTTGCTTGATTATGTAACCGGGCCTGAAGCAGCGCCGTTCATACCGCGCTACAAGGCTGATTACAGGTTATCCGTTTCCAAGAATGAACAGTTGCTCGATCACTATTCTCAAGCCTTCACCGTCCGGCGGCGTGCCCAGGAGATGGCGGCTATTTTCGGCGGTAAGATGCCGCATATTACCGTAATCATTCCGGGCGGCGTCACAGAAAAAGTAACCCAGGAAAATATCAATCAGTTCCGGAACATCTTAACCGAATTAACCGGGTTTATAGACAACGTCTATGTACCGGATGTCTATGCGGTCGCCGATGCTTATAAGGATTACTTCGATATTGGCCGGGGTTGCGGAAACTTGTTATCCTTTGGTATTTTCCCGCTGGACGACCGCAAAGATCCTACCGGAAAGAACCTGTTTATTAAGCGCGGTTCTTATACCAATAAAAATTATGCGATGGTTGATTCCGATAAAATAACAGAAGATGTTAAATACTCCTGGTTTAAGGACGAAACCACCGGTCTTAATCCGGCGCGCGGCAGAACTGAACCGCATCCTGGAAAGCTTGGGGCATATTCATGGATGAAAGCGCCACGGTACGACGGTTTGCCGCACGAAGGTGGCCCCCTTGCCCGGATGTGGGTGAATAAGGCTCCCGAGATTACCTCGTTAGGAGAAAAGGCATTTTCAGTGATGGGCCGCCACATCGCCAGAGCGATTGAATGCAAGGCCGTGACGCACGCGATGTCGCAATGGCTCGACCAACTCAAACCCGGTGAGCCAACGCACAAACCCTGTTCGGTTCCGAAGGAAGGCGAGGGTATGGCGTTATGGGAAGCGCCGCGGGGTTGTCTTGCGCACTTCGTTGAGATTAAGGATTACAAGGTATATAACTATCAGATTACGTCTCCGACAACCTGGAACGCGTCCCCTCGTGACGACAAGGACCAGCGTGGCCCTATTGAAGAAGCTCTGTTAAATACACCGATTCAGGACCCGGACAATCCGATCGAAGTTGTTCGGGTAGTGCGATCTTTTGATCCCTAACCGAGCTTTCGCCTAACCATTGAGCCGGAGGATATAGTTAACTTTTGGGTTTTCTGTGGAAAGTAAAGGTTTTTGAAGTCTTAAGCTTAGATTATGAAACGTAAAGTAAAGGCTATAAAAGTCCTGCCGGAAAGGCAGGACTTTTTACGGGAGAATGTTCTTAGCAAACATTCACATTTAATATGCCTTTTGTTTAAATAAATTCCTGACAATCCCAAATCGTTGAAAAGATGCCATCACCAATTGTCCTTCCAGTGAAGGAGTTTTACTTTCGCCGACGAAATCCTACGAAAAAGCGCTTCTAACTGCCTTTGGAGGTGACCGTATGTTTCCCAGCATCGGTGGCACAGAATTAATTCTAATTGTGGCAATCGCTCTGATTATTTTTGGTCCGACAAAGCTGCCTGAAGTAGGGAGGGCCCTCGGAAAAACAATCAGGGAGTTCCGTCGCTCCACACGGGATATAAGCGACGATATCATGCAGGATGTGAAGGACGTTAAAGAAGAGGTCAAGGAGATTAAAGAAAGCATAAAAGAGGGTTAGGGTCTTTTTATGAGCAATGACCAGAAAGAAATGAGTATTTCCGGACATTTGGAGGAACTCCGCCGGGTTTTGATTGTTTCTTTCGTCGCTATTATCATCTTGTCTGTTGCTTCCTATGTTTACAGCGACGAACTGATGCAAATCCTACTCAGCCCCATTACCGGCGCCGGTTTTAAACCGGTGGTTACCTTTGTAACCGAGGCCTTTATGACAAAGATTAAGCTCTCTGTTTTTATGGGCTTTATCGCGGCTTTACCCGTAATCCTCTGGCAACTCTGGGGTTTTATCGCACCCGCACTCGAAAAACCAACCCGTCGCTACCTGTTTGTCTTTGTTTTTAGCTCCTTTTTTCTTTTTATCGGAGGCGTTCTGTTCGGTTTCTTCGGGGTATACAAGTACGGCGTCGCTTTCCTGTTACAGTTTGCCGGGCCTGACCTTATTCCCATGCTGACCCTGGGCAAGTACATCTCTTTCACAATCTGGTTTCTCCTGCCTTTCGGATTTATTTTCGAGCTTCCGCTCGTCAGCTTTGTACTGGCAAGGCTCGGCATCCTTAAGACCGCGTTTTTAGTTGAGAACCGTAAATACGCGTTACTCGTGATCATCATACTGGCGGCAGCCATCACGCCCACTCCTGATGCAATCACGTGCCTTTTGATGACCGGTCCGATGTATGCGCTGTATGAGATGAGCGTATTGATTGTGCGTTTAACGGAGCGTTCTCTTGCCCGCCGTAAAGCGCGCGAGGAAGCGGAAGAAGCGGAAGCAGTGCAGGAAGCGACATACTCATAAATATCATAAATAAGGAGGAAACAATGCGCCGGAGCAAGATTACAATCGTCGGCAGCGGAAATGTAGGGGCCACAACCGCTCACTGGCTGGCAATCAAAGAGCTCGCCGACATAGTGTTAATGGATGTGGTAGACGGAATGCCCCAGGGAAAGGCTCTGGATTTAACCGAATCGGCGCCGGTGGCGGGTTTTAATTGCCGTATACTAGGCACCAACGCCTGGGAGGACACGGCAGATTCAGATGTGGTTGTGGTGACGGCGGGAATAGCAAGACGGCCGGGGATGAGCAGGGATGATCTGGTACAAACGAATGCGGGAATCATCCGCGATGTCGTGACTAAGGCAACTTACCACTCTCCCGGCGCAATCCTGATTATCGTCACCAACCCTCTCGACATAATGACTTATGTAGCGTATAAAGCCAGCGGCTTTGAACCGCAGCGGGTGATGGGCATGTCGGGAGTTCTCGACAGCACCCGCCTTCGCGCCTTCATCGCCATGGAGCTTGGTATCTCTTTCAAAGACGTAACGGCTCTCGTCCTGGGCGGACATGGAGACGAGATGCTGCCGTTGTTACGTTACGCGTCCGCCGGCGGGATTCCGGTTGAACAGTTGATAACCCATGACCGTCTCGAAGAGATTGCGAGGCGCACCAGGTATGGCGGTGGTGAAATAGTGGAACTCCTGAAAACAGGAAGCGCATATTATGCTCCCGGCGCTGCCGTAACCGAGATGGTGGAAGCCATCCTGCGCGACGAAAGGCGTATTATTCCCGTGGCTGCTTATCTTGACGGTCAGTACGGCGAACGGGACGTTTACGCAGGCGTTCCCGCAATCATTGGAAGTAAAGGGGTGGAAAAGGTAATCGAGATCCATCTTACCGATTCCGAAAAAGAAGCCTTACGCGCTTCCATCCGGCTATTAAGAGAGAATCTATCACGAATTAATTATGTTTAAGTGTTTTTTACGAAGCGTTTTAATCAGAGCCGTAAGTTTCAAAGCAGGCTGTTCGTTGACTTGAATTCAAAGTTATATTATAATTTTGTTCGCGGGGGAGTGGCTCAATCGGTAGAGCAGCGGTCTCCAAAACCGAAGGTTGTGGGTTCAAGTCCTGCCTCCCCCGCCAGTTGAAAATAAGACCCCGCAAGGATTTGCGGGGTTGTTATATCTCTCACAAAATAGTTTCATTCGGCCGTTTGGGGATAATTTGGGGATAACGGGTTAAGATTTCCCCTCTTTCACTGGCTTTTTATCGGTACCGTTAAAGATATGGTCAAGACGATCCGCGGCTTCTCTGTCTACGCTCTTAAAAGCGTGCCCGTAAATATTCATAGTAGTGCCGATATCGCTATGGCCTAACCAGGCGCTGATGTTCTTTGCGGGTATTCCTTCAGCTATCAAGAGACTTGTAGCAGTATGACGTAGGCCGTGAAACCTTAAATGAGGCAGCTTGTGTTCCTTTAGAAAGTCGTGGAACCAGGAGCTTATGGAGTCCGGGTGCATCGGCCGGCCGTATCGGAAAGCCAGCCTTTCTTTTTGTCCTTCCTTATGCCATCCTGTCTAAGGTTTGCATAGAACTTAAGTAATATCTTACCAGCAGAAACTAGGATTCTACTTTTGGGGATCTATATAAGTAGGCGGTAATTTGTTTGTACCGCATTCTAAACGCTGTATACACTTCGTTAAAGCTGGTATGTTCCGGCGCGTACCCGAAGACGCCATATATCTTACCATCACGCAGGAAAAAGCTTTTTTCTGGCGAATTATGTATTACCACTTATTTCATAGGGCAACTAACCACGCAAGGGCAATCAGCCAATGTAAGGCAGTTTGCTCCAGCATTCTTCATCATGTTAGAAACCAAAGACGATGGGGAAATTATGGACTCTTTTCTTCATCGTACTGAGGCTTAGCAGTGATGTCTAAATCTCGCTGGAGCCATCAGCGCCGTGTAATCGGGCGCGTTACGGATTGACACATAACGTTACAAAATAAGTAAATGGACGGAGAAATATGTCACAACTTAAACACATAGAGGCCATTGAGAAACGTCTTTGGAACGCGGCAGACACGCTGCGAGCAAATTCAAACTACGCCAGCAATGAGTATTTCCTGCCGGTGATGGGTCTGATATTCCTTCGGCACGCATACAGCCGGTTCCTCGGGGTCAAGGACGCCATTGAAGCCAACCTGCCCAAACGCGGTGGCAGGACGCGGCCGCTGACGAAGGAAGACTTCTCCCAGAGGAACGCCATCTTTCTTCAGCCCAAGGCTCAGTTCGATTATCTGGTGGCGTTGACGGACAGCGATGATCGGGCCAAGGCAATCATCGAAGCGATGGAGTCCATCGAAAATGACTACGAAAACCTGCGCGGCATCCTGCCCAAGAGCGAATATCAAGAACTGGATAACAGCGTCCTCGGCCAGTTGCTGCGCACCCTTAACCCGGATGAGCTGAAAAAGGTCTCCGGCGACGTGTTCGGCCGCATCTACGAGTACTTCCTGACGCAGTTTGCGGATCAGAAGGCTCACGACGGCGGCGAGTTTTTTACCCCCGTTTCACTGGTCTCGCTGATCGCCAACGTGCTGGAACCTGAAGGCGGAACGGTGCTGGACCCGGCCTGCGGTTCTGGCGGCATGTTCGTACAGAGCGCCCGCTTCGTCGAACGGCAGCATGAAAGCCCAAGCGAGAAGCTCACCTTCCGGGGTTTGGAGAAGAACGCCACCACGATCCGCCTGGCAAAGATGAACCTGGCCGTTCACGGCTTGGAAGGCGATATCCAGAAGGCCATCACCTATTACGAAGACCCCCACGAACTGCTTGGTAAGGCAGACTTCGTGATGGCCAATCCCCCGTTCAACGTGGATGAGATCGACGCCGACAAGATCAAGAACGACCCGCGCCTGCCCTTCGGCCTGCCCGGCGTTAACAAAAAGGGAAAGGTAAGCAACGGCAACTACGTCTGGATAAGCTACTTTTACAGCTACCTCAACGAGCACGGACGGGCCGGTTTCGTCATGTCCTCACAGGCCTCCAGCGCGGGACGCGACGAGGCCAAGGTACGCCAGAAACTCATCGAAACCGGCGACGTGGACATCATGATCGCCATACGATCAAACTTCTTTTACACCCGCACCGTGCCGTGTGAATTGTGGTTCCTTAATCGCGCCAAGCCCGAGGAGCATAAGGATAAGGTGCTGATGATCGATGCGCGAAATATTTACCATAAGGTCACGCGCAAGATCTACGATTTCAGCCCCGAACAGGAGCAGAACATCCTCGCCATTGTCTGGCTCTACCGGGGCCAGACAGATAAGTACCTGGACCTTGTGGCCGGGTATTGCCGTCGCATGCTCATTGAGGCGGCGGGGTGTTTCACCGCCCATGACGATAACGGCGGCCAGATCGAGCCGCTACCGTCTTTCATCGCTTCACTCGACACGCTACGCAGTGCCCTGCAACCCTTCCTAAACACGCTCGCCCACGATGCCGCCCACGCCGAGGTTCTTAAGGAACTGGATGATGCGCTATCAGCCTTCAAAACTGATGTCGAGACCTACAGGAAGGCCATCACTGAACAGCAGGTAGCGTGGAGAAAGCAGAAGACCAGCAATGGCGAACTTAAAAAGGCTGTCGAACGCCTCGCCCCCCTCGCTGAATCCAGTCGCAACCTGGTCAAGCAGACGGACTTACTCTACAAGCTTGCCTGCAGGCTCATCGAAACCTACAAAGGGGAGTGCGACGCCAAAAACGGCAACACCTGGTCCAGCCGTGACGTTACCCGCACCCGCAAGGCCGCCGACGACACCCGCCAACTGGCGGTCGAGCAGCTCAAGCAGGTGCGTTACTTCTGGAAGCAGGCCCACTGGCTCACGGAGCGCTTCCCCGAGGCCAAACTGCGCGACGTGGAAGGGCTGGTCAAGCTGGTAGACCGCGCCGAGATTGAAGCTAACGACTGGAGCCTTACGCCGGGTCGTTACGTCGGCGTCGCCCCCGAGGAAGGGGAAGAGGATTTCGACTTCGAGGAGACCCTGCGGAACATACACATCGAGTTGGAGGACCTTAACGCTGAGGCGGTCCAATTGGCAGCCAAGATCAAGAAGAACTTTGAGGAGTTGGGGGGATAATGCCGACGCGAACCCTAGCTAGTCTCATCGCTGAATTCGGTGGCTTGCTTCAGACAGGACCATTTGGCTCGCAATTGCATCAACATGACTATACCGATGAGGGTGTGCCCGTTGTCATGCCCAAGGATATTATTGCAGGTCGAGTGAACGAATGCAGCGTTGCCAGAATACCCGAGGCAAAAGCAAGGCAGCTTTCACGGCATATGCTAAAATTCGGCGACATCGTCTTTCCCCGTAGAGGCGATATTGGCAGATGCGCACTCATTGGCAAAGATGAAGAAGGGTTTTTGTGTGGAACAGGTTGTATCAAGATTGAGCTTCCAAAGGAGATCTACTCTCCTCGGTTCCTTTATTATTACCTTGGACTCCGTAATGTCGTGGAATGGCTTGAGAGAAACGCTATCGGCACGACTATGCTTAACCTCAATACGTCGATACTCGGCGGCGTTCAAATTCCTGATGTTGACTTAGCGTTCCAGGAGCACATCGTTGGTGTACTTGGTACCTACGACGACCTAATCGAAAACAACCGGCGGCGGGTTCAGTTGCTAGAACAGGCCGCGCGGTTGTTGTACAAGGAGTGGTTCGTCCACCTCCGCTTCCCCGGCTACGAACACGTCAAAATCAAAGCCGGCGTACCGGAGGGGTGGGAGAAAACAACGGCCTTTGATATCATGGAGGTGCTAAGCGGAGGGACGCCAAAAACCGACGTGCCGAATTATTGGGACGGCGAAATTCCGTTCTTCACGCCTAAGGACGCGGTTGATTATGCCTATGCGTTCGATACCGAAAAGAAGATTACTGAGGAAGGGTTGAGAAACTGCAATAGCAGGCTATATCCAAAGGATACTGTTTTTATTACCGCACGTGGTACCGTTGGGAAGATCAATCTTGCTCAGACCGCGATGGCCATGAATCAGTCATGTTACGCACTCGTGGCAAAGCCACCACTCAACCAATACTATTTGTATTTTGCTTTGGTTGAGGGTGTTGAGGAATTTCGTAGTCGGGCTGTCGGTGCTGTGTTCGATGCGATCATTCGGGACACCTTCAAACTCATCCCCTTTGTTGTCCCGGATGAGAAGTTGATAAGGATGTTCACCGATCATGTATCACCGATTCTCAATCAGATTGATGTCTTGGCGAGCCAAACGAGAAAGTTAGCAGAAGCCCGCGACCTGCTCCTTCCGCGCCTGATGAATGGGGAGATTGTAATATGAGCATGGAAACTAATCTGAAGGGTCGCTTGCGTAACACATCCTTGCCGTATAACCATGGGTTATTGCCGCTGTTTGAAGCAGTCGTTAATTCGATTCATTCTATCGAAGAGGGTGAGTTTTCACCGGAAAATGGGCATATCACCGTAGAAATAATTCGTGACACACAACAGGCTCTTGATTTCGAAAGCGGCTCCAAGAAGAGAGGGTCTGATACTTGCAAGGATATTATAGGCTTCAGAGTAATCGATAACGGCGTCGGTTTCACCGACCCTAACATGAAGTCCTTTCGTACCCTCGACAGCGATTATAAGGCAGATAAGGGTGGTCGCGGCGTTGGCCGTCTCTTATGGTTGAAAGCATTCAGGAGGGTGAACGTCAAAAGCATTTTTAAAGACGATGAAGGCAAACTCAAATCACGGACATTCACCTTCACGGCCGCCTATGGTGTTAGCGAAGAAAAGAGCAGTGACGCACCTTCAGGAACCCAGAGATCAACCTGTGTCCACCTTGACGGCTTTGACAAGAAATACCGTGAAGCCTCATACAAGACTGCGCGTGCTATCGCGAACAGCCTATTTGAGCATTGTCTGTGGTACTTCGTACGCGAAGGAGGCACACCCAGCATAGTTGTCAAGGATGACGACGAACGCATCATACTTCATGACATTTATGAGGAACATATGGTCTCATCGGCAGAGAACGAACGTATTACGGTTAAGGACAAGGAATTTCATTTAACACATATCAAGCTGCGAGCAAACTCGTCTCACTGTCATGTTATTGCGTTTTGTGCGGCCAAACGACTTGTAATGGAAGAAAATCTTACAGGAAAAATCCCAGGGCTTTACGGAAAGCTCAGCGATATGGCTGGTGAGTTTGTATATGCGTGCTACGTGGCTTCGTCCTTTCTCGACGAGACTGTCCGATCCGAGCGGACCGGTTTTGACATCATGGAGAATCCTAACGAGTTATTTGCCAAGACAGAGATATTCTTTAGCGAGATTAGGGACGCAGTTATTGTTAAAGTGTCTGATTATCTTTCCAGTTATTTGGAGGAAAACAAGACGAAGGCAAGGGATCGTGTTGAAAACTTTGTATCACGAAAAGCACCAAGATATCGTCCAATTCTGGCAAGGATTCCCGAGAATAAGTTAATCATTGATCCGAACATCTCCGATAAGGAACTTGATTTGACTCTTCACAAGCACCTTTCGGAAATCGAGGAACAGTTACTTGCTGCTGGACATGATATAATGAGTCCGAAGGAGAATGAAGAGTTTTCGGAGTATCAAAAGCGACTTCAGGAATACCTTAGGACTGCAGAGGACATCAAGAAATCGGACCTGGCAAACTATGTGTCCCACAGAAGAGTCATTTTAGAGCTTCTGGAAAAGGCGATTCAGAGAGGCGCGGATGGACGATATGCCCGAGAAGATCTGATTCATAATTTAATTATGCCGATGCGTTGTGACTCTAACGAGGTTATGCCGGACAGTTGTAACTTATGGCTAATTGATGAACGGTTGGCGTTTCATGACTATTTGGCATCGGATAAAACCTTATCGTCGATGCCGATAAGCGATTCCACGGAAACAAAGGAGCCAGATATCCTTGCGCTTAATGTGTTTGATAATCCTATTCTCGTGTCCGAAGGGAACAAGCTGCCGTTGGCCTCAATTGTAGTTATCGAGATAAAGCGCCCTATGCGAGACGATGCTGCAAAAGGGGAAGATAAAGATCCGGTTGAACAAGCTCTCGGCTACCTTGACCGAATTAGACATGGGAAGGTTATGACGGCTTCTGGGCGCCTTATTCCAAATTCAGAGGATATTCCCGGTTACTGTTATGTCATTTGCGACATCACGCCGAGTGTAAAGAAACGGTGCGATATTCTTGGGCTAACTCAAACTTATGACTATTTAGGATACTTTGGCTATAACCCGAATTTTAAAGCGTACTTAGAAATAATATCGTATGACCGCCTTGTAAATTCCGCCAAAGAGCGGAATCGAGCGTTCTTTGACAAATTGGGGCTACCAACATCATGAATACATATACCGAAGACACTCTAGTCCAGCAGACCACAGCCGAGTACCTGGAGCAGCAACTGGGCTGGGAGTCGGTTTATGCCTACAACACCGAGGATTTTGGGCCGGATAGCCTATTAGGCAGGGCCTCCGACCGTGAGGTGGTGCTGACGCGGTATCTCCGGGCTAAGCTCGTCGAGCTGAATCCGGGGTTGCCGGAGACGGCTTACGACGATGCGGTGCGGCAGATCGTTTCGACGGTGGCAAACCAAACGCTGCTGGCAGCGAACCGTGATAAGTACGAGCTGATCAAAGACGGTGTGCAGGTCACGTTCCACAACGGAAAGGGGGAGCGTGTACGGCAACGGCTGCGGGTGTTCGATTACGCCGAGCCGGCGAATAACCATTTTCTCTGCGTGCGGGAGTTTTGGGTGCGGGGCGATCTGTACCGCCGGAGGGCCGACATTGTGGGGTTCGTCAATGGGCTGCCGCTGCTGTTCATGGAGCTGAAGACCGTCAGTAAAGACATTCGGGGCGCCTACGAAAAGAACTTCAAGGATTATAAGGACACTGTTCCGCATCTGTTCCAGCACAACGCCTTTGTCGTGCTGGCCAATGGAGTGGATGCGAAGCTGGGTTCCGTGACCAGCCGGTTCGAGCACTTCCACGAATGGAAACGCCTGGCCGAAGATCAGCCCGGAGCAGTGAACATGGAGACGCTGCTCAAAGGTATTTGCGACAAGCGTAATTTCATGGATCTGTTAGAAAACTTCATCGTTTTTGATAACTCCTCCAGCGAACCGAAGAAAATTTTGGCACGTAACCACCAGTTCCTAGGCGTCAACCGAGCCATTGAGGCAGTTAGGGATCGTAAGAACCGTCAGGGCAGACTGGGCGTGTTCTGGCACACCCAGGGGGCGGGCAAGAGCTACTCGATGGTGTTCTTTACACGGAAAGTTCACCGCAAACTCGGCGGTAACTTCACCTTCCTGATCCTGACAGACCGTGAGGATCTGGATACGCAGATTTACAAGACCTTTGCCGGTTGCGGTGTGGTAGATGACCGCGACCCTTGCCGGGCATCCAGCGGGGACCACCTCAGCGGCCTGCTGACCCAGCACAAATCGTACATATTCTCACTGATTCAGAAGTTTAACAAGGACGTGAACCCGGACGAAGGTTATACGCGTCGTGATGATATCATTGTTATAACCGACGAGGCGCATCGGACGCAGTACGGCACGCTGGCTCTAAACATGCGGAACGCGCTTCCGCATGCCGGCTACATCGGTTTCACGGGCACGCCGTTGTTCAAGGACGACGAAATCACGCGGCGAGTATTTGGTGAGTACGTCTCGACGTATGACTTTCAGCGGTCGGTCGAGGACAAGGCGACCGTACCGCTGTATTACGACGCTCGGGGAGACAAGCTGGGCGTGGCCGTTGGGGATCTGAACGAACGGATCGCCCAGAAGCTTGAGGAATTGGAGACCGAAGACATTGATGTGGAGCAGCGGCTCGAGAAAGAGCTCAAGCGCGACTACCACATCATCACGGCGGATAAGCGGTTGGATCAGATCGCGCGGGACGTAGTGCTGCACTACTCCAGGGCGTGGGAGACCGGCAAGGCGATGCTGGTGTGTATTGACAAAGTGACCTGCGTGCGGATGTACAACCTGATCGTGAAGTATTGGGATGAGCGTATTGCCGAACTGGAGGCCGGCCTAAGTTCGGCAGCGGATGAGCAGGAAGAGGTCTACCGTCGCCGCCAGATCGAATGGATGCGGGAGACGCGGACGGCAGTTGTTGTCAGCGAAGAGCAAGGTGAAGTCGAGAAATTCCGTAAGTGGGGCATGGACATCACTCCGCACCGCCGTTTGATGAAAGAGGGGATCGAACTGCCGGAATCCATGCGTCGGCAGCCACAGTTTCGGAATATGCAGCGCATGGCTTTGGACGATGCTTTCAAGGAACAGGAACACCCCTTCCGGATCGTTATCGTATGTGCGATGTGGCTGACCGGTTTCGACGTTCCAAGCCTGTCGACGCTGTATCTGGACAAGCCGCTCAAAGCGCACACGCTGATGCAGGCAATCGCTCGCGCCAACCGTATCAACGATGAGAAGAACAACGGCCTGATTGTCGACTACTGTGGCATTCTTAAAAACCTGCGCAAAGCTCTGGCAACTTTCGCCGGCCAGGGTGACAGCGGTCATGGCGGCAGCGGTGAAACCGAGCCCGCCAAACCCGAAGAAGAACTGCTGGCTGACTTGGCCGAGGCCATAGCGTTTGTCCGGGCATTCTTGGGTGATCGCGGCGCATCACTGGATGGAATCATAACAAAGACGGGTTTCGAACGTAATGCAGAAATTCTTGCCGCCAAGGAAGCGGCTAACAAGAACGACGAGACGCGCAAGCGTTTTGAGGTGATGTGCAGGGAGGTTTTCAAGAAGTTCAAGGCGTCCATCAACGTCAAAGGCGTGAACGCACACCGAGCGGAGTACAATGCCATAAATGTGGTCTATAAAAGCCTCCAGCAGGACCGTGAGAAGGCCGATATAACCGATATCATCCGGCAGTTACACCAAGTTGTTGACGAAGCAATCGAGGTAAAACCGAATAGGGTGGCTGAGGAGCAGGCACCCTACGACATCAGCAAGATTGATTTTGACCGGCTGCGCAAGGAGTTTGAGCGCAGCAAGGCCAAGCACACGACCGTCCAGAACCTCAAACAGGTCGTCGAGCAGAGACTGAGGCGGTTACTCGAACAGAACCCGTTACGCACGGACTTCCATCGGCATTATGAGGAGATCGTGAACGAGTACAACCGCGAGAAAGACCGAGTAACCATCGAAAAGACGTTCGAGGCTTTGCTTCGCTTTGTCAATGAACTCGATGAAGAAGACAGCCGGGCCGTGCGTGAAGGTCTTGACGAAGAGTCCCTGGCAATCTTCGATCTTCTGAAGAAGCAGGACCTGAGCCCATCCGATATCAAGCGGATCAAGGCTGTGGCAGTCGGGCTGCTTGAGAGGTTGAAGGCTGAGAAGCTCAGAGTCGACCACTGGCGAGACAAAGAGTCTACCCGAGATGCTGTGCGAACTGCAATTCGGGACTTCTTATGGAGCGATGAAACCGGTCTGCCGGTGGACTGTTACACGGAAGATGATGTGCAGGCCAGAGCGGAAGAAGTATTCCGCCATGTGTACCGCGTTTACCCGACGATTCCATCGCCGTTCTATGAGAATGTTACTGCGGTATGAAGAGGGCTAACAATGCGGTGCACCTACCGGCCGATAGCGTCACTCCTTTCGTCTGTTTTTTGTCAAAGGTCGTGTTTCCGTCGTCCAGAATATTTTAGGCTGCCTGTAGGTGACTGTGGAAAGAGCATGTTTGGCTATTTAAAGGAAGGAAGAAAATAATTTTGATCGAAAGACATTAAAAACGTCTCCAAAAAGGACTGGTACTGTGGCCGATAGTGAAACTGTTATTGGGCAACGGTTTGCATATCGCAAGACCCGGGGCCTTGGGGATCCGGTCCAACCAGTTGAAGTAGTGAAAGAAGGACCTCCGCGTTTTCAAAAGGTCAGAATTCGGTACCTGGACGGCGAATACGAGGGATTGGAAGAATGGGTGCCGAAATCAAGACTAGTCGTGTCATGGGACGACGCGCAAGCATTTTGTGAAGACGAAAAGCGTGTACTTGCGGCTTCGGAAGCATCCGACTCAGTTGATGGGACACTGGTGCATAAAGCCGTACAGACAGTATTTGGAGCTATCACCGACCTTTTTGGCGAAGAACTTTTACTTACGGGATGTTGAAAGGGAGCTGATTATCATTGAGGATTTTGAGAAGACGGTTTGTAAACTGGAACTTGATCGGGAAGCCCTTCTTGAAACCCCTTATGCCTTCGTAGACCGTAATGGGGATTACAAAGCTCCTTTCGCGGTAAGGGAGAACCTTGCTAAAATCTTTTGTCTACGTTATCCTGAGCAAATATTACGAGCGATAAGCCTGAAAGAAGCTAAGTGGCACAAGGAAGTTCTTGAGATCGCAGAGCCTCTCCGCCAACAGGCGCTTAATTCGTTCTACGACCAATATAGAGCAGCCTTTTCTCTAATAAGAGAATGGTGTGGCAAAGAAAAAGCTGCTGAGATTAATCATATCAATATCCTTCGAAATGAAATCCGGCGTTTGCGGAAGATGGTCGAGTCCACAGCCGATTGGTTGAAAAGTTCAGGTCATCATGTAAAGGCTAAGAATTTATTGAAGCAGTTAAACGAGCATGATCCGTACGATACGGGGTCATAAAGCTTGCTCACTGTAAACGAAGCAGCAAATTATCTAAGAATCGAACCGAATGTACTACGCTGCTGGTTACGAGAAGGCAAGTTTCCCGGGGTGAAAACCGGGGTTAACTGGCGCGTAGATGAAACGGACCTTCAGAAGTTCATCGAAGAAGCAAAGCGGAAGCCTGGGAAAGGGGAGTAGTTATGCCGTTACCAAAACCCTATTTTAGGATTTACAGACCGGGAAGCAGCGGTTACGAACGTGACCCCAGATATGCCGATGACCGAATATCACTATGTCGTGGTTTTGCCTTAATTGAAAGCGACTTAAAACGAATTTTTGAATACGTTGAACCGGCTGACAACAATTTACAAACATATTCCCATAGGATTTATGAATTATTCTTAAGGGCTTGTACCGAATTTGAGGCTAATTGCAAAGGGATATTGGACGCAAATGAGTATCGCAAAAGTTCAAATTATAACATAGAAGATTATTGTAAATTGGAGACATCCTCAAGGCTTTCTGACTATAAAACTGTATTATATATTTGGAAGTCTCGATGTAAAACGTTTGAGCCTTTTCGAGAATGGAAAAGTAGCCGTACATTAAGCTGGTACCAAGCCTATAATACGGTTAAACATAATAGAGAAACTCATTTTAACTATGCGTCACTTGAAAACTTATTGAACTCAATAGCCGGCCTATTTTGTGTACTCTATTCTCAATTCAGCAATGATGCTTTTTTTAAATACACCGACACTGGCTCATTCTATTCTGATGAGGAGGGTTATTGTTTTGTCGATGATTCAGTTTTTGGTATAAAATGGCCGGATACGTGGACAAGCGACGAGAGATATGCCTTTAACTGGAATACCCTTTCCAAGGATACTTCTCCTTTTGAACAGTACAATTTTACTTAAACCAATTGCCCTCCAAAATCGCCTACAAGGGGCTTTTAATCAACTGGCGTGTAAACCTTTTTCCTACCTGCTGCATTACAACGTCACCACGGGCAAGCAGGAAGCGGGAGTAGTTTGTAATTTGAAAGCGGTGGGGAGGAAGGATTCCCTGAGTATGTTTTTCATACCAAAAAGAAGGATACATATCATAACTGATCGAATATGATGAATAAGGTCATATTTTTCCAATAAGGAGTGGTAGCGTGAAAACATTTCGATTGCCCGGCTGATGGAGCAAGCCTTAAAAAAGGGCGCACTTATCCCTTGGCGGAAAATGAAGCTTTTAGGCAGGTCGTAATGATATTGCTGAAATGTCCGAGGCTTG
>JBFMBL010000010.1:0-77982 GCA_040755195.1 Bacillota bacterium
TCCTACAGGAGCACCTGCAATTGGCAGAAGCGGAGATCCGCAAGCTGATCGACTACTTGATCAGCGGTCTGCCTTCATTTTTCAAGGAACGGCTGGCTGTTTGTTACTGCGAAAGTTGAGTTATAAATTAAGTCCTCAGTCGAAAGTCCCCAGTCCTCAGTCCTGGAACGGGAGGAAACACAGTCAAAAGCACCCAACCCTGAGTCCGAGAACTAGAGGAAACGAAGTCGAAAGTCCCCAGTCCCTGTTTCCGAACTTAGGACGCAGGACATAGGACTTCGGACTTGATGATCTGCCTCTGTGGTGAACTATTTTACATCAGCCGGTGTGTCCGAAACCGCCTTCTCCCCTTGGGGTGGCATCGAGGACGTTCGTCTGTGACCAGTTTATTCTGAGCGTTCGCTGGATAACGAGCTGCGCTATGCGATCTCCCCGCTTGACCGTAAACGGTTCCTTCCCGAGGTTGATCAAGATTACTTTAATCTCGCCGCGGTAGTCGGCATCTATCGTACCGGGAGTGTTTAGAAGGGTGACGCCGTGCTTGAGGGCCAGTCCGCTGCGGGGTCTCACCTGCGCCTCATACCCCTTCGGCAGCGCAATGATAATGCCGGTTGGAACTATACACCGTTCGCCGGCTTGGACCGTTACAGCGCCGGCAACGGCGGCGTGCAGATCCACTCCTGACGCGTCTTGGGTGGCGTATGCCGGCAAGGGAAGGTCTTCCGACCCCGGAAGCTTTTGAATGAAAACCTCTACCGCGCCGGGCTCGGACATCAGCTTAACCTCGACAGGACATTATTCCAGACATCTGCATCTTCCCAGGGACCGATTGAGGCGAAGGTAAAGTTATCGGGACGGAAAACCCTGCCTGCAAGGCTATGAATATCATCAAGGGTAACGCTTTCGATCCGTTCCTCGATTTCTTCGGGCGCGACCACCTTGCCGAGATAAAGCTGGGACTTCCCCATCCGGGTCATTCTGGTGGTTACACTTTCGAGGCTGAGCAAAAAACTCCCTTTAAGCTGGTTTTTCGCACGGAGGAGTTCCTCACCGGTGATTTCCTGGTTGCGGAAAGACACGACCTCCTTCGCGATCATCTCCAGCGCCTCGGCTACGTTTGGCGCGGCAAGGCCGGCGTAGATGCAAAACAAACCCGTATCAAAATACGAAGCGTGGTACGAGTAAACCGAATAAACCAGCCCGCGCTCCTCCCTAATCCGCTGGAACAACCGCGAACTCATGCCCCCTCCGAGGATGGTGCTGAGAACCTGGAAAACGTAAACCAACTCATCCCCAAGGGCAACCCCCGGCGTACCGATGCAGATATGCACCTGCTTCGTATCGCGGCTGTACTGACAGGTTTTTGCTTTCGGCTCCGGCCGGATAAGCTCCCTCACCTTTCCGTTCCCGCTCGCTTTGGCAAAAGCCGGTTTAAGAGCAGCCACCGCTCTCTCGTGATCAATATGGCCGGCGACCGAAACCACAATCCGCCCCTGCAGGTAGTGGCGCCCGTAATAGCTGAGTATATCTTCACGCGAAAGACCGCGCACCACTTCCTCGGTCCCGATTACCGGGCGCCCCAAGGGGTGTCCCTGCCACAATGTCCCGCTGAAAACATCGTGGATCAACTCGTCAGGTGTGTCTTCGTACATCTTTATTTCTTCCACGATCACATTCTTTTCCCGTTCCAGGTCTTGAGCATTAAAGCAAGAGTTGAAAAGCATATCGGTCAATACATCAACGGCAAGGCCAAAGTGTTCATCCAGCACCTTGGCGTAAAAGCAGGTAACCTCCTTGCCCGTGAAGGCATTAAGTTGACCTCCTACGTCGTCAAGTTCTTCCGTAATCTTTTTCGCCGAACGAGTGGTTGTCCCCTTAAAGAGTGCGTGCTCTATAAAATGTGTAATGCCGTTTTGTTCAGGCTCCTCGTGGCGCGAACCCGCATCAATCCATATACCGATCGCTACCGAACGAACATGCGGTATTTCTTCGGTTAAAATTGTTACTCCGTTTGATAATTCTTCTACTCTAATCATTGCCACCACCTTCTCCGTCAGTGTACAAAGTCTTTTCTACAGAAACAGTGCTAATCCTTTATTTTTGACTTTTCTTCAATATCATTTCCCCGAAACAACTTGCGATAAGCCTTGAAGAGGACTGACCGGCTACAGTTGACGTTTTTCAACGGTTTCCTGCCTGAAATAATTGAGAACACCACGAAAAATAACCCAAGCGACCTTTTCCTGGTATCTCTTGTCGCATAACAACATTTTCTCTTGCGGGTTAGAAATAAAACCCGCCTCGACCAATACCGCCGGCATAATCGTCTCCCGGAGAATATAGAACGTACCGGGAAGCGGTAACCGCTTCTTGCCGAGATAACGCCAGGCCTCATTTTCAATAAGTTCCGCCAAATGTTTGCTTCCCGGCTTCGAAGAGTAATAGACGTAAACCCCGGTTTTATCAGAGTCGCGCGAACTGTTTATATGGATGCTCAAATAAAGGTCTGCCTTCGCCGCGTTTGCAAGGCCCACCCTGGCTTTGAGATCATGGCGCTTTCGTGCGGCAAGTGAGGCTATTTCCGGCGGGGCGAGATCCCGGTCATCCGTCCTGGTCATAATCACCTCTGCGCCGGCGTTGGTCAAACAACGTTGGACTTCTTTGGCGATATCCAGAACAAGATCCTTTTCAAGGATCTGCCCGCGGTAATGCGCCCCGGGGTCGACACCGCCATGCCCGGGGTCCACGACTATAATACGCCCGGCGACGGCGGTAGGGAAAAGGCCGGTGGTTTCCAGAAACTGTACGCGGCAAGCGATAATGCCCGCCAGACATGTCACGATTATTAATACTATAAGCAGAAGGGTTTTCTTTTTCAGCGTTAGTATCAACATGCCCAAATAAATTTCATCCGGGAGTGTTGACTTGCCGACATGCCGACCTTAGGATTCCGCCAACAGTTCCGACACGGTCGTGAACTCGAAGCCGCGTCCGGCAAGGTCGCTGATAATTACCGGCAAAGCCTCGATGGTGGGCGCGGTGGGGTGCAGCAGGACAATGGCGCCGTTGTGCGCCTTGCTTATTATCTTTTCGCTGATTGCGGCCGCCGGGGGGTTCTTCCAGTCAACCGGGTCGATGCTCCAGAGAATCACCTGGTAGCCGGCCTGATAAGCGGCATCGAGAACCGAAGGGCCGGACTCGCCGTAAGGCGGCGCAAAAAGGCGCGGTTTTTTCCCGGTGACCCGCTGGATAACCTTTTCCGATCGCATGATTTCCGCGAGATTATCCGCCATGGAAAGCTGATCGGGGTGGTGGTGCGCATAGCCGTGGCTGCCCACTTCGAAATTCCTGGATATGTCCCTGGCGAGCTCCGGGAACTTTTCGACCCATTCCCCACCCAAGAAGAAGGTAGCCCTTACCTTGTTTTCCCTGAAGCGCTGTAACATCTTCGGCAGGTATTCCTCCCCCCAGTAGACGTTTACCGTAAGCGCAATGCGACGTTTCTCACTCGGGCCCTGGTAAACAGGCGCCGGCGCCGTGGTTGATACCGCCTTTTCCTGGGCTGATATCAAATAGCCGATGGTGGACGGAATACCTATTCCGAGGACGGCGATAACCAAATAGCGTGCGATTAATTTAAAACGAATAATCAAAAAAGGCATAGGGACAACCTCCTTTTAAAAAGGCGAAATCCCCGTTAAGGGGATCACTTTTCTTCGTAATAAATATGCGCTTGAACGAAGGATTATTTGTGATGTTTTTGCGGACCTTTGTTTAATACGGCAGGTAAATTCTCAATCGATTACATCCCCGCCGGCTGGCTGAGTGCCGGGTACTCGGGGCGTTGTTTCAACCCGAGTCGCTTATTTCGTGGAACCTATCCTGACCCGGTGGTGGTGCCGTCTTTCGGGTCTCTTGTTTTCCCGATGCTCCGACGGCTGCATCGCCTCTTTTCTGGAGAGCTTAATCCTGCCCTGGTTATCGTAACCGATTACCTTAACGGAAATCTGCTCTCCTTCTTTTACGACGTCCGTCACCTTTTCAACCCGTTGCGGCGCAAGCTGTGAAATATGAACCAGGCCCTCCTTACCCGGCAGACCGAGAACCCCCGGGACTATCTCCACAAAGCACCCGAAATCGGTAACACGGGTGACCCGGCCCAGATAAACCTGTCCTGTGGTAACCTCCTCCGTAAGCGTCTTGATGATGTCCATCGCCTGAAGTCCGGCGTCCTGGGTCGGCGCCGTCACAAAAACCCTGCCGTCGTCTTCGACGTCTATTTCCGCTCCGGTGATCTCGATTATTTTCCGGATTATTTTACCGCCGGGGCCGATCACGTCCCGGATCTTCTCCGGGTCAATAACCGTATGCAAGACCCGCGGGGCGTAAGGTGAAAGCTCCGGACGCGGTTCGGGTATGGTTCTCTTTATTTGCTCCAGAATAAAAAGCCGGGCATCACGCGCCTGCGCGAGCGCGTTTTCTAAAATTCCTGACGTAACCCCCGGAATCTTTATGTCCATCTGCAGGGCTGTAATGCCGTGCACCGTGCCGGCCACCTTGAAATCCATATCGCCCAGGTGGTCCTCAAAACCTTGGATGTCGGTGAGTATATCCACGTTGTCACCGTCTTTGATCAAGCCCATGGCGATTCCGGCCACCGGTTCTTTAATCGGTACCCCGGCATCCATAAGCGCCAGGGTGCTGCCGCAAACGCTTCCCATGGAGCTGGAGCCGTTGGATTCCAGTACTTCGGATACGATCCTGATGGTATACGGGAAGACTTCCTCCGGCGGAATAACGGCTTCCAGCGCCCGCTCGACCAGCGCGCCGTGCCCTATCTCACGCCTTCCGGGCGAACGCATCGGACGAACCTCTCCCGTGCTGAACGGCGGAAAATTATAGTGGTGCATAAAGCGCTTTGTCTCCTCGAGTCCAAGCCCGTCCAAGATCTGCTCATCACCAACGGGGCCCAGTGTGACAACCGACATCACCTGGGTCTGCCCCCGTGAAAAGAGCCCGGAGCCGTGGGCCCTCGGCAGGATGCCGACCTCCGTGGACAGTGTCCTTATATCTTTCAGGCCCCGGCCGTCGACCCGTATCTTTTCGGTACGGATGAACTCACGGACAACATCCTTTTCGACTTTTTCCACAACCTGCTTGATACCCGCCTCGGCCTCCGGATATTTTTCAAAAAACCCGGCGACCAATCCTTCCTCGGCCTCTTCAAAGAGTTGCTCCCGGGTCTTTTTGTCCAGCCGCTCGCCGGCGCACCGTTCCACAATCGCCCTAAGGGCCGGCCGTGCAACCCCGGTTATTTCGTCCACCACTTCGGGAGCCGGCTCCGGGAAGGACACTTCGAGCTTGGGGACCGCAAGACCAAGATTCAAGGCTTCTTCACGGAAAGCATTAATAAAATCGACGATTTCCTGTATGATCCGGTGTCCGATTTCTATCGCCTTCACGACTTCATTCTCGGGCACCTCTTTCGCGCCGCACTCCACCATCATAATGGCATCACGCGTGCCGGCGACTATTACGTTAAGAATGTTCTGTTCGTCCTGGTCCACCGTGGGGTTGATAACATACTCCCCGTCTACCATTCCCACGATCACGCCGCCGATCGGCCCGTCAAACGGGATTTCCGAAAGCGCAAGCGCCGCCGAAGCACCGATCATCGCGGTAATTCCCGGGGAACAATCCTGGTCTACGGACAGGACCGTTGCCACCACATGCACATCCCGGCGCATCTTCCCCGGGAAAAGGGGGCGGATAGACCGGTCAATAAGCCTTGCCGAAAGTACGGCCTTTTCCCCGGGTCTTCCCTCACGCCGCAAGAAACCGCCCGGTATTTTCCCAACGGCGTAGTGTCGCTCCTCGTAGTCGACGAGCAACGGGAAAAAATCAATTCCTTCCCGCGCATTG
This sequence comes from Bacillota bacterium, assembly GCA_040755195.1. Lineage (GTDB taxonomy): Bacteria > Bacillota > Desulfotomaculia > Desulfotomaculales > Ammonificaceae > SURF-55. Next base: position 5,923 of record JBFMBL010000010.1, read on the forward strand.
GCAGCCATGGTTGCCGTAACAAGGACCACCGTATCGCCATATCTTGCGATAACAGCGCCCGAGGCCTGCCTGGCAACCCGCCCTGTTTCAAGAACAAACGGGCGTCCGCCGATCACCGTCTCTTTTGTTAAAATATTGCTTTGTAGCATTAAGAATTTTAGCCTCCTAAACCCCCATGCCCATGAAGGGCACAATTTATGATGAAAATCTATTTTCCCATCAAAAAAAAGGGGGGGGTTACCCCGCTATTTTCTCAGACCCAATCTTTCTATCAGCCGCTGGTACCTTCCGAAATCGTAGTCCCGTAAGTAGTTCAAAAGTGCCCGCCTTTGCCCGACCAGTTTCAAAAGACCCCGCCGTGAGTGAAAATCCTTTTTATGGGCCTTGAGATGCTCACTCAACAGGTTGATTCTTTCGGTCAGGATGGCTATCTGCACTTCGGGAGAGCCGGTATCATTCTCGTGCACTCTATAAGATTCTATGATCGATTGTTTTCTCTCCACCGTCAGCGCCACCGCCTTCACCTCCTCCCTGAATTGCCATGAGCATAGTACAACGTTTGCCCGTCCTACCACGCTCACGGTTCATTTCCCGATAACCGTGATTACCAGACGCCCTTCGGGTATGTCCTTTGCCACGATGTCGAACACCCTGCCCAGCCGGGCCACAAATCCACGAAAACGCGTTGCCGTAACAATTGTTCCTGGAATCGACTCTGCGGCAGCAGTGATGTCACTTGTTGTTATTTCCTGCTGGCGCGGCTCACGAAGTCGCTTGACAGCGTGCTCCGTAATAATCACCCGCATATACATTCCTCAGGACGAACTAGTCATCTCCACCTCTTCATGCTCGGTCAAAAAAGCATACAACGCATCCGCAAACGCTGTAACGTCCGCTTGGGGCACGTTTACTTCCCCATAAAAGGATTCCAATTCATTCCTAAGCTTCTGGAATTCCTTGCTCAAGCAGATTGACGCAATCTGGTCAAGCCAGATCCTCAAGTCAAATACGTTAGGGGCTAAACCCGTGCAGGACACAGCAGATCCCCTTACCTTCCCAGCGTTCAAGTGCAATTTTAGCACAAACAGGGCGGCATGTAAATCATTTGCCCTTAGAACGAGCCCTTAAAAACATTATGCCAAGAAACCCTCTATCTTTATTAAGAAAATAGGGATTTATACTCATTCAGCGAGGGCTCTGGCGGCGGCAACGTCAAGCCTGATTTGTTCCACCAGTTCCGCGGCTGATCCAAAACGCCTTTCCTCACGGAGGCGTCTGGTAAAGAGGACCTCCAGCTCCTTTTCGTAAAGGTCCCCGTGAAAATCGAAGACAAAGACCTCTACCCGCCTTTTTCGTGGCGCGCCTCCTGTAAAAGTCGGACATACCCCGATGTTGGCAACACCAAGAAATCTTTCCCCGTCAATCAGCAGCTTCACCGCGTAGACGCCGTTGGCCGGTACAAGTATTCGTTCCTCGACCTCAAGGTTGGCGGTGGGGAAGCCTATTGTAGAACCGCGGCTCTCTCCGGCAACCACCTTCCCTTTATACATCGGGTAATACCCTAAATACCGACGTGCTTCATCCACTTTGCCTTCGTTCAGAAGGTTCCGGATAAGCGTCGAGGAAACCGGCTGTCCATCCAGCATCACCGGAGGAATAACCTCCAGTCTATAAGCGCACTTTTTCGCGAAAGTACGCAGGGTTTCCGGATTTCCCGCTCCCCGGTGCCCAAAGGTGTAGTTGTAACCTACGAAAACAGCCCTGGCGTCCAACTCGGCGCACAAGACATCCTGAATAAACGCTTCCGGTGTAAGCTGTGCGAACTCCTTCGTAAAGCGAACGGCCAGTAAAACGTCGATACCCAGGCCGCCAATCAAACGCTGTTTATGCTCCGGAGCCAGCAAAAGCGGAGGAGCGGCTTCCGGATTTAAAACCATGGCGGGATGGGGCTCAAAGGTAAAGACCACGGACGTTCCCGCATTCCCGCGGGCATGCGACACCAGCCGGTTAATCAGCCGCTGGTGGCCAAGATGTACACCGTCGAAATTTCCCAGTCCGACGCAAATGTTATTGTAAAGGTGCCCCAGACCATTATAATCGGTTAGAATGTCCAACGTCGAACCTCCTTCGATTATACCAAAAGACCGCTCAACCTCACGCTTCCCGCTTACCAATTTCGCGGTCTCTTTCGACAGACCTGTCTACCAACGGCGGCAGGTCGTTCTACTTGTAACAAGCATTACTCTGCCGGTATCGAACACACCCAAACAGGCTTATATGCTGTTCTCCCGTCTTCCAGGCATTCCACCCGGGCGACAGCCACAAGCTCTTCTTCATTGACCAGGCGGACCATCGTACCGGCGGCATACAGCTCCGCGCAGTTCTCTATCCCGGCGGGATAAAGGCGGCTTCCGCTCTTTACCGCCTTAACGGCGGAAGGCTTCAGCGCTATCGCAGGAAGCTGTCCAAGGGCCTTATTCACCGGGATTATCACGCCGCAAAGCCCCACGGCCGCATTTAACGCCGCAAGCTCTTCGAGGGTCTGCGCTGCCCCTATCGTAAACATTCCGACACGGGTCCGCAGCAAGAAACCAAGATACGCCTTACAGCCCAAAGCCCGCCCCATGGCTGTGATAATCGCCCGAACGTAAGTTCCTTTGGAACAGGAAACATGAAAAAGAGCCCTGGGTCGATTGCCCCCCCAATCGCCTTTTAAAAGTTCCAGGGTGTAAACCTCAACGCTCCGCGGGGAAACCTCCACCGCTTTCCCGGCCCTGGCCAGTTCGTAAAGTCTTTTCCCCCGGTGGTGAACCGCGGAAACGAGCGGGGGCACCTGCTCTATTTTACCCCGGAAATAAGGCAAAATCCTCAGCACATCTTCCGGTGTCAGGCCGGAGGCATTTCCAAGCGCCACTACCTTCCCGGCGGCGTCCTGAGTATCGGTTTCGGCGCCGAAAACAGCCTCGGCCCGGTATTCCTTGTCCTGGTCTACCAGGAATTGCGCCGCGCGGGTCGCCCTGCCGAGCATTACGACTAAAACACCGCTGGCTGCCGGATCAAGCGTCCCGGTATGCCCGACCCTTTTAATGCCGGTGAGCTTTCGCACCCAGCCCACCACATCGTGAGAGGTCATTCCCGGTGGTTTTAGAATGTTAAGGATACCTTCCACAACTTCTAATTCCCCGCCTCAGCTCGTTCAAGGGACGCCATACCGGCGTCCAAGACCGCTTTACGTATCTCGTCTATCTTTCCTTTCACCAAGGCTCCCGCAGCCCGCGGGTGACCGCCGCCGCCGAATTCAGCGGCAAGTTTACTGACATCAACATAGTTCTTCGAGCGAAAACTGACCTTAACATATCCCCCGTCGACCTCGCGGAATAAGAGCGCTATTTCAACCCCCCTGACCTGGCGGGCATAGTTTACCACGCCGTCGATATGCTCGTCCTCAACTTGCAAGTGGTTTGCCGTGGCCAGATTAAGGGTAAACCAGCCGATCCGGCCGCAGGGGCTCAGTTCCAAAGTGTTTAAAATCGTTCTAAGAACTTCAAAACTTTTCAAAGGCTTCTCCTCAAATATTTGAAGGCTGATAGCCCTTACATCCACTCCGGCCTCGATCAAATCCGCCACCTTCCGGTGGGTTTGGGGGGTGGTTGTTTCGTAACGAAACCCCCCGGTGTCCGTGGCGAGGGTCACGTACAGGCAGGTTGCGACCGCCTGGTCAATCTCATGTCCCAGTAGTTTTATCAAATCGAATACAATCTCTCCCACCGCCGCAGCGCCCGGATCAATATAGTTTGAATCAGCATACGGAAGCGCCGAAATGTGGTGATCCAGCAGGATAGTCCGGTAGCCTGAACGCTGCATTTCGTTTACAACGGCAAGAAAATCGCCCAGTCTTGCCGGAACCGAAGTATCGACTATAACCACCAATCCGGAGCCATCCCCGGGGTTTATATCTGATAAAGCAGGGTTGACCTTTACGCGTTCCACTCCAGGTAAAAAGCGGTATATCGACGGGACCGGCCCCGGGGAAACAAAAATAACCTCTTTCCCTTCCCGCTCCATTACCAGCCCCAAGGCCAGCATCGATCCTATGCAGTCTCCGTCCGGCATCACGTGCCCGGTAAAAACAAGCCGCCGGGCCGCTTTAAGCTCCCTGGCTACATCACTAAGACTGTTCATCCTGTGCTGCCCCTTCTTTTTTTAACTCATCGAGCAAATGTGTAACCCTGGCCCCGTAGCCGATCGACGGGTCGAGCTTAAAGCTTATTTCCGGAACATACCGGAGCCGGAGGCGCCGTCCCAGGAGGCTGCGGATGAACCCCATCGCCCTTTCCAGAACGGACAGGGTAGCCTCCCCATCCTCGGAAGAACCGTAGACGCTGACAAGAACCTTGGCATACCGGAGATCGTTGGAAACCTCTACCCGGGTAACGGTGGCGAAACCAAGCCGCGGGTCTTTCAGCTCGCTCTGAATAATCTCCGCCATCTCTTCCTTTAATGTCTCGGCTAACCGCGCCGCGCGATGCGTCATAGTGTTACCCCCAATTTCTAACCCCCGAAATGCGATCCCCGGGTTTTGCCGATTATTCGTACCAAGGTATTCCATCACTTACTCAAGGTGCCGCTTTATGGCCTCCATGGTGTAGAACTCCAGTTCATCGCCTTCTTCAAGATCATTGAAGTTTTGGACCATAAGACCGCACTCGAATCCCTGAGCCACATCCCGCACATCATCCTTAAAACGCTTCAGTGAGTCTATCCTGCCGGTGTGAATCACAACGCCGTCGCGTACCACCCTGACACTCGCATCACGGCTTACCTTGCCCTCGGAAACATAACAACCTGCAATCGTCCCGATCTTTGAGGCATGAAAAACCTTGCGCACCTCGGCCCGCCCGAGAATGACCTCCCGGTAATCAGGCTCCAGAAGTCCGGAAAGCGCCGCTTTAACATCATCTATCGCCTCGTAAATAACCTGGTAAAGCCGGATGTCTATCTTTTCCCGTTCCTGTGCCTTGCGGGCGTTAATACTGGGCCGCACGTTGAAACCAATGATTATCGCTCCCGAAGCGGATGCCAGCAGGATGTCGGTTTCGGTAATCGCGCCGACGCCGGTGTGGATAAGGTTAACCCGGACCTCTTCCGTACCCAGGCGTTCCAGCGCTTTACTCAGCGCCTCCGCCGAACCCTGCACGTCCGCCTTCACTATCAGCGGCAATTCCTTGATCTGACCCTCTTTGATGCGGCTGTATACGTCTTCCAGGGCCATTTTCGCCCGCGCCTTGGCTTCGTCTTCCCGCTTTTTGGCGAGTCGTTTCTGGACTATCTGCCGTGCCAGGTGCTCCTCAACCACCACAAATGCTTCCCCTGCTTCGGGTACCTCGGAAAAACCAAGCACCTCAACAGGTGTGGAAGGTCCAACATGATTCACCCTTTTGCCTTTGTCGTCAATCATCGCCCGGACGCGGGCAAAATGCCCGCCGGTAACGAGGGTGTCGCTGACCTTCAGCGTACCGTTTTGGACCAGTACCGTGGCAACCGGACCGCGTCCCTTATCAAGCTTCGATTCAACGATGGTCCCCCTTGCCGGGCAATCCGGGTTGGCCTTGAGTTCCAAAACATCCGACACCAGCAAGATCATTTCCAGGAGGTCTTCAATTCCTTGATTCTTAAGCGCCGAAACAGGCACGCAAACCGTATCGCCGGCCCATTCCTCGGGAACCAGGCCCTGGTCGGCCAGTTCCCTTTTCACCCGGTCGGGTTTTGCATTCGCCTTGTCAATCTTGTTAAGGGCTACAACAATCGGCACCCCCGCTGCACGAGCGTGATTGATGGCTTCAATGGTTTGCGGCATGACACCGTCATCCGCCGCAACCACCAGAACAACAACGTCGGTAACGTTTGCGCCGCGGGCACGCATCGCGGTAAACGCTTCGTGACCGGGAGTGTCGATAAATGTTATCTTCTTGTTATTCTTCTCAACCTGGTAGGCGCCGATATGCTGGGTTATTCCTCCGGCTTCGGTCGCTGTTACATGCGTTTTCCGGATAGAGTCCAGGAGCGATGTCTTTCCGTGATCGACATGGCCCATAACCGTAACTATAGGTGAACGGGGTTTAAGGTTCGCCGGATCGGTTTCCGGTTGTTCCAGCAGCAGGGACTCGATGTCAAACGCCGGTTTAACCTCGACCTCGTACCCGAACTCCTGAGCCAGAATGACCGCCGTATCAGCATCGATCTCCTGGTTGATGGTCACAAACATTCCGAGCGCCATTAGCTTCTTAATAAGGTCGGCGGCTTTACGCTGCATCTTTTCCGCCAGATCTTTGACGGTAATAGTCTCCCCAACCTGAATCGGCTTTCTTTCCACGGGTTTTACCAGAACCGGCTGTGTTTCTGTTTTGTGGCGTTTCAAAAGCTTGCCCCGCAGCTTTTCGCCTTCTTCTTCCCGCAAGGGTACAAGCCGATCTACAGCTTTGTCCTTAGCCTTTTTGTCGGTCTTAGGCCGCTGTTCCTGTTTCTGCGAAGCCTTGTTCTTATCCGTCTGCGGCGGCGGCGGGATCGGCGCAAGTTTAGGCGGACGCTTATCGGCAGCCGGATACGGACCCTTACGGTCGCCGAATCCGGCCTGCCGTCCGTCGGGACGAGACGCCGAATGCCCGAATGAAGGCGTCCTCGATCCCATGCCCGGGGCCGGTTTTTTTCCCATTCCCGGCGCTTGTCTGCGCCCGGCGCCCTGAGCCGGCCTTTGCCCGCCGCCTGTTCCCTGCTTTTGCGCAGGGCCCCGGCCATCCGGTTTCCGCCCTTCCCATTGTCGCGGCGCAGACGGTTTACCCGGACCAACCCTGGGTTCAAACTTGGGTTCAGGCGCTCTGGCCACCGGTTGAGAAGGCGTGCGAGGCGGTGTAACCGGTTCGATCGACTCCTTTGGAAGGGGTCCTCCGGTCTCTTTCAAGTCCCGCTTTACTTCAGGAGAATGGGTATTGTTATGCTCGGCAGTCGCTATGGTCGGTCTTTCTTCAGGAGGGACCTTTACTTCGTGCTGCGGCGCCGGAGCGGTAATACCGGAGAAAATACCTCGGCTCGCCTTCTTCTCAAAGGCCAACGGCCGTTCCGCGAATCGCCGGTCCGGCGGCCGCTGAGGAACCTTATCCACCAGCCCCGGCCCGAATTTTGACAGCGACTGCGACCTCTCAGGCGGTTTTGCTGTCTTTGGCGCCGCTTTATCTTCTACCCCGGCAGGAATCGTGTTCCTTTGAATTTCCGGTCTTACAGTCACCGCCGGGCCGTCTGCTTCCGTTGAAACCTCTGTCTTCACAGCGCCGTCCGCCGGCGCGGCTTCCGAGGCGGCACCGGGAGCGGCCGCTGTTGTCCCGGTGGTTTTCTTGGCTGTTTTAGGTATTTCCGCAGAAAGAGCTTCTCTTACTTTCGTTACCTCCTCGTCATCTAGCATCGAAAAATTGCATTTAACCTTGACACCAAGGTCTGCAAGCTTATTAATAAGCTCCTTACTCTCTATCCTTAATTCTTTGGCAATTTCATGCACCCTTTTCTTTACCATTCAATCACCTCCATACTTACCGGAACCGAACCCCTTCAAGGAGGTCGCTGTCCAGCACTCAATTAATCGGCGGTAAAGAGGAACACATTTTCCAAAAAGCCGCTTATGATTGCAAGCGTCTTCCGCAGCTCGTGTTGAGTGCTGGATTTTTCGCGTCCCCTGAAGGTTTTTTCTAAAAAGATGCTTCTTGCAGCTAAACAAACTTGTTTCTCAAAATCTTGGCTGACAGCCTATCCGTTATCGCGCGCCTTGGGATCCAACACACGCTTCTATGTATTACCGCCCGCTATCACATCCAAAATCCTTACCGCAAGATGCTCATCGAGAATCGCCACTACAGCTCGCGGCGGCCGGCCAAGGGCCGCGCCTAATTCGGCTTTCAGCCCAAAGTTAATAACCTTAATCCCCGTCCCACGGCTGAACCTCTGGAAGTCTTTGAAGGTGTGGGCGGCAGCGTCGGTAGCTACTATCACCAGATGAGCTTCCCTTTTTCTCACCTTCGCTCTTACAACGAAATCACCGGAGACAACCTGCCCGGCCCGCTGACCAAGCCCTAAATACTGCCTGACGTCTTTAGACACTGGCGCATCAACTCCTCCCGGATCGCCTCTACAATTTCTTCGGGTACAGCCCGTTCGAGAGCACGCCCCAGCCTTTTCCCCTTTATCGCCTCGTTGAAACAACTCTCTGACGGGCATATATAGACTCCACGACCAGGCATTTTCCCGGTCGAATCAACAGCGATCTGTTCCCCGGGTGTACGTACTATACGTATGAGTTCGCGTTTAGGCTTCATCTCACGGCAACCGACACAGAGACGCTGTGGGATTTTCCGTGGCCGTGGCAAAATACATATACCTCCCTTAACTCCTTTACATTAAATAAGCCGGCTTGCACGATTCCGGCGGTTTGAGGTGTATTATACCGGCCCCTTTGCAAAATCGGACTCGGTATCACTTACATACATTCCTTCATCCTTGTCGTACAGTGCTTCATACTCCTGGGCGTAGATTTCTTCCATCTGTGATTCGCTCTTGATATCGATTTTCCATCCCGTAATCTTCGCCGCCAGTCGAGCGTTCTGCCCTTCCCTGCCGATTGCGAGGGACAACTGGTTGTCAGGAACGATTACCCGCGCAATTTTTTCATCCTCCCAGATTTCCGCGGCGATGGCTTTTGCCGGGCTTAACGCCTCGGCGACAAACCGTGAAGGATCGGGGTCCCAGCGGATAATATCTATTTTTTCATTCCGCAACTCGTTAACAACTGCCTGCACCCTAACACCTTTCGGCCCCACGCAGGCGCCTACCGGATCGATATTCGGGTCGTGTGAATAGACCGCCACCTTGGAACGCACACCTGCTTCGCGCGCCACGGCCTTTAACTCCAGGATTCCTTCCTGAAGTTCCGGCACCTCCAATTCAAACAGCCGCCTTAAGAAACCGGGATGCGTACGTGAAACAATAATCTGCGGCCCCTTGGTTGTTTTACGGACCTCGAGTATATATGCCCGTACCCGGTCGCCCTGTCTGTATCTCTCGCCCGGCATTTGCTCAGCGGGCGGGAGAATGGCCTCGGTTTTACCAAGTTCGATATAGACATGGCGCTGCTCGACTCTCTGGATTGTTCCCGTTATAATGTCTCCCTCACGATTCGCAAAGGCTTCATAAATCATATTTCGTTCGGCTTCGCGAATCCGCTGGACCACTACCTGCTTGGCGGTCTGGGCGGCAATCCGGCCAAAGTCCCGCGGGGTTACCTCCAGTTCGACGATATCCCCAACCATATAACGCAGGTCTATTTCCTTGGCTTCTTCCGGTGAAACCTCCGCGCGGGGATCCGTAACATTCTCAACGACCACGCGTTGCGCAAAAACCTGACATTCTCCGGTTGTACGATCTATGTTTACCCTGGCGTTTTGCGACGAACCGAAATTTCGCTTGTAAGCCGAAAGGAGCGCGGCCTCTATAGCGGAAAGAAGCAGTTCGATTGAAATGCCTTTCTCTTTCTCCAAATCGCGAAGCGCCCTCAAGAATTCAGTATTCAACTTCACACCTCCCCTCGAATCACATTTTAAAAACAAGATTGGCTTTGGAAATAGCCGCGAAAGGAATCTCGATGATTGTTCCATCCACCATAAGCTGAACGGTGTCTTCACCGGCAGTAACAATGCTCCCGGTAAACTTCCGCCGCCCTTGCAGCGGTTGGGCTGTCACCACCAATGCCTCCCGGCCGTTAAAGCGTTGAAAATCGGCGGGTTTTTTAAGAACCCGTTCTACTCCGGGAGTCGACACCTCCAGGAAATATGCCTGCGGGATAACGTTCCGTTCGTCCAGTAAACGCCCGAGAGGCTCGGATACAGTCTCACAGTCCTTAAGCCCCACCCTTCCCTCGGGGTTATCAATAAAAACACGGAGGAACCACCGGCCCCCCTCCTTACGGAACTGAACATCGACCAGTTCTAATCCGAGCGTTTCAACCAGCGGCGCTGCAATCTCCGTTACCATTTCAACAATGCCGTTTCCCACGGGCACGCGATCCTCCTTGCTGTGAGAAAAACCCTTCCCTGAATCCTTCCGTACACGGGGCGGTACATATAAAAGACCGGCTTTTTAAAGCAGGCGCCCGGCCGCAACCGGAACGGAAGCGTGTTTGATAAAATGGTTTATAAGACGAAAGAGTGGGAACCCCCCACTCTTTGCCAACATCTCACCCGTTGCAACACACACATCAGAACTAGTATATCACACAACCATTCACACATGCAACTTAACCCGGCCTGAAATCTTCTTTTGGCTTCCGGAGCACTCCGGAATTATCACCGCCAAAATCCGATGCTGTTTCCTTTTGCAGGTCAAGCTATTCTGCAACACTCGCTTAGAACCGTGATACCACGTACTTGGAGCAACGACCTCTCACGAAAGACAGCACCCAAACCTTAAGAGCACATCGTCCGGTAATCAGATCTGCTGGCTGTCCCCGAGAAGGTACTCTAATTTTTTTACAACAGAATCCTTGGGCGAGTACCCTACCTCCTGCGCCACCACTTTACCTTTCTGGAAAAAAAGCAGCGTAGGGATGCCCTTGATGCCGTAACGCTGTGTTATGTCCTTATTATCATCAACGTTGAGTTTAGCGACTTTTATCTGACCCTTAAACTCGTCCGCCACTTGCTCTATAACCGGCGCCATACTCCGGCAGGGGCCGCACCAGGAGGCCCAGAAATCCACCATTACCGGCAAGTCGCTGCTTAAAACCTCTTTTTCAAAATTGCCCTCATTTACTTCTAATACCATCGTGCTTCAACCCCTTGCGGTTTGATAAATCGATCATAAACCGGGATCCACGTGTTCAACCACATTCCCAGACTTAAACCATAGTATAGTATAAGTGAGATTCTCCCGCAACAATTCGGATATTTTAAGTCTATTCAAATAACGTGCAAACAATGATACGCAACAACCAGGCTTCCACAAATAGGCATGCCCCTTATATTTTAAACGCTTCAACTGAAAAGGTGAAGCGTTATTTTAAAAGATTACTTATAGTGTGTCAGGAGTTTTGCGGCAATCTCCTTGAATACCGGTGCAGCATCCGCACCGCCGCTCCCGCCTCCTTCAATCAACACAACGATCACATAACGGGGTTGAGCCAGCGGCGCATAACCCGCAAACCAGGCGCAGGCGTTGCCACCGGCAAGCTCCGCCGTCCCCGTCTTTCCGGCGCTCCCCCACCCATCGAGATAGCCCTGCCGGCCGGTGCCCACCTTTGTGGTAAGGGCCATGGCTTCCTGCAGCCTGAGGGCGGTGTCTACCGTTAGAACCCGCCTTCCGGCATCCCGCGGCTGTTCTTCGCAACCGCCCGGCCAGCGGAGGGCTTTAACCAGGCGCGGCCTGACAAAGACTCCGTTATTGAGCACAGCGTTTAAGACGGAAGCGATCTGGACCGGCGTCATAAGAATGGGCCCCTGGCCGACGCTCAGGTTCACCAGGTTATGCGGTTTCAGGCAGCGGCTCAGATCCTGTCTCGGATCGCGATACAGGGGATAACCAAGCGTACTCCTGTCCTCGAGGGCAAACAAACGGCAGTATTCGAGCAAACGCTCCTTTCCCAGGGCCAACCCCAGGTGGGCAAAAAAGGGGTTGCACGAGTAAGCAAAGGCCTGTTTAAACGTAATCTCTCCGTGACCGGCCGGATTCCAGCAGTTAAGAAACCGGTCGGAGCCCGCGCAAAAAAACGTCTCTTCCGGTTTAACCAGTCCCGTTTCCAGCGCCGCGGCGCTGACTACGAGTTTGAACACCGAACCCGGCGGAAAGGGAGAAAACGCACGGTTTACAAAGCTCTCTTTACCCCCGGCCTTTCCCTTTGCGCCACTGTTCCCGAGACCGAACGTCGGGCGGCTTGCCACCGCAAGTATGTCGCCGCTTCCCGCCTCCAGGACCACCACCGCCCCCTGCGGAATCCGCCTGTCCATTACCTCTTCCACGACCCCTTGAATATCCGCATCAACGGTAAGGAGCAGGTCCGCCCGTTCGTTGTCGGTTTGCTCCCGTATCTTTACCCCCAAGCCCTTAAGGACCTCCCCCCGAGCATCGTGGTATATCCCCGCTGCGGAGCGCGGAACCGTTCCCTTGAGCACATGCTCGTAGTAGTACTCGCAGCCGGTCCTCCCGACGGAATCGCCAAGCGCGTACTGCTTTGGACCCCCGTTAAGCCTCCGCCACTCGGAAACCGTGTCGATTTTTCCGAGGCTGCCGACCACATGTTCGGCAAGAGAAGGCCCCCCGTAACGTCTGTCCACCGGCACCACTTCAACCCCCGGCCATTTTTTATGGTTTACGGCGTTTGCCTGCTGTTCACTTAACGGGTAAGGAAGACGGCATGGGGCGCGTAGCATCTTCTCCTCTATTTCCGCCGGCGAAACCTTAAGGATACCGGCAAGTTCTTCGGCTATAATCCTCTTGTTCTTTATCAGGTCGGGGAATAACGCAACCTCTTTAACCCGGCACTGACCCGTCAAAGAGACACCGTTTCTGTCGAGGATGTTCCCCCGCGGGTATTCCTCGAGCGCAACAACCTCCGCCTGCTGTTTAAAGGCCGAATAACTTAAGACCGGACCGTTTACCACTTGGATAAACGCCAACCTGAATAAAAGCATGATAAATATAAGGATTGATCCGGACAGGATCCCGATTAGACGCCGCCTTGATCGTTCCATGGTTTCTCCATATCATATTTTTAGGAGTAACTATTCAGGTGTCCCGGTCGTCGGGCGCAGCGATATGCTGCGCATGGCTTTGTCAGCCGGCCAGGGACAGTGCTCACGTACTTCTGTGTACGCTCCGCGCTACCCCAGGCCGGCTTTCGTGCTCTGCTTGCATCTCGCCGCGTTCCGTCAGAGAAATACTAAGCGGCTGAATAGTTACTTTTAGGAAAGCTTTACCGGTACGGCCGGCAATTATTCTTGGAAGAACATACAGAAAGCTCCGCGCTTATAAGCGCGGAGCTTTCTGTATGTAAACTCCCATTGCCAGGGAGCTTAAGATACCGCTTTGGTTGTAAATATTCAGTAAACCACGTTGGTGTTTTGACGGAGCGCGGTTAGAAGCAAGCATGGCGCGAAGGACGACGCTGGACGGAGCGGAGCGTACTAGGTTGGTACGCGAGCATCCGGGCGGCGTCGCCGACAAAGTCAGGCGCCGCTTATCACCGCGCCCTATGGGTTTAGTGAATGCTTACCTTTGGTTTTAGGCCCGCCTTTTACAGTAACCCCGCTTTTTTAATTCCCTTCCCAACTCGAGGGGGACGACCAGCCCGGAACCCGGCTGGTTTGCCACAGTTCTGGATTGCACAGCGGCAAACATTCTCGCACCGACATCCAGAAGCTTAAGCGCCGCGTGACAAACCTCCAGGACACTGCAGTTATTCTTCTCCAGCGCCGCCAGGACTTCGGTAAGAACCCGCTCCTCGAAGGATTGGTTGTATTCCTTCCACGCCGCCGCCTTTTCCTCGCCGGAAAGCTTGTCTGTTACGCTGACAAAGTTATGGAGGCTTCCCTGGACTATCAGAAACAACTGGTCCACAAACTGCCGCATATACGGCTCGGATTCGAACATGTCAGTCACCCCCCTTTCAAAATCTACCCTGAGGCTAAGACAGCCAGGGTATGGCTTCTAAAAAGATTATCGGCATAAAATCCGCAAATATAATATTCCCCCGTAACATTCTTTGAATATTCACTGGCTTAACGCCTTGATATAAATGATAATATTAACGTAAAATCAGCCTGCTGGTACATCTTGCTGGAAGAGAGCCGTAAAGCATTCGAGTTTAGCGGCCCACTGAAACAAGCATTTTCTGCGGAGGGGACACAGTGATCGAAAAAATTACAGACAACCTTTTTTTCATCGAACGCGGCTGGCTTAACGGTAATCACTTTGTTTTCAACGGCAAAACGAAAGCCCTTATCGACACCGGTTACAAAAAAGACGTGGACGTTACCCTGAGGCTCATCAAAGAGACCGGACTAGAGCCCGCAAACGTCGAATTGATTATATCGACCCACAGCCACTGCGATCACATAGGCGGTAACCGAATCATCCAGGGATTGTCGGGCTGCGAAATAGGGATGCACCCTTTTGACCGGTATTTCGTTGAAACAAAGAATGACTGGTATACCTGGTGGCGCTATTATGATCAGGAAGCAGACTTCTTCGCGGTGAACCGGAGCTTTGAAGACGGGGATGTTATCAGGTTGGACGACATCGAGCTTGTGGTCATCCACACGCCCGGACACGCCGCGGGACAGATCTCCTTGTATTCACCGGAGCACCGGTTCCTGATCGCCGCGGATGTGGTATGGGACGGGGATTTTGGCGTTCTGACCACCAGGATTGAGGGCATAAGCAGCCCTTTCTTACAACAAAAATCACTTGATAAGATCGCTTCCCTACAAATCTCAACCATTTACCCGGGGCACGGCGGCCGGATTGACGATCCGAAAAGGGCGATCCACCGCTGCCAGAAGCGGCTTGAGTCCTTTCTCAGTGACCCGCAACGCCTGGGGCGCGATCAAATAAAAAAGATAATCCTCTATACCCTGCTGGCAAAGTCGGGTATCCCTGAAGGAGAATTTTTCGCTTATCTGATGAAAACCCGCTGGTTCCCCGAGGTGGTGGATCTTTACTTCGAAGGACGGTATAAAGCCGTTTATGAGGACGTCATAGCGGAACTGATTAAGAAAAAGCTGATTATCCGCAATCAGGATATGCTCGTAGCCACATTGAAAGCCTAATCCTTAAGGTAACGGCGTTTGTTGGCGTTGTGCTCCTCTAATGTACGGGCGAAGGCATGGCTGCCGTCAGGTTTGGCCACGTAGTAGAGGTAATCTGTTTTTTCCGGTTTGATGGCGGCTACAAGCGAAGCGCGTCCCGGCGCGGCTATCGGACCGGGAGGAAGACCCGTGACGCGGTAAGTATTATAGGGTGAATCAACCTCCAGGTCACGGTACAGTATGCGCTCGCGGTGCTCACCCAGGGCGTATTCAACGGTCGCATCCACCTGCAGGGGCATCCCCCGGCGCAGGCGGTTGTAAAGCACCCCGGCAATCAGTGCCCGCTCCTCACTCAACTTGGCCTCCCGCTCAATCAGGGAGGCGAGCGTTACTGATTCGTTTAAGGTGAGCCCTTGCTCCCCGGCGCCGGCGGACAGGTCAATTTCTTCGGCCACTTCCGCAAAACGATGCAGCATAAGCTCTGCGACCGCATGCGCGGATGCATCCGGGAGGACCTTGTAGGTATCGGGGAAAAGGTATCCTTCCAACCGGAGGGAACCTGACAGGTTGCTGCTGAGAAACGGGAAATCAAAACTGCCGGCGGCTACCTCACGGAGGAAATCCTCTTTTTTCACAACGCCCTGTTCGTCCAGTCTGAGGGCGATCTCCGCCAGGGTAAACCCTTCCGGGATGGTAAACCGTCTCGCTAACTGACTGCCCTTTGTGAGCAACCCGAGCACTGCGGGGACTGGGAGGTCTGATGACAGACAGTACGTCCCGCTTTTAATTTTTTTATCAAGGTGGTAATAGCGGGCGTAGCAACGGAAAACAACCGGATCCTTGATAACCCCCCGCTCATAAAGGTTATCCGCAACCCAGCCCGTGGTTGCGCCCTTGGGGACAACGAATACGATCACCTTACCACCCCCCGGCGCTTTTAACCCCGAAGAAACAAACGCCTGCGCCACTCCGGCGAAGAGAACCAACAACACCAAGATAATAAAAAGCCTGAGGCGAAACCCCGGCCTTTCCCGAAGCGCCCTCAGCCTTCCCCATGCGGACAACCCCGGTAAGCCGCCCGGCAACGTCACGCCGGTATCCGGTCCGGCAGCCAAAGAGGAAGGGCCTCGGCCTGTCTGCTTAAGGAAGAGCCGCCGCCCTTTGAAACGGCGGGTTAAGAGCCGGGCTGTTGTGCGGCGCCGTGGACGGTTCACCCCGTCCGGCGTCTCTTTCTCAGCCGCTCCCGCGTAAAAACGGTCCCGGAGCGTTCGTCCCGGCCTTCCGGCCGGTATCATTCCTCGGGGTTCCTGCGATGGTGTTGACGCTTTCGCGCCTGCCTTGATTTTCTCAAGCATCATCCTCCAACCAGGCATAAAAGCTCTCCCCGTAAAAACACCCGAATTGAAAAAGAAATGGCTGAAGTATCAACGAATTTCTCCATATACTGTGTTAACTCCGGTTTCAGGAGCCGGGAGCTCCGGAACGCCCTCACCGGTTTCCTGCCCGGTGGGATCCGGCTGAGGCTTGGTTTCCACCGGTTTTTTCGGCGCCACCACTACGGGGACAACCTTGGTTCCTACGGCGACGATCTCGTCGAGCGGGTGATAGAAGCTTGACCGCAGTTGCTCTGTAGTTTTCTTGTCCCCGTCCCATATAATGCGTTCAGCCTTCGCCCGGCAACCGCGGATGCCTTTCTGCTTTACAACCTCTTTCCCTGCTTCGAGATTCGCATCTTCCCGCCGTATCACCTTCGGCTTCAGGGTTTCTGTAACCCAGCTGCGCAGCTCGACCTTGCGTTTAAACTTCTTGTTGCCCAGGATTTTAATCGTCAACCGGTTGCCTGTAACCACCGTGCGGACATACAAATATTTATCGGTATTATTCCTGAACTGCAAATCCGATCCCCCGTAAGCAACCGTCGCATCGCGTCCCGCCGGCACGTATGTAACCGGCAGCGAATGGTTGTGCCGCTCGACCACCTCAAGTCCCGACAAAAGAACCGCGTTGTAAAGCGTGGTGGAAACCTGGCAGACCCCTCCACCGAGGGAATCCACAAACTCGTTGTTGATTATCGTGGGCGCTTCTTTGTAACCGGCCTCGCTGCTTCGGGGCCCGACGATTTTATTGAATGAGACAACCTCACCCGGCTGAACCAACAAGCCGTTCAGTGCGCCTGCGGCCACGCTTATATTATAAACGCGATTAACTTTGGTGGGATCGAAAGTTGTAGTGAACTCGCCCAACGGGGCCTCAATGCCCATCGCTACCACTTCTGCGGTGGTGTGTTCGGGGGGGATTGATTTAAGCGGTACGCGGACTACCGGTTCTTTTCCCTTGGTTAATATCGCAATCAGCTGCGGGCAAACGGAGGTTGAATCTACGAAACATCCTTCGCGTCCGGGAATTATGACCACTGAATCGTCCGGGAGTACTTTAATACCGGCGTTTTGGGGCAACACCGTTAATCCTTTGGTAAGTTGGGCAACGAAGGACGCCGCCCGCTTTTGATCAACCTTTACCTTCAACGGTATGTTCCTGCCGC
Source organism: Bacillota bacterium (assembly GCA_040755195.1). Taxonomy (GTDB): domain Bacteria; phylum Bacillota; class Desulfotomaculia; order Desulfotomaculales; family Ammonificaceae; genus SURF-55. The sequence continues at coordinate 23,302 of JBFMBL010000010.1, forward strand.
TTTTTGAAACCCGGTAGCGTTCCCAATACCGCCGTAAAAGCCAGCCTTCGTGGCCGACCGCCAGCGCTTGTTCGAGCACCACGGTGTCAACATGGGCACCCGTATCCCTTAAAGGTAAACGCCAAACCCGCCCGGCGCATTCCAGCCTGACGGGTTTTGAAATCAGTTCAGCCTCGTAGGCCCTCAACTTAACCAGGCCTTCCGCGGTGGTAAGACCTTCAAAAGGCATCCCGCCGATACTGACTCCCGGAACAATTACCTCCGGGCGGACATATGCTCTTTCTAACAGAAAAAGCGCAAGCGTCCCGATTAAAACCCCGGAAATTAAGAAAGCCGCAACCCACAAAAGTATGCGGCGCAAAGGAATGCCCTCCCTTTAGTTGTCCTCGCCATCGTGAAATCGTGTTTCGTCCCAGATGTCGGCTACCTTTTCCCATTCCTCGTCTTCCGGATCAACCAGGATTTCATTGCCTTCTTCGTCCTGACTGAACTTAAGGATTATCGCCTCCACTGCTTCTTCTTCCTCTTCGACAGGCAGTAAAATTGCGTACTCGGCACCGTCCACCTCTAAAATATCGAGCACTTCAAAGTCATGTTCCTCGCCGTCTTCGTCTACCAGCGTAATGACCTCGATTTCTTCGGTCATCATACCACCCTTTTCCCGTTATTTTCCTTAAAGATAAAGGAATTATATAACCTCACCGATATTTGCGTCAAGGTTCACCATTTCCCTGCCGTACCATACTGTCCAGGTAGCTTTGGAGAATCATCACCGCTGCCAGTTTGTCTACGACCGCGCGACGCTTTTTGCGCCGGACATCAGCCTGGATGAGAAACCGCTCGGCGGCGCTTGTGGTAAACCTCTCGTCCCAGAGATAGACCTTCAGGCCTTTCTCCTCAAGCAAAGCGACAAACTCGGTCACCTTAAGGGCCTGCGGCCCAAGATTCCCGTCCAGCCCCCGCGGCAGTCCGACGACAATCCCCGCAACCTCATACTCGTTTGCGAGCAGGAGCAGCTTTTCTAAGTCGTCACTCAATCTCCCTCTGTTTAAAACCCCCAAACCTTGAGCGGTAACGCCGAGAGGGTCACTAACCGCCATGCCTATCTTTCGATCACCGATATCCAGCCCTAAGAGCCGCATTTTGTCTCCTGCTCATTTCAGAACAAAATAAGGCCAGAGTCAATCGAATCTCTGGCTCAGTTTACTTTATGCCTCTTTGGTTTAGATAAAATACCACCTTTACTGAATCTTAGTATGCCACCTCATCTTTGAGGTATATCCTTACCAGCTCCTCCAAGAGTTCGTCACGTTCCAGGCGGCGAATGAGGTTTCGTGCATTCAGGTGACTCGTTATGTAAGCCGGATCACCCGACAACAAATAACCAACAAGCTGGTTTATTGGGTTATACCCCTTTTCTTCGAGGGCGCTTACCACCGCCCGCAGGATATCCCGGATGGTTTGCGGCTCTTCCTTCTTAACCTGAAACATCATTGTCTTTTCGTTCGAATTGCCCTGTTCCACGTTTTGCCTCCCGGAAGGCCTTTTAGTAATATCATCCCCTTAGATATATTTTACTTTAGTTGCTCATTTTCCTTTCGGCGCTAAAATTTTTATTTATTAACTTCAATTCTACAGTAATTTCCCCTTGATATATGCGATACCGGCGTTTAAGGCATCATCAAGCCGCGCCGGGTTCTTTCCCCCGGCTTGCGCCAGTTCCGGCCGTCCACCGCCGCCCCCGTCCACCACCCGGGCCGCTTCTTTAACTATGGCGCCGGCATTCAGTCCCCGGGGGATTAAATCCTGTGTTACCGCGGCAACAATATTGGCCTTGTCGCCGGCGGCACTCCCGAGAACAATCACCCCGGATCCCAGCCGCTCGCGCAAAAGGTCCAGCAAACTGCGGAGCTGAGCCATGTCGGATGCGTTCACCCGGGACACCAGTACGTTCACGCCTTTAATATCCTGCTTTCGATTTAAGAGGTCCTGCACTTCATAAGCGGCAACCTTATCCTTAAGGGCTTCGTTCTCGCGTGAAAGTTCTTTTAACTGCTCCATCAGCGACGTCACCCGGGATGACAGATCGCGCGGCGATGCCTTAAAGGCAGAGGCTATCCGCTGGTAATCCTCCAGCGCCGTGTTTAGATAGGTTAGCGCCGCTTCTCCGGTAACAGCCTCAATACGTCTTGTTCCCGAGGCAACGCTGCCCTCTGATATGATTTTGAACATTCCTGCTTCGATGGTATTCTTCAGATGGGTCCCACCGCAGAGTTCGATGCTGAAATCACCGATTCGGACCACCCGCACCGTATCCCCGTATTTTTCGCCAAACAGGGCTATCGCCCCCATTTCGCGGGCCTCCTCCAGGGATGTCTCGAATGCCTCCACCGGTATTGCTGCAAGGATTGCCTTGTTGACCATCGCCTCCACCCTCTGCAGCTCCGCCGGAGTAACCGCCTGGTAATGGCTAAAGTCAAACCGCAGCCTTTCCGGCGCAACAAGTGAACCGGCCTGGTTAACGTGATTTCCCAGTACGGCTTTAAGCGCCCGGTGCAGGAGGTGCGTCGCCGTGTGGTTGCGGGCCGTATTGCGGCGCTGGGACATATCCACCGAAGCGGTCACGATGCTCTTTTCCTCAAGCAGACCCTCAATCACCCGCACGCGGTGAACAACGATATCCTCGACCGGGCGGTCGACACGCTCCACTTCCGCCCGCAGCTTCATACCGGTCAGGATGCCGGTATCGCTGACCTGGCCGCCCGATTCCGCATAAAACGGCGTGGTCTCGAGCACAACATTCACCGTTTCCCCCGCCCCGGCGGTTTTCACAATTGCGCCGTTTTCCACCATCGCCAGAACCTTTGCCGGCGTTTCGAGCGCAAAATACCCGATGAAATGGGTCCGCCCCTCACTATCCCTTATCTGTTTAAATAGACGCTCCCGCTCACCCAGGTATTCCGTGGTCTCGCGCGCCTGCCGGGCGCGTTCGCGCTGGACGGCCATGGCCGCCGCGTAACCATCTTTATCGACGGTTATTCCCTGTTCGGCACAAATCTCTTCCGTAAGCTCCAGAGGAAACCCGTAAGTGTCGTACAGCTTAAAGGCCATCTCCCCCGGCAGAACCTTGCCGGCCGATGCCGCTTCGCTGATCATGCGGCTTAAAATCTCCGTCCCCTGCGCGAGGGTTTCCAGGAAGCGTTCTTCCTCGGCCCGGATCACCCGGAGGATGTACTCCTGCTTATCGAGAAGTTCCGGGTACGTCTCACCCATTTTGTTTTGAAGCCGGGTTGCCACGCGTTCAAGAAACGGTTTATCGACGCCGAAAAGCACACCGAACCGTACAGCCCGGCGCAGCAACCGCCGTATGACGTAGCCCCGGCCTTCGTTTGAAGGCAGAGCCCCGTCCGCCACGGCAAAGGTTATAGCCCGGGCGTGGTCCGCAATAATCTTGCACGCCGTGTTACCCTTAACATCTGCGTCACGGTTAACCTTAAGGATTTCAGCGATTTCGCCGGTCAGGTCCCGGAACAAGTCCGTATCAAAGCCTGTTTTCACGCCTTGAAGGACGGCGGCCGCCCTTTCGAGACCCATCCCGGTATCTATGCCCTTGTTTTCAAGCGGGGCGTAATCCCCTTTTTCATCCCTGTAAAACTGCGTGAAAACCAGGTTCCACAGCTCCAAAAACCGGTCGCAGTCGCACCCTACCTGACAGTCCGGCCCGCAGGAACTTTCCTCGCCGAAATCAAAATGGATCTCGGAGCAGGGACCGCAGGGGCCCACCCCAATTTCCCAGAAGTTGGTGTCCTTCCCCAGTCTGACAATCCGCACCTCCGGCACACCCACCTTACGCCACAGGTGGTAAGCCTCGTCGTCCTCGAGGTAAATCGAAATCCAGAGGCGGTCCGGGTCAATCCCCAGGTCGCGGGTAATAAACTCCCACGCCCATGGTATGGCCTCTTCCTTAAAATAATCGCCGAAAGAAAAATTGCCGAGCATCTCGAAAAACGTAAGGTGACGGGCGGTCTTACCCACGGATTCTATGTCCGGGGTCCTCAGGCACTTCTGGCAACTGGCCATACGCCTGTTTTCGGGTACGGCGGCGCCGGTGAAATAAGGTTTAAACGGGACCATCCCCGCAGATGTCCACAAGAGACTCGGGTCATTCGCCGGAATTAAAGAAGCGCTCGGAATAACGGCGTGATCCTTCGATTTAAAAAAGTCAAGAAATCTCTGACGAATCTCTTTCCCTACCATAAAAGACAACCTCGACCTCCCACACCGTCCTTCTCCCACACCGTCCTTAACAACCAGACACCGGCAGACTTTTTTAGCGACTTTATCCATTCATTATATTAAGGTTGACTTACAGGGTCAAGCACGCGATCTCTTTCGGACACCCCAATCCCCAAGACTTCCTGAGTGTTGTTGTCCTGTCAGCGTTACTGGAACATTTAATCTCTGGAGCACAAAAGCTGAAACTGTTTAGAGCGCCGGCAGGGCTGGACGTGCAAACCGAACCCTACATCGCCGGCGACCTCACCTTCGGTAACGCAACCGGCGACAGTAACAATATTGCGCTTGCCGGTTTGAAAAGATAGACTACTTTCGAATGCCGTTAAGACTCAACGACCACCAGCTAAAGCTGGTGGGTTACGTTGCGACTGAAAGTCGCCTAAAGCAAGCTTCGGCGGCAAGCCCCCGCTTTTAAGCGGGGGTGATTGAAAGAGAATACCTTTTGGAGAATACCCCCGTTTTCAAACGGGGGAGGATAAGGAAAACGGCTGCTAAAGCTATTCGCCTAAAGGCGAAGGTTTTAAACCTGGCGTTTGTAAAATAAAACCGGTCGTCAGCGCGGCCGGTTTTTTCTTCTCCAAAACGCAAGTACGAAACAACTGCTTTTTAAAAAAAGCTGCCGGCTTCATTGCCGTTTTCCTCACGGCCCGCGGCAGCTCAGTTAATACTAACCCTTGTGCTGAGCCTCAGCACTAACCCGGTCCTCAAGTCGAAGTGAAAGAAGACAGATAATAAGCAACCAGAGCCATGATTAGAAAAACCAGAAAAATAGTCTTCCAGCCCATTGCATAACACCCTTTCCTAACTCGGATAAGCCGGAACCAAAATATTTTCTTGCCATCGTAGATCTTGGCGTCAAAGGCCCTAAGAGACCGCTTTGAAACCGCGCATGTTAATGCCCGGATCGAAAACCGCTTCTTGTGCTGAGGACCTCAGCACCGGCCGCGCGGCCCTCAAGGGGATGAAAAATACCAGAAAACCACACCCCCGGCAATCACGAGAAACAGCAAGATTTCTTTCCAATCCAACGCCCCTGCACCCCTTCCAATTTGGGAGGCCGCTACAAAATACCTTGCCCGGCTCAGGGTCTTATTTCCCATTCCCCGATTATTTTCACGCCTGAGCTTGTCCCTATCCGGCTGGCACCTGCGGCGATCATCCGCAGCGCGGCATCCAGATCCCGAATGCCCCCCGCCGCCTTGACGCCGATGCCTTTACCCACCGCTTTCCTCAGCAGTCGGACGTCGGCCTCCGTCGCCCCGCCCGGTCCGAAGCCGGTTGAGGTCTTCACCATGTCCGCGCCCTGTTCAACCGCAACCCTGCAGCCCAAAAGCTTTTCCTCGTCGTCCCAGATCGCGGTTTCCAGGATTACCTTGACCACCGCGTCGGGCCTTACGTCTCTTGCCGCCGTAATCACCGCTTTAAGCTCCTGTTCCAGGTACGGTACATTGTGCTCTTTCAAAGCCCCGAGGTTAAGTACCACGTCAAATTCCGCCGCGCCGTCGCGCGCCGCCCGGTCCGCCTCCGCCACCTTCCCCGCAACGCTGGTGGCGCCGAGAGGGAAACCGATTACCGTGCAGACCCGCACGCCCGAACCTTCCAGCTCGGCCGCCGCCAGAGGCACGTAAGCCGGATTCACGCAGACCGCACCAAAACCGTTTTCGACCGCCTCAAGGCAAAGCCCGCGTATATCATCCCGCGTCGCTTCGGGACGCAGCAGCGTGTGGTCGATCATGCGCGCCAGCTCTTCCCGCGTCAATTGCAAATCTTCTGTCTCTCTTAAAATCTTCTTTTACCTCTTCCTTTTCTTGCCTTCTCCATCTATCTTTATAGGGTTAGGACTATTACAACCATATGCATACCCTGGACATAACTCACCACACTCAATACAATCTTCCTCCCTCATTTCGCAGGAATCAATTTTTTCTTCTCCACAAAATGGGCAGCTCTTTTCGTTTAAGAAATGGTGCCCATTTCTACAACATAAATATATCTAATACTTCCCACCTTTACACCACCTTTTTCATTTTACCGAATTCCTTACGCTATGGTTATCCCAAACGAAAACAATTCCACTCCTGGGTAAAACCCATTTCTTTAACTCGACTATTATAGTGTTATTTTTCAATCTTAAAATATTATGCCCGCCAAACTCATCAAAAAAGGGAATTGCAGCAACGTTTAGATTATCTTTCATATGAGTAAAATGTATATAAATATCTTTAGTAGGTTCGGGTATGGCTACTATAAACCTGTTCTTTTCTTTTTCGTGAGGCATTCTAAACCTTAAGCGAAATCGATACTCTTTATCTTTATCCTTTTCCCTTTCATTTCTCTCATTAGGCAACGCAAATTTTAACATGAAACCTTTTTCAGCATCTGTTTCTGGTAAAACAATTTGGTAGGGCAACTCATAATCACCCAACCACAAACTTAACTCGAACCATTTTGCCACTATTTTTTTTATTTGCTCAATGTCATATTTAACGATCATATTTTGGTGCTCTGTCCTTATTGACACCAATTCCCGAAAAAAGAAAACGTTTCTTTTTAGCCAAATATCTAGAGTACCAACATCATAGGCAAATCCCACATAAATGCTTTCCGTATTCCTGTCAAATTTCCTTGTATAAGATATATCCTGATACAACCAATAATACTCATCCTTTTCAAAAGCAACATCTTCTAACCTCTCGAGGTTTTGTTCTTCGTAGAAACTTACGTAATATCTAAAATCTTCTCTAAAAGAATATCTATTTTGCAAATATGGCGATATAACAGCATTAAAAATCATATCTCCCTCTTTTTGCCCCAATATTGATTCCGTTGATAATCGTATCATATTACTCTTAAATGCCTCAGAAAAATTATCTATAATTTCCCTTGTTAAAACCAATGCTTCGCTTAATTTCTCACTTAATTCTTGGTAATAATATGATTTAGTTAAATGTTCGTAAATTATATTCAAGATTAGAATAGGTAGAATAATTCCTATCAGTGCTTCAGAAATTTTATCTAAAAACTCCTCAATTGTTAACTCTTTAACGTAATGTATCCTTAACAATAAAACAATAACATAAATAGCCATAAGGAGTAAACAAAAAATTATAGTTAAATTGCTAAATAACTTTTTTCTCACCTTTTTTCTTCTTAATTCTAACACTTCTTATACCCCATTCTTAGGTAAGGTCGCACCGTAAATGGCATCCTTACCTTTTAATGCACCCCAAAACTGGTTTCCATAATCGTAGTGCCACCATTCTTCAGAATAATTCGTAAATCCTACATTAGTCATAAGTCCAAAAAGTATTCTTCTATTCTTCAAGAACAGTTTCTCTTCTTTCGTTAGTTCTCCTCTTTCTTCCTTTGCTTCGTAGTATCTAGTCTTCGATTTGGTGTTATAGTCGTCAAATTTACTTCCCATATTTTCAAATTCGTTATACTTATTTATGAGGTTAACATCAATGGCCCCGCCTGTTATATGCGGTGATGGTCTAGAATGGTTCGTCGAAGGTAAGGAAATATATTTCTCCGCCATTAGCTCAATTTCTTCATAAGTCATATTAGGGTATTTCTTTTTTAGTTCTACGACATAATTATTAAATAACTCCCTTTGGAGGCTTTCTGGCCTCCATGCATCCAAAACTGCTATTTTATAGTTTTGCGGCAATTCTTTAGCTGCGAAAACCAATTTGTTATAAACTGTTTCTCTTAGGTATAATTCTTGCCTAGCTCCTTTAATCTTTCTAAAATAGTAAATTGGATAAGTCTCTATTCTTTCGGTTCTTCTTACTTTAACAAGATCTTCTCCACACTCCCTAATTCTCACATGTTTCCAGTTACGTACGTCGTTAATAGTGGCAGGTATCTTTTTAAAGGTCATTTTACACATCTTCCTTTAACCCCCATAGTGACATAATTTTCTAATAAATTATTCTCGAACGTAGTAATAATTTCCCTTTGATTCTGCTTTCTTTTTAACGCAAGTTTTATCAAAAAATCAGTTAACTCTTCAAAGGTTTTACCAGAAGCCTCCCACAAATAAAAGGCTAAGGAACCCGGTATTGTGTTTATTTCATTAAAGAAAACTTCGCTAGTATCTTTATCTATTAAAAAATCAACTCTTGCAACACCATTACAATTTAATTTTACAAATGCGTCTCTTGCCATAGATTTTATTTTCTCTTCATGTATACTATCTATTTCAGCGGGTATTATTCTTTTAGCTCCGCTCATTCCTTTCGTTGAGTTGTGCATGTATTTGTCATTATAACTTAAAATCTCCTCAGAACTTATGGGTTCCTCACAGCAAGATACTTCACATCCACCAATGTCTCCTAAAACCGAACAATTTATCTCCCTGAAATTTTTTATCGCTTTTTCTATTAGTATTTTCTCAGAAAATATTCCAGCAATTTCAATTGCTTCTTCTAACTCAACCTCATCCTTCGCCTTTTTAATACCGATACTAGATCCCAAATTTGAAGGCTTGACAATAACTGGATAACCTAATTTATCTCCAACATAATTTCTTATTTCAGGAAATTTCTCCGGCCAATTTCTTGAAAAGAACCAATAAAAATCGACTACTGGAATGTTAGATTCTCTTAGAAGCAATTTCGTTGCAATTTTGTCCATACAAATTGCAGATGAGAGCACATCGCATCCTACATAAGGAATGTCAAGTGTTTCAAAGAACCCTTGTATAGTCCCATCTTCTCCTTTGCTGCCGTGAAAAATGGGAAAAGCTATGTCTATTTCTTCGATAATATTTTTGCCAATAACATTAAATGGAAATTTAAACAGCACCTTCTTATCACCGTTACTTAATAATGTTACTCTTGCGCAGGATTTTATCAATTTATCAATATTATTAAAATTCTCCACCTTAAGCAAAGCCTTTCCTGTATACCATTCTCCTTTTTTTGTGATATATATTGGCACTATATTGTACTTATTTTTCATAATTCCTATTGCCTGATGTGCCGTAATTATGGATACTTCATGCTCTACAGAGACACCACCAAAGAAAACTCCTACATTAGTCATTATTAAACCTCCTATTCATCGTAAGTATCTGGCAAGTCATTTTCAAACAGAACCACTCCTCCAGGTTTCATAATTTGTCTTAATTGCGCAACGGCTTCGTTAAGATTATTTACAACAGAATACTTACTTATAGGATAATTAAGTTGGTTGAGGCCATCTTTTATTGCTTGTGTTCGTTTTGCCCCCACTAGAATAATATAATCAAATACTTCTGCTGCCATTAAGCCAAAATTCTTATTAAATTCATATTCTTTTTCCCCAAGTTCTACCATGCCAGGTGTTATTAGAACTTTAGGTGATTCCTCCATAGACGCCACCGTCTCTAAGGCCATCTGGCACCCTAATGGATTTGAGTTGAAGGAATCGTCTATGACCGTTACATTATTGAGCCCCGATTTTAGCTCCATCCGGTGGGGAATAGGCTTTACCCTTCGCACTATGCCTGATATCCTTTCAAGATTCATACCTAATTCAGAAGCTACAGCCACGGATGCAATTATATTATAAGCATTATACTTACCCAGTAATTTAGTTTGAAAATGAACTTTGGTGCCATCTTTCTTTGAAATTTTAAATGAAGATCCTTTCGAATTTACTTTTAAATCGCTGAGTCGGTAGTCAAGTTCGCCCTCAAAATTCATACCATAGCATATGCATTGTTTTAGTTTAGGAGGTTTAGGAAATTGTGCAATGTATTTATTATCCATATTAAGAAAAGCAGTACCATTCTCCGGCAGTGCCTCTATTAATTCATATTTCGTTAATATTATTCTTTCAATATTCCTAAAAGTCTCTAAATGTTGCTCGCCAATAGTGGTTATGATACCTACCCGAGGCTTTATGAGATTACAAATTTCTTTTATATCTCCTCTATTTCTTGCACCCATTTCTACTAGGAATATTTCATGAATAGGTTTAAGGCAATTTCTTATGGTCTTCACGACTCCCATTGTCGTATTATAGCTTTCGGGCGTCATTAAAACATTATAGCTATCGGATAGAATTTTATATAATATATGTTTTGTGCTAGTCTTACCATAACTTCCTGTAATTCCTATCGGCAATATCTTTGAATTCCGAATTATTTTTCTTGCATCTCTATAGTAGTAGTATCCTATCAACCTTTCGATGGGCATATTAAGTAGATTACCATATATTACGAGCAAAAATGAGAATGAGGATAATAAAGATGTGGCAACAATAATAATTATTGAGGTTTGCAAAGTAAAATGAATTGCTATAGTGAAAAAAAATGCACAACATAAAGAAGCCAATATAGAGAAAAATAATCGTTTAACGCGATTAGTATAAACCAACGGTTTTTTATGTATACTATTCTTCCTACTAATCGAAAGAATAAGGTATATGGCACTACTAAAAGCAAATATTGAAGGAATGCTTCTCGAAAATAATGATATTAGTGATAAAAAAGGTGCTATGTTAGTTAAAAGAAAAATTTTACTTGGATTGTTTCGAATCCACTTAATATAACGTACTGTCGAATAAGAGTTTAACTGTAACATATGAATATCTTTTGCCAATTTTCGGAATACATAGATCAAATAGGATAAACTGAAGAACAAATAGAAAATTTCTGTCAAATAAATTAGCTCCCTTTCCTGTCCTCCAAAAACTTATTTAGGACTATCAAAAAATCTCGAGCATTATCAATATAGGAATAATGTCCCGCGTTCTTCAAAACTACCAAACCGGAATTAGGAATTAGACTTTTTATTAATTCAGCGTCGGATAATGGCGTTACTTGATCATTATCTCCCCATATTAATAACGTAGGAGCCTTGATTCTTGGCAAGAATGCCCTTAAGTCTTGATTAACTATTTTCACCAAAGTACCTTGCATTACGCCTGAAGCGCTTCGATAGTCACTAGATCCAAGCTTTTTCTTAACCTGTTGTAGGATAGCTTCCGAATATAAGCTAAAACCGGGCAACCTAAGAACATACTTAACAAGTTTATAGGTATAGACCTTATAATAATAAGCAAGATTTCTTTTTGATTTAATTCCAGCGCTATCTACTAATATAAGTTTCTCTACGTTATTATCTGCCGCATAATGTATGGCGATTCTTCCACCAAATGAATGCCCAATTAGAATTGGATTATGTATCTTTATGCTGTTAATAAACTTATTAAAGATTTTCGAATAGTCTTCTATGCCCCATGGTTCTGGAGGAGAGTCGCTTTTGCCAAAACCGGGTAAATCAAGGGAATATGTACGAAATTTTTTTTCGAGTTGCTTGTGAACGAATTCAAAACTGTTGATTTGCCCACCCCATCCATGTAGTAGAACAACATCTTTTCCTTCTCCCGTAGCTTTGTAGTTTAGCTTCATACCATCAATCTCAATAAGCAAATGATCACCACTCTTCTCCTGATTCATTCTACGCTTAGGAGGTAACCGAAGATTTCAAAATTAATGTTTACTCATTACATTATTAATGTTTGCTCATTACATTGAAGGATTATAGATTAGATTAAGGATAGCCTCGATTTATGCTCGAATTACACCCCGCTTCAGTTCTTTGGTGGACAAACGCCTCACATCCATCGTCTTCTACACCTTCTACAGTTTATTCTGCTTTTCCTATATATATCCCTTTCGGTAATTTAAGACGGAACTGAGTTTATTAAGAGATACTTGGGTGGGTTGAGGGAAAGTAGTCCACCGGTTGGGTTTTCGACATAGACTTCGGAATTCCTGCCGTTATAGTATCTTCTATGAGGAAGGCAAAAATGGCTACATGGGTAAACTATGCTTGATTATTCGCTGAGGTGATGATGTGTTGGTAAATTCCAAGTTTCCGATACTATGCCTAGTAATTTCCTTTATTTGCTTCGTAATTTTTGGCTGCGCCCCGAAAGCGGCGCGCAAGCCGCTGCAGCTTCCGTATATCCCAAAGGAAATAAGCCGGGGCGCCGGTAAGGAGCCTCGCATTAAGGTTTTTGTGGCCCAGGAAGGGCAAATAAGGGAAATGCCTTTAGAAAAATACGTTGAGGCGGTGGTGGCCGGCGAAATGAAAAGCTCGTTTTCCGCAGAAGCCCTGGCCGCGCAGGCCATCCTGGCCCGCACCCACGCGCTTGAGTTCGTTGCGGAACACAAGCATTCAACCGTAAATCCTGCCGCCGACATCTCCACTTCCTTTGAAGAAGCGCAGGCCTGGGCGCCCGAAAACGTCAACGACCGTATAAGACAAGCCGTGAGCCGGACGCGGGGCAAGGTGGTCGTTTACAACGGCCGGTACATCAAAGCCTGGTTTCACGCCCACGCCGGCGGGTTGACCGCAAAGGCCAAAGAGGGCCTTAACTACAAGTACGCTGAACCTCCTTACACCAGGGTGGTCAAGTCGGCCGAAGGACCCGGCGCGCCGAAAGACTATGCCGCATGGCGCGCGGTCTTTGACAAGCAGGAGGTTATAAACGCCGTGCAAAGCCTCGGCACAGCACCCCGCAATTTCAACACGATCGACATCGTCCAAAAGGGCCCCTCCGGACGCGCCACCCGCATCCGCGTCGGCGGTGTGGAAGTCCCCGCACCGGATCTGCGCAAGGCGCTCGACAGCACCAGGATGAAATCCACCCTGCTTACCGGCGCGCGCGTGGAGGATAACAAGGTTGTTTTTGAAGGCAAGGGGTTCGGCCACGGCGTCGGCATGAGCCAGTGGGGCGCGGAAGAACTGGCGCGCCGGGGCAAAAAAGCCGAAGACATCATCCGGTACTACTACAAGGACGTGGATATCGTTAAGATATGGTAGTCGATATTGGTATCCACAAACTGACGGTCACCGCCCTCACCGGTCATGCAAATCTCTCCTGGCCCAGTTGACATTACCTTTGGTCCCCAGGTCGATACTCCCCAACATGCTCAAGTGATGCTCTTTTGCCTGGCGGTATCCTTCTTCCTTGCGTGCAATTTCCACTAACAACTGCGTAAGGAGACCCGAAAGGGAGGTTCCTCGTTCAATGGCGATATGTTTTGCTTTTCGAAGAATCTCTTTGGGTAGCGAAAGCGTAACATTTTGATAATCCATGCAATCCCCTCCACGTAATCTAGTATAGCACGTAAATACGGGATGTGACAGGGGGCGTTCTTCTCTGTCACGCTTTGACTGATATTACCGCACCCTCGGCGCTAAGAATGTGTCACGGAACTGTCCCCTGACACGACCTAAGATGGTTTCCCCATTTGCAAAGAGATAATCTCATTCACTATACCTCCCGGTTTCAACTTATAATATTTATCGCCGATTCAACTTACTTGTGTTTAGCAAAACCGTGCGGCTTCCTCGTCCAAAATATTGAAAGGCAGGAACACAGGATCGCCCTTATGCTTTCCTGTGTCCCTGCGCCAATTCTTATTAAAACTTGCCGAACTCCTTGTCATCCAGAGTAATCACGTCTCCCGGCTTTTTACCACCCTTCACAGGTTCTTTCATAGAAGATGTGGCGGCCGCCTCCAGAGCACCTTTACCCCAGGTTTGGCTTGCAGCCTCGTGCGATTGTCCTATACCCTGCATCTGGTATGCCTGCTGGATCTGCCGCAACTTGAACTTGCCCAGCATCTGCTTGAGCTGTACGGCCTGGGAAGAAAGTTCTTCGCTGGAGGCGGCCAGTTCCTCAGCGCTGGCGGTGTTCTGCTGCGTGACTTGGTCCACCTGGCTGAGCCCCTGGTTGATCTGCTCGATGCCGAAAGCCTGTTCCTTTGACGCGGAGGCAATCTCGCCGATAAGGTCGGTCACCTTTGTGGCGCCAAGCACTATCTCTCCCAGTGCTTCGGAGGTTTCCTCCACTATCTTTGTGCCTGCTTCCGTCTTTTTTATCGAGCCTTCAATCATCTCGGCCGTCTCTTTCGCCGCCTTAGCGCTGCGTTCGGCAAGGTTGCGCACCTCCTCGGCCACTACGGCAAAGCCTTTACCGTGTTTGCCGGCGCGGGCTGCTTCAACCGCGGCGTTGAGCGCCAGGAGGTTGGTCTGAAAAGCGATCTCGTCAATCGCTTTGATTATCTTGGATATGTTGGCGGCGGACTCGTTAATGTCGTTCATGGCGCTGACCATCGCCACCATCTGCCCGTTACCCTTTTCGGCGCTAACCCTTGCCTGGCCCGCCAGTTGATTGGCCTGGGTGGCGTTTTCCGCGTTTTGCTTGGTCTGCGCGGTGATTTCCTGCATGGAGGAGGTGGTTTCTTCCAGCGAACTCGCCGTTTCGCTAGCGCCCTGCGACAGCGCCTGGCTCGAGTCGGAAATCTGCCGCGCTCCTTTAGCAACCTGGTCGACGGCTACGGTTACCTGTTCCAAGATCTCATTGACCGAATCAATAGTGGTGTTCAGCGCGTCTTTGATGATGGCGTGGTCACCCTTGTAATCACCGGTCACCGCCACGTTTAAGTTCCCTTTGGCCATCTCTTTCAAGCACCCGGCAGCTTCGTTGATCGGGTTTAGCACCGCGTCCAGTGTATCGTTGACGCCCTTAACGATTTCCCGATAACTACCCTTGAATTTATCGGCATTTCCGCGGGTCTGCAGATGACCTTCCACCGCCGCTTTTGACAGCGTCAATGACTCGTCAACCAGTCCCTTTAGATTTTCAACCATTGTTTTGAATGATAGTGAAAGCACCCCGATTTCGTCCTTGGTTTGCGCTTCCACGGTAACGTTCACATCGCCGTTAGCGAGCTTCTCAGCCGCTTGGGCCAGCTTGCCTACAGGTTTGCTTATGATCCGGGAAATCAGGAAAATCATAGTCAGGCCAAGCAAAAGCACAATGATTGCGACAACGGTAGACAACATGACGGTTTTATTCACAGATGC
Organism: Bacillota bacterium; assembly: GCA_040755195.1. Taxonomy (GTDB): domain Bacteria; phylum Bacillota; class Desulfotomaculia; order Desulfotomaculales; family Ammonificaceae; genus SURF-55. Next base: position 38,472 of record JBFMBL010000010.1, read on the forward strand.
CGTATTTTCCGCCATACCGGAATCCAAACGCTGCTCTTGGCGTGACACAACAGCCTTTCCTGCTTCGGTCATCGCTCCGATTACGCTTTTTTCCGAGTTAAGGTATTCGCTAAGTTTTCTTTCCGCTGTTGCCCGGGCCGCGCCGCTGGATTCCTCGCGGGCTTTGACCAGGGCGATTGATTTTTCACCGTACTGTTTGAAAGCCTCAACCTTGTCCTGGAATTCCTTGAAGAGGCGCTTCCCCTCGTCGGTTTCCAGTAAGGGGGCAACCTTGTTCAGGTAAGCGTCTCCTTCGCTTACAGCTTTCTGGTATTTGTCAATATAACTCGAATCACCGCCTATGATGTACGCCCTTACCTTCGCGCCGCCGTCATTGTAGTTTGCCAGGGCAGCGTTGGCGTAAATCCCGGCATAGGCCTTCTTGCTGATTAGCTCGCTGTACCCGGCGTCAATGCCCCTCATGCTCAAGATGAGGTATAGGCAGGTACCCAGCATCATTAACAAAACCAACCCGAAACCGGTAAAGAGTTTGGCGCTAATTTTCAAATCATAAAACCATTTCATAAACTGATTCCTCCTTTTCAAAAAGTAAACTCGGGGCATCCAACAAGATTTTTACGTTATCCCCGAGTTTGCCGATGCCTTTAACAAATCGGCTACCTTCGCCCTTCTTTACCTTGGGAGGGACTTCAACGTCGTTTTTGGGAATGTCAAGCACCTCGGATACCCGGTCCACAATCAGCCCCACCGCATGGCTGTCAATGTTTATCACAACAATGCAGGTCCGATCGTCATACCCACGCTCTTCCATCCCAAAACGCAGGCGCACGTCCAAGACGGGAACCACCTTTCCCCGCAGGTTGATTACCCCCTTCACGTAAGAGGGCATATCCGGCACATCGGTAATGTTCTGTATCCCGATTATCTCAGTCACATGCCGGATCTCAATCCCGTATTCCCCATCGCCGAGGAAAAAGGTCAGGAACTTGTCCTCCTGGGTATCCTCAACCTCCTTTTCTTCGAGAAAATCATCGTGCAAACTTGCATTCACGCTCATGGTTTCACTCCTTTTACGTTATTCGCAGGTGCCCGGAAGCCCCGGAGCCAAAAATCTAGAGTTGAACCGGGGTAAGGGTTTTTAATTCTGACTCTAAACGGTGAACGATGCTAACCCAACTGGGTCCGGAATCACGCTGCCATCGCGGACGGTGGATTGCGCGGCATTTTATGTGCGCCGCAGGCAACTTTACCTTTCAGGAAACATGCCACTCTTTCAACTTCCTTTTTGTTAAAATCAAGATAAGACCGGGAAAGGTTTGACAAAGACGCCGTGTACTTCGGCCCTTGTATTTTCCCTTTCTTAATTTTCGTACTGTATCTTTTCCAGTATCGACATCAGCCTGTTGAAGTCCAGGGGCTTGTTAAAAAAGGCATAAGCCCCACAGTTTACAGCGGCTATGGCCGTTTCGGCACCCCCGTATGCCGTGAGAATAAGATGTTTCCGAACCCCGACCCGCGGCTTAGAAGGATGCTATGCCCATAAATGCTTCTACTCGCGCGTAAACCATAAGAAGTAGTAACCCCTTCGCTTATATCAGTCCGCATCAAATACAAACTTTTTTTAAGTTCTTCACCTGTTAGGCTCAATTCAGGGAAATTCCACACTGAATTGGTAAAACCAAAAAGCTTAAAACAACCTGGCCGTATGAAGAAGCTTTACAGACCCCAATCAGCTAGCTTAATTCTTTGTTCAAGTTCTGCTCCACACCTGTCGCATCTTTATTCCAGGGATAGGTAAATTTGCGGCTGGACATTGTTCGAGTTTTTCATATTGTAAGTGATAACTTACGAAATGTAAATTATATATTACGACATTTTTCTAATTGTAAGTGATATCTTAAATTATGTCAATAATACTTTACGTAAATATTTTACGTACTACATATAGAGACGATTTCACGGTATCTCTGGTGAGGTATCGGGGGGCGCATGAGGGAGGGATTCATTTGGATGGATTTCCCGAACTGCTAAAAATGTTAAGAAAGGAAAAGGGTTATTCCTTGCGACAGGTTGAACGGCTTGCCGGTAACTTGATCACCCACGGGTACCTCCATACGCTCGAAAGAGGTTACGACCATCATACCGGGAAGCCTGTAATGCCGTCACCAACAATAATAAAAGTTCTTGCGGAAGTCTATAGCTATCCCTACAAAGAAATGCTAAGGGCGGCAGGTTACTTACCTCCCTGCAGACCAAGGACGCTTTACCTAGAAGAAGTGGTTAAAAAGAATAACATTTATTTTCAAGGTGACTTACTTGATGAAAAAGACAAGGAGGATCTACTTGAAATTCTCAATGTCGTTTGGAAAGCGTTAAAGAAGCGGGTGAGTGATCAATAGCCGGATATTCTCCGGTAGACCGCCAATGCTGGCTACCAAATCAAACGCCGCGCACAGACTACAAAACCTGGAAGAGGTCAAGTCCTAATTCTGTAAAAAAGGTCAACGGTCTGGTTCAAGCTACAGCGGTGTTTTGATCATCATTAAGTAAGCACTTGGATCCGGATTTCGGTTACCACTTTGCCGATTTTAAGTTCTCTATTTTCGCAAAGTGTTCATCGCGTGTAACCAGAACAAGATCATGTTGCCGCGCTATGGCCATATAATCCAGACATCGTTCTCCGGGATAGGTCTTCCTTTCTTCCGCAACCAGTCCTTGATCAAGCCGTATTCTTGTACGCCGTACCAGCGTTACATGTCAGCACTGCAACGCTGCCCACAAATTTTTAATCCGCGTTAGATTCTTTTCTGCTTGGCCGGATTTGTGTGCACCGTAGTAAAGCTCTCCCACAATCATCCCCATATTCACAGATGGTGCGGAACCGCTGTTTACAACAGCCGATGCAAGCATCCCGATTAGCATAAGCGGTATCATAAGCGCAAAAAACGCCCCGAAAAGAATCTCAAAGATACCGAATACGATCAGTCCCGCCCTCCGGTCCTTGAAGTCCAAAACATCCGGCATGTTCTCTTCATTCCCCATATGGTGCACCTCTTTAAGGTCAAGCTGTTTGCCGTGCCTTCAAGCTGACAAAGTAAAGTTATTAAGTGAAATGTAAGGCACCGGTCGATTCCGTTAGAAAAGGGAATAAAGAATAAGGGGTAGACATTACAGTCCACCCCTTAAGACTTTATTTGCTTTTATATTTTTTAATTATACACTGTCAGAGGCCAATAATTCTTCCCGCGGCCTAACAATCTCGGATGCATAATCTGTGTCAAGCTTTTTAACAGCCTGTGAGGTGGCTTTAACCTCTATTGGGATAAGTGTTAATAAATAGCCAATGACTCCGGTAAACACCGGGAAACCTTTCATCCCGACGATTAACGCCTTAATAATATCTGAAAACTTTCTATCTTTTTTGAAAGCACCAAAACTGTGTTTGACTGTTATAAATATTATGACAAGTGGAATTAAAGGCGACCATAATAGAAGCTGGGGACGAACGCCTTTGTTTACAAACTTTATCAAGACTCCGAGTGTTAGTGAGCAATAAAGCATAAGCATCACTAATAAGACATCCGCGTTAGTCATTATATCATCCCCTCTTTTCGGTAATCGAGAGTCCTTGTTGGAGTTTTTTCTCGTAAGGACACTCATGAATAATCCAATCGATAAAAGTTAGGGGTATTATGCTTAGTCCTATTGCCCACCATACACAATGGATAGTCAAAGAGAATGATTTAAATGCCACAAAGTCTTGCGACACAGTGAACGCAACATGTCCTTGATTACTAATAAGATTTATAATATCAGATTGCCCGAAAAACCCAGTTACAATCCAAAACCCAGAAACAATCTTCCCGATGAAAATTAATACTTCACGAAGCCGTGTATCAGGAGTAAACTTTAAGTAGTCAAATAATAGCGGTGCAGAGAAAAGAATCAAACATGTGAAAAAACCCCTTCCAGCAATGGTAATGCTTTTCCCCAATATTACCCAACTAACAATCGTATAAACCACTCTTAAGCCTAAATGAGCAAACTTTGTTGGTTGGTCTAAAGGACAGAATACGTGAGGGCACTTAGATAACTTTTCCTTACTATTACTATCGGCTTCTTTTGTAGGTTCTGCATACTTTCGTACCATTTTATGTTCCTTGCAGCGGAAATGTGTTTGCTACATATTGCCAACCTTATTTTAGCATAGCCTAGCCAGCTTGTCCAGGTAAATAGTGGTAAACCGTTTATTTTAATGAATTATATCCGTGTCACAGGGGGCGGCAAAGGTCATAAGGTCCACTGCAGCCGTTTGTTGGGTTTTAAATTATACTCTTTGAACACGTGCATGCCTAGCGCAGCTTTTAGAAGCGTCCTCATATGCTTGGAATACGGTGGTTTATAGCGCGGTCGGTAGTGCCAGAAGACCTCCCCATCTACACGTACACTTAACAGACCGATGTTGGCAGACTTAAATTCCTCCAATCCTGCCAAAGCCCGATGCACGTACCCATGATCCATTACAACAAAGGAGTACTCGGCAAATGATGCATAGCGATAAGCCTGCACTATGGCCTGTCGCCAGTTGCTCTTCTTCATTTCAAAGGCAAAGGTTCTTTGAATTCTACGACCAAGCGCATCCTGCTTCCAAAATACAGCTACGTGATCAGGTATTCCAAACAAGCCCTGCAGTTCTCTTACCCCCCAGGCCATCCAGTCAGTATATCCAAATGTCGTGCGTATGCAGGACTCCACTGAAAACACTTTGGAGATATCACTTTCTCTCTTAAAAGACGGCTCTTTCAACGGTACGCGTCTCCGCGCCAAAGATTTATTACAGTCATCCAGCTTGCAAGATGTTCACCTCCGTTGCCAGGAGGGAAAACGATTCCAGAACTTCGGAGGACACGAAATTCCTCGAGAGCCTGCTGACACTCATACGCGACGTTTTCAAGTAGCTCTCTATCACTTGAAGAGGCTATACGTTGGAACTGCTGAGTGAATGATTTGAAGTAATGCTTGTAAGGTTCGGGCTTTGTAAAATGCCAGTTGTAAAATGGTTCGAACATGCGAATCCTATAATTATCATCATCTATATACTCATCGATATTACCGACCACTCTCCCTATCGCGCCAATATATTGATAATCTACCCAATCCATTAGCCGCGGAATATAAACTCGAGCGTTGGGACCGCGAGTTACTGAGCCATTTTCCTTTTCGAATGAGCGGAGACCGAACATGCGGAGGTTCTCGTAGGAACCCATTGTTACAGCATCAGGTCCAGCACAAAGAAGTAATATGCTCTCGGTATTGGTATATCCCACGAATACAGCCATATTTGCATTCTTTAGTGCTGCGATGAAGTTCATAAGCCCCATCAAGAAATCGATATTTCCTATCTGCTTTTGTCGATTATGCACATGGTAAATTAGGTAAATACCGTCCAGTTCAGGAAATGAAGTGGCCCAGTTCAGAATCCCTGTCCTGTATGTTTCGTCCCTGAGCATTTGGTCAGTAAGAATTAGTTGGAGATATACTGGAAGGTTTATTCTGGACCCCTCAATCGATTGAAGGAAAGGTATTACAAATTGGTTCTCTTGGTTTGGGATGAATTCACTTGGCATACCCTCATAGAACCGAGTCGGTATGACCAAAGCCGAAAAACCAAAGGCACGCTGGAATTCAAGGCATCTACTTGCGCAGTCAAGTGCTATTCCGGTATTCCAGTCCGTCGTCGAGTAACCGCCAGATAGAACGTCAGGGAAGAATGAATAGTCCTGAAGCTTGCCTCTTGCAGTGTTTGGCAAGAAAAACTGAGGATCAAAAAGAGATCGTGCACGCAAAGTATGGGGGATCTGACTGACTGTCTCTGGCCCCATGTAGCGTGGTCCGACTATCACACCGTCACCACTGTTTTCTTCGAGAATGCTTAATAAGCTCCACTGGTATCGGTGTCCCAGCTGGTGTAAGAGACTTGTCATCGGTCACCCTCCAAGATATGAGATATCTCACAAGACAAATCCTGGTATCGCCTGAAGCGGAGGTAAGGTTTTGAGCCAAGCATCTTTTCTACCAAAGCAAAAATGCCTGGGCTGCATGCCGCCTGGATCGCATCTCGTTGCCACGCATTCTGCAAGATTCTTTCAGGTATACTACCGCCTTGCCCAATTACACTTGGATCGAAGGGATGCGTACCTCTAAGGATAAGTTGTGCGAGAACGATTCCGAGCGTGAACTGATCCGATCGATGGTCTATGGCTCGTTTCTGGTTCGTTAGCTGCTCAGGTGATGCATAGTCGGGAGTACAGGGCCCGAATGGAACAAACGACAAGGTTAGGGACGTCGCATCTTGCATCCGTGCTATTCCCAGGTCGATAATGCGCGGATGATCATAAGCAATGATTATATTAGCTGGTTTAAGGTCTCGATGCACTACGCGCCGAGACCAGAGTATCGACATGGCGTTTACTACGTGCCTTATTAACTTTAAGGCTTCATAAGGTTCGTTGAAGTCCCCCAGATGATGTTCGAGAGGCTGACCAGATATGAGCTCTTCCACTATACAGAAACGTGACCCACTTCGAGGCTCGAATAGAAACTGCTTTGGAAAGTAAGGAGAATCAATAGACTGCAGCAAGCCTACCTCTCGCGAGATACGCTCCAATTCACTTTGAGAACTGTACCGCCCTATTTTTACGGCCACTTCGCCATACACAGGATGTGTGGCGCGATACACTTGCTTCTGTCCTCCACCCCCAAGTCGGATGGGAGCAGAGAACTCCGCAAGAACATCATCCACGCGTACTTCTTGCATTTTCATACTCAATCCTTCAATATGGACAGCATTTCCTTTTGACACTTATTCTACGATAGTAGCAATATATAGTAAAAAAAATATCTAGTCAAGGAACATATTGCCAATACAAGTTGTAACTCGACCTCTGTCGTTTGTCCGCAAGTGCACGCTCTGCCGTAGAGCCGCTTACGCGGATACTGCGAAGACGCGGCTCGGAAGTGGGTAACGCGGGTGGTTTTTCAAAGCGAATTCGTTGGGTCCTCTCACCTCTAACCTCCCACTTCGCACTTCTGAATTCGCCGGCGGACACACGGCAGATCGGCCGCTTGGTTCCTAATGCAGACACATACCCTGATCCGGACAAATAAAAAAGGTGGGCAAAGCCCACATACTGCCTTTATTGTAGCGGATTCTCTTATTATTGATGTATTTATGGTAGAATAATGCTAACGACTAAGTCAAAAGCCATGTTACGGGAATATCAATGAATTCTAATAAGGTCAGCAGGACTAAAATCTCTAATTCGGCGGCTTCGCTGAAACGTATACGTAACCAGGCGAAAACGGAAAATATTCGCTTTACACAACATGCCCATCAAGAAATGGTTGAGGAAGGAATAACAATTAACGAGGTTCTCGAAACTATTGCCTCAGGTGATATTATAGAAGACTATCCAGAGCATCGCCGAGGAGCTTGTTGTTTGCTGAATGGCATTACAAACCATAGCCGCCCGTTACATATAGTCTGCACAACAACGCAAGCATCACTAATCATCATTACAGTCTATGAACCGAAACTACCGAAATGGATAACACCGACCCAAAGGAGGCGTCAAGAATGAAGTGCAGTATTAAAGGATGCCCCGGCGAATATGAACAGCGAAAGATTATGCATACTGTGCGGTATCGCGGACAGGTAGTAGTAATTGATCATGTTCCGGCTGAGGTTTGTTCAGTTTGCGGGGATGTTCTTCTGAAGCCGGAGACGGTCAGGCGAATTGAAGCACTGCTGCGGACAGCAACTCGTCCGTCGGATACAGTTCCTCTTTATGAGTATGCTTAGATAATCTGTACGCGGTACTTTATTGTCGCAGTATTATTTCGCACTCTTCGTTCCCGATGTTGGATTTCTTGCAGGAATTCGCAACGCGAATTCTTACCTTGGATTCTAACCTCTAACCTCGCACCTCTCACCTCTCAAACTACCCGCCGATGCGGGCCATTACGTTGGTGCAGCCGGGAGAAGCCTTTTTCTCGTACTTGCTTTTTATCGCGGTCCTTATGATCTCGGCGAGTTCCTCGAGACCGGCGCCGCTGCGGAGCGGTTCCTTGATATCGACCTCGTCTTCGCCGAAAAGGCATGGACGGAGCTTTCCGGCAGCCGTCAGACGGAGGCGGTTGCACCGGGCGCAGATGTGCCCGCTCACCCCGCTGATGAAACCCACGGTGCCCGCCGCGCCTGGCAGGCGGTAGTACCGGGCCGGGCCGCCGCCGGCCGGTTTCTTCCCCACTTCGAGCGTCCCGAACTCCGATTCCAGCCGCTTCTGCACCTGGACGGTGGGTATCGAGGCGTCCTTACCCCATTCCTTCGCCGGACCGAACGGCATGAGCTCGATGAAGCGCACGTGCAGGGGCCGGTCCAATGAAAGCCGCGCCAGAGCGGTTATCTCGTCGTCGTTGAACCCCTTTACCACCACCGTATTCAGCTTCACCGGATGAAACCCCAGTTCCAGCGCCGTTTCTATCGCCGCCAGGACCTTTGCAAGCTCCCCGCCGCCGGTGATGCGGCGGTAGCGTTCCGGTTGAAGCGTGTCCAGGCTGAGATTGACGCGCTTCAGACCGGCTTTTTTCAACTCGTTGGCGTACGTCCCGAAAAGGATGCCGTTGGTGGTAACCGCCAGGTCGTCTATTTCGGGAATCCGCGCGATCATTTCCACCAGCGACGTAAAGCCTTTCCGCACCAGGGGTTCGCCGCCGGTCAGGCGAACCTTTTTGACCCCTGTCAGGACCCCGGCGCGGACGACCCTTTCGACTTCCTCGAGGCGGAGCACCTCCGCGTGCGGCAGCATCGGCACCCCTTCCTGCGGAAGGCAGTACAGGCACCGTAGGTTGCACCGGTCGGTAACAGAAACCCGGAGGTAGTTTATCTCACGCTGATAGCTGTCCTGCAAGGGTGACACTCTCCTCCCCCGGAAATAAATCTCACCGCCAAGACGCCAAGAACACCATGATTCAAGACAATAAATACCGGATAACAGGTAAATGCCTTTCCAGCGCCGATTTTCATCCCTGGTGCAGGCAAAAACCCGCATGCACGACTCCTTTTAAATCGAGCCCCGTCATGCGCTTCCGGCGCCGGCCCTTTAACACAGATTCACAATATACGGCTGAAATAGATCAATATAGCGATAACAATAATTAGAAAGCATACCGCAAGAAAATCAAGCGCCGCCGAAGGGCGATAAACGCCATTTATGATCTGCCGCCGCGTCGTAAAGAACCGCACCGCCGCCAGCAGCACCAGCACCGCCGCCCCGCCCATCAGGCTTTCCCCGACAAGCTGCAGCGCCCGGGCCTTGTTTTGCCATGCAGCGGTCCCGGGCTCGACGGCGACCCACCTTACCAGCAGGATCCCGAACGCCACAAGCGCCAGGCATGTCCGTATCCAGGCCAGGAAGGTACGCTCGTTGGCCAGGTGGGCCCTCACCTGCGCCCGCACCTTGAGGATTGACCCGGCGGTCGACTTCTCTCTTGTTATACCGATATGCTTTTCCTTGTATTTCACCGGCGCGTCTCACTCTGTTATGAACCCGGACCACTAACAGCCGGGTTTGCGTTCAGTCTATCGATAGCGTGAGACCGGACAAGTAAGAAATATTCGATAAAAAGTCGAAATTCCCTTCCGTTTTTTTAGAGGACCGTATATCAGTAAATAAAAAAGCTCGGATATTACCGCATCGGTCAGCGGCATATCGAGCGTCCCGTCATTCTTTTTTTATATGGCCGGAGTCAGCGAAGCTAAACGAGACCTGCCGTTTATTCAGTTGGAAACAGTCTTGTATGATATCGGTTTTTTCACGGAATCTCCCTTTTCATCAATCAAGCTTTTTCCCGGAAAAGTGCCGATTGCCGGGCTAAAGGGTGCATACACGCCGCCTTATGCATCCGTACTACGGCGCTTTTGCCGGGCTCTTAAACAAAGCCAGACGATGAAACCCACTATCAGCAGCGGCAGGACTGTGCCTACGGCGATTATAAAGAAATTGATCACCGCAACGAAGCCTTGAAGGGCTGTGACAAAGGAGTCCTTTACTCCCCAGCGCACAAGGGGCGTGGCAACCGAAGCAGGCTCGAAAAGCTCCAGGGTTATCGTCGCCATCGACGCACTTCTTTCAAGGTAATCCACCTGCGCCTGAAGAGACTCGATCTCGCCCCTTATACGGGTCAACTGTTCTTCCACCTTGAGCATTTCTTCCACTTTCTTAGCAGACTTTAGAATCTCAAGGTATTGTTCCTCCTGGCGCTTCAGGTTCTTCAACCGGGCGGTCAAATCTATGTGCTGTTCGGTTACCTCCTCGGAGGTCTCCTGTTCGGATTCAAGCTTCCCGAGCTTCTTCATCTCGATGATCGCTGCCGAGAACCGCTCCGCCGGCACTTTCACCACAATTGTCCCCGAGCAAGGATCGCTACGCGTTTCCAGGGGTTCGACAGGGGACCCTTCCGGCGAGGAAGTGACACAGCTTACGATGTAACCGTTGTTGCGGACGGCCAGTTCTTCCACCGCGGCCAGCGCCGTACCCACATCTTTCACCGCCAGCCGCAGGGTCTTCCGCTTGATGACAAGACGCTCGCTACCGGTGGCGGCACCCGCGCCTGCGGCTTCTCCGTAGGTCACCTTTCCGCTTCCTACGGGTATATCCTTCGTTACTGTGGCAGCTCGCTCCACTTTAGAAGTACTGAGCTGCGGCGCATAAGACCCCATTCCCCGGGGCGCAAGAAAAACTGCTGCTACGACCATCCCGCCGGCCAGCAGGCCGATTATGAGAAAGATCCAACCGGTGAATCTTGGTTTCCCTGTTACTTCCCCCATCCCTATACCCTCCCTGAAGAGTGCGATCGCGCCTCGCGTTTATTTATTACTGTAACACCGCGGGCGCGTTTTTTGTGACAGGGAAAGGAAGGTTTTTTGCGGCATGAATTTAGGGGTCAAAAGGTAGAAGATAGAAGTCAGTAGGCAGGAACCAGGAGTCGCAGGACAGGCTTCTTCCTCTTCTCTATTCTGTATTCTATCTTCTGGATTCTGGATACTGACTTCTGGATTCTGGATACTGACTTCTGGATTCTGACCCTTAACCCGTATCCGAAAAGATACTTCATCTTTTATCTACCAGCAGCGCCTCGCCCACTGTCCCCGGAGGAACAAAAGAGACCTGCGACTTCAGGCGCAGGAGTTCCTTCGCACGCGCGGCGATGGAGGCGGCCAGTTCCGGTGTTTCCGGGGTCCCCTCGGCCAGTTCCGCCTTGAGTGTCAATTCGTCGCGAAAATCGCGCTGGGTGACTTCCGCCTGCAGCGCCCGCACCTGAGAGAATTCTCCGGCCAACTCGGACACCTGGTGCGGGTAAAGGAACAGCCCGCGCACCTTCACGCCTGCGGCAGCCCTCCCCAAAACCCCCACAAGCCTTCTGGCCGGAAGGCCGCAGGAGCACGGCTCCGTGGTAAAGGCGCTTAAATCGCCGGTTGCCAGGCGCAACAGCGGGTATGTCGCCACCATGAGGGTGACGACGATCTCCCCCGTTTCCCCGTCCGGTACCGGTTCCCCGCTCTGCGGGTCAACCACCTCCACAACCACGTCCCGGGCCAGATGCAGCCCCTTCATCCGGGAGCACTCATACGCGACGCAGCCGGTGTCGGCCGTCCCGTATCCCTGGAAGACGCTCACCCCGTACTTCTCGAGCAAAAGCGCGCGCAGTTCCTCGGAAAGCCGTTCCGCCGTTATCCACGCCCGCCGCAGGGCTAGCTCCTGAACGACACCCTGTTCCTCGGCCTTTTTCAGTAAAGCGTAAAGGAAGCTCGGGACGCCTATATAAGCCGTAACCCCCACATCCCGCATAATCTGTACCTGCAGTTCCGTATTGCCTACCCCGGCAGGAACAACGGTACAGCCCAGGCTGCGCAGGGAACTGTCAAACATGAAGCCCGCCGGTGTGAGGTGGTACGAAAAGGTGTTCTGAACCACGTCTGCGGCCTTGAATCCCGCCGCGACCAGCGCATCTCCCCAGCGCCAGTAATCCTCCCCTTCTCCCTGAGGGTCGTAGATCGGACCCGGCGAGGCGAAGACACGCTGCACGCGTGTCATGGGCACCGCCAGAAACCCCCCGAAGGGGGGAGCCGACTGCTGCCGTTGACTCAGCTCGCTTTTCCGGATCACCGGTAAACGCGGCAGGTCCTTGACCTCTTTAATATCCTCCGGTTTCAGGCCCGCTTTTGAAAACCTGTCCCGCACCGCAGGAGAGTTGTGATAAGCGTATCGGATAAAGTCCCCTAAATCCCTAAAACTCATCCCAGCCACCTCTTGCGCCTTTTGTAATGCTTGACGTCGCGGTAGCTCTTCTTCTTCCCGACGTCCGTCAGGCCCAAATAGAACTCCCTCACGTCTTCATTATCCCTGAGCTTGTCGACCTCACCCTCGAGCACGATCTTCCCGCTTTCCATGATGTACCCGTAGTCGGCGATCGAGAGCGCGACATTGGCGTTTTGCTCTACGACGAGGATGGTGGTTCCTTCCTGCTGGTTGATCTGGCGGATAATCTTAAAAATCTCAGCCACCAGTAAAGGGGCGAGCCCCAAAGACGGCTCGTCAAGCAGCATCAGCTTGGGCCTGGCCATCAACCCACGGCCGATGGCCAGCATCTGCTGCTCGCCGCCCGAAAGATAACCCGTCACCCGGTGGCGAAGGTCCAAAAGCCGCGGGAAATACCGGTATACCAGCTCCAGGTCCTTCTTGACGTTACCCCTGTCCTTGCGGGTATAGCTTCCGGCGATAAGGTTCTCTTCCACCGTCAAATGCTCAAAAACCCTGCGCCCCTCCATGACTTGAAAGATACCGCGCTGGACCACCTTCTCGGCGTCCATGTTGGTGATTTTCTCACCGCAGAATTCGATTTCACCGTCGGTCACCTTGCCGTTTTCCGCCTGCAGCAAGCCCGAGATCGCCTTGAGCGTGGTTGTTTTACCCGCGCCGTTCGATCCCAGAAGAGCCACCACACTGCCCTCGGGCACGGTAAGCGACATCCCCTTTAAGACCAGAATAACGCGGTCGTAAATAACCTCCACGTTATTCAATACCAGCAAGTGCGTTCCCTCCCTTGTCAGCAGTCGGTAGTCAGTAGTCGGATTTGTAGATAGAAATCACCTGCGGTGATTTCTCTGTATTAATGGTTGGTCGTTAGTCGTTTGGTTTATTCCTGCTAACCACTAACCACCAACCACTAACAACAAGATTGCGGCCGTCGGTCGGAACCGGCTCCCAGCAAGTCCCAGTTCCGACGGCCGCAGCCGTTTTTTCAAACCGTCATATTTAGCCGGCCTCGATTGAGGCTGGAAGTCATAATATGAATTAGATTTTGTATTAACCGGTATTAGAGCTCTGGCTGTACTTCCAACCTCCCGTCCAGGCGCTTACTTGTAACCGATCCAGTCGGTGAGGTACTCAAACTTGCCGCTCTTAACCTCTGCAAGCCGGACCTTCTCGCTGCCCCGGTGGCTCGTCGCGGTAAAGGTAACAGCATTGGACAGCCCGCCGGTATCAAAAGCCGCAAGGCTCTCCAGACCCGACTTGATCGCCTCGCCGGTAACGTTGTCCCCGGCGAGTTTCACGCCTTCGCACATAACCATCGTGGAAGCCCAGCCCTGAACGAACTTCTGGTTCTTATCTTCGATTTTCTGCCCCTTAGAGGCAAGGTATTCTTTAATCGCCGCCATGCCGGCAACGTCCTCGTACGGGAAGGCAAACGGAACGACGCCGATATACCCTTCCGCGGCGTCCCCGGCAAGTTTTACAATCTTTTCGTCCGCCGCCCAGTTAAGGCCGATGAACTTCGTCGCCAGCCCGTTCTTTTTCGCGTCTTTTAACACGATTGAAGCCAGGTTGGAGGTTCCCTGAACGATAGCAAAGTCGGCCTTGTTCTTCTTGAGGTCAAGTATCTGCGTGGTGGCGTCGAGCGCCTTCAGGTCGACAACCTCGTCGTTAACAACTTCAAAACCGTTATCCGTCGCATACTTCTTCGCATCGGCGACGGGTGACTTGCCGAAAGGCGTGTCGTTATAGACGAAAGCCACTTTCGGTTTCCCTGTGCCTTTCCAGTTGTCCTTCGCCCACTTCAGCGCGGTCCGGGCCTGGTCGGAGTACGAAGCCGCCACCAGGAAGTTATACGGGCACACATTTATGTCGAGAAGTCCTTCGGAGTATGATCCTGAGATGTAAGGGATCTTGTCGGTCGCGATAATCTGCTTGAGCGCTTCGGTATCCCCCGTGCCCCAACCGAGAATCGCCACGACTTTATCCTGTTTCACCAGCCGGTTGTAAGCTTCGAGAGCCTTGGTCTTGTCGTAAGCGTAATCGATGTCGATAAGCTTCACCTCACGGCCGTTGACCCCACCCTTGCTGTTGATGTAGTCGACGTAAGCCTTTGCTCCCTCAGCATACGGTGCGCCGACGTCCCCCGTAGCCCCTGTAATGTCGAAGATGCCGCCGATCTTAACCGGCTCCTTCGGGGCTTCAGTCCCCGCGGGCTCCGTCGCAGTTTCTTTTTTCCCGCAGCCGGCCGCCACCAGCGTTACCGCAAGGCAAATACAAAGCAGAACAACCCAAAAACCTTTATAACGCATATTTTCACTCCTCTCTTTATCCAGTTAGACAATCTCCGCTCGAAAAATCCCGAAGCCCGAAACAGCTTTGTTTTCACCTCCCCCGGCCCGCTCAATATGAGAAGGGCCAAAGCCGGAAGTAGTTCTTAACGTCGTTCCAGAGTTTCGCCAACCCCTCCGGCTCGAAAATCAAAAACAGAATCACGATGAGACCAAAAAATCCGGTTTGCGCCGCCAGCAGCAGGTTCTGGATGTCCGGAAAAAAGGTGCCGACAAAGCCGGCGGCAGCCCGGATACCGATCGGCATAAGTATGATAAACACCGCGCCGTAGATTGAGCCCATCACGCTGCCAAGCCCCCCGATGATGATCATCGCAAGGTACTGGATGGAGACATCAACGGTGAAGTTCTCCGGTGTAATCACCCTTTGATAACCCGCCAGTAACGCACCTGCGATCCCGGCATAGAAAGCGCTTAATCCAAAGGCCATAACCTTGTACTGCAGTAAGTTAATACCCATAACCGACGCCGCCAGGTCGCGGTCCCGTACCGCCATAAAAGCGCGTCCCACACGGCTCCGGAACAGGTTTACGGTGGCCACCACCGCCACAAGCGTCAACAGAAAAGCAAAATAATAAAATTCCTTGTCTTTTGCTAAAGAAATCGAACCTATCTTCGGCGGTTGAATCACGATCCCCGCCGATCCCCCTGTCAAACCGGTCCAGTGTATAATGGTGTACTCGATGATCACCTGCGCGGCCAGGGTCGCAATTGCCAGGTAAAGCCCTTTTAACCGCAGCGACGGTATACCGAATACAGCCCCGACCATCGCCGCCATGAAACCGGCGAGGGGCAGGGCCGCCCAGAAAGAAAGGCCGAGTTTGGTCGTCAGCACTCCCACTGTATAGGCGCCCACGCCCATAAAAGCGCCGTGCCCTATAGAGATCTGACCGGTGAAACCCGTAAGAATATTCAGCCCCAAAGCCCCGATAACCGCAATGGCAACAAGATTGGCCACGCTCGTAAAATAGTCGTTGACCAGAAGCGGGAACACGAGGAATAACGCAATTATGGCCGCAACTTTGATTTTCGCGGCGGGCGCATACAGAACCGCCATATCTTCCTTGTAAGAAGTGGTAAAGATGCCGCAATCCATAACGAACGGGAACTTAAACCTCAAGGTTCCTACACCCTTTCGATGATTTCCTTGCCGAACAGGCCGTAAGGCCTGATGAGCAAAATGACTACCAGGATAACGAACGGCATAACTTCTTTCACGCCGCCGCCGAAATAGGGATCGAGGTACCCACCCGCCAGGTTTTCCAGCACTCCGATGATGAACCCGCCCAATATGGCGCCGGGAATGCTGTCCAGCCCGCCGAGAATGGCAACGGGAAGAACCTTGAGCCCGAGGTGGGCAAGCGATGAGTTAACCCCGTTGATGTTGCCGAGGAGAATCCCGCCGACCGCCGCCACCAGGGCGGCGATCGCCCAGGTAATCGCGAAAGTCTTCTTTACGCTTATACCCATGGACAGCGCGGCCTGCTGGTCGTCTGCCACCGCCCGCATAACAATTCCGGTCGTGGTAAATTTGAAGAAGAGTGAGAAAAATATTAACAGCAAAATCGCAAGGCCGAGGGACCACAGGTAGACCTGGGAAACCACCACGCCGCCAAAAGTAACCGGCGTCTGCGGAAATATGTTGGGGAAAATCCGGGTCTCGGTACCCCATAAAAGTTGAATAATACCACGCATCAAGCTGGAAAGTCCGATAGTAGCCATAATCACCGATATTACCGGTTCACCGATGAAAGGCCGCAGTACCAGCCTCTCGACCAGTATTCCAAGCAATAAGGAAATGCAAAGCGTCAAAAATATCGCCGCAAGGAAGGGTATGTGGTAGGAAGTAATCATCCACAGGGAAACGTAAGCTCCCACCAGCAGGAATTCACCCTGGGCGAAGTTTATGCAGTCACTCGCCTTGTAAATAAGTACAAACCCGAGCGCCACCAAGGCATAAATACTTCCGACGACAAGGCCGGTAACCAGCAGCTGCACAAGCATCAGGCGACCCCCGTTCTCGTATCGTAACTATTCAGGCACCTCGTTGGGCGCGGCGATAGGCTGCGCATAGCTTTGTCGGCCGCCACCGGCCGGATGCTCTTGTACTTTCATGTACGCTCCGCTCCGTCCGGTATCGGTCCTTCGCGCTCTGCTTGCCTCTCACCGCGTTCCGTTAGTGTAATATAGGCTGAATAGTTACCTCGTATCGATTACCTTCAACGCCGTATGGATCATGGCCTCGCGGCCGTCCCGGTATTTTACCTTTGTCTCCACCTTTATCTCCGGCACCCCTTTATACAACCCCTCTACAAGATCTGCGTATTTCTGGATCACGTACCCGAGCCGGACTTTCCGCGTACGGGTGAGCTCCTCGTCGTCAGCGTCGAGTTCCTTGTGCAGGATAACAAACCGTTTTATGCGGACCTGCGGCGGCAAGTCCTTGTTTACCCTTTCTACTTCCTCCGCCACAAGCTTTATGACCTCCGGCTTCTGGGAAAGGTCGACATAAGTCGTATAGGGCAGGTGGTTGTTCTCCGCCCACCGGCCGACGTTGGCCATATGAATATTCACCAGCGCCACCACATACGGCCGGTCCTTGCCGATAACCACTGTTTCCTTGATATAAGGGCTGAACTTCAGCTTGTTGCTGATGTGCTGCGGCGAAAAAATGCTGCCGTCTGCGGTGCGCATCACGTCTTTTAAACGGTCGATCACCACAAGGTGACCGTTCTCGTCCAAATAACCGGCATCCCCGGAGTGCAGCCAGCCGTCGACCAGTGTTTCCGCCGTGGCCTCCGGGCTTTTGTAGTAACCGGCAAAGACCGACGGGCTGCGCGAGAGTATCTCCCCGTCTTCGGCGATGCGGATTTCGGTCTGTGGAATGGGCTTGCCGACGGTATGAAACTTGACGTCGCCGTCACAGTGGATGACCGAAATACCGGCGATTTCCGTCTGCCCGTAAATCTGTTTAAGATTCACCCCGAGTGCGTGAAAAAACCTGAAGACATCCGGACCGACCGCCGCACCGCCGGTATATGCCCGCCGCAGCCTGGAAAAACCGAGGTGATCCTTTATGGCGCTGAAGATTAAAACCTCCCCCAGGCCGTTAAGGAAGCGCAGGACCAGGGAAGGTTTCTCCTTTGCAAACCGGCAATCCGCCATCCGGCAGCCGATACCGGTAAAATAACGGTACAAAACCCTTTTCAACCAGGGGGAATCCTCGATCTTCACCTGAACGCGGGAAACAACGTCCTCCCAGATACGCGGCGGCGAGAACATCACATGGGGGCCGATCTCTCTGAGATTCTGCTGCACCGTTTCCGGTTCTTCCGGAAAATTCACGGTAAAACCCACCCATAGCGCGGTGGAAACCGCCATCATCTGCTCCCCCATCCAGGCCAGGGGCAGAAACGACAAAAACTCGTCCTCCGGGTCGAGGGGGTCAAGAGCCAAAAGGTTTTGCGCCATGCTCAACATGTTCCGGTGCGTCATCACGGCTCCTTTGGGAAAGCCGGTTGTCCCGGAGGTATAGGCGATCATCGCCGGGTCTTCCGTCCGCCCGCGTTCCACCATTTCCTCGAACAGGGCGGGGTTTTTCCGGTGAAGCTCTTCCCCCAGGGCTTCAACCTCGGTGAAATCAATCAGAAGCGGGTCCTGATAACTCTTGAGACCTTTCGGATCATAATAAATTATCCGCTTTACCTTGGGCAGCTCTTCTTTTATTTCCAAAAGCTTATCAACCTGCTCCTGATCCTCCACCACGATAAAAAGGCTGTCGGAGTGGTCGATAACGTAACTGACTTCCCTGGAAAGCGAGTCCTGGTAAACTCCTACGGAAACGCCGCCCGCCGCCTGCGCCGCCAACTCGGCGTAAATCCATTCCGGACGGTTGTCACCGATAATGGCCACCTTATCTCCGGCCTTGAAACCAAAACTGACAAGACCGAGGCAGAAATTACGCACGTGCCTCAAATAATCTTCCCATGTTACCGTTTGCCAGATGCCGAACTCCTTTTCCCTCAACGCCACCTTCTTACCCATTCGGTGTGCGTTGCGCAAAAGCAACTGCGGCAGGGTCCCTTCCTGCATAGATGCACGCGTCCCCTTAATGTTACAAGTTACAAAACTAAAGTCCCGAGTCCTCAGTCGAAAGTCCTGAGTCCCCAAAAAGCAGTCGTGAAAACTCAAGACATAGGACGCAGGACGTAGTTACTGGTTGCGAATTACGAGTTGCGAGTTAAAATTTAGCCCTAAGTCGAAAGTCCCTAGTCCGAGGAACAGCAAAGAAGCGGTTTCGTATTACAAGTTTTCCGACTCGTGACTCGTGACTCGTGACTTCCGACTACTGACTACTGACTACTGACTACTGACTTGGTGAGCACAGCCCACCCTACTAATTTCCCGCCTGATGCCCAAGATAAGCCTCTATAACGCGCTGGTTCCGTTGAACCTCCTCCGGTGTCCCTTCGGCTATCTTCTGCCCGAAATCAAAAACCGCGATCCGGTCGGAAATATCCATTACCACACCCATGTCGTGCTCGATGAGGATCATAGTCGTCCCCCAGACCTCGGAAATGTCCAGGATAAAGCGGGCCATGTCCTCCTTCTCCTCGGTGTTCATACCGGCCATCGGTTCGTCCAGCAGGAGAAGCTCGGGTTCAAGCGCCAGCGCACGCCCCAGTTCCACCCGTTTTTGCAGGCCGTAAGCGAGAGTTCCCACGGGCTTGCTTCGGACGCTTTCTATCTCGAGAAAATCAATAATCTCCTCCACCCGGCGCCGGTGAACGATCTCGTTGCGCTGCGCCAGCCCCCAGTAGATGCTCCCGGATAAAATACCGGACCGCATATGGATATGGCGTCCGAGCATTATGTTATCCAGGACGGTAAGGTGCTTGAAAAGTTCGATGTTTTGAAAAGTTCTTGAAATGCCGAGCATGGCCCGCCGGTGCGGCGGAAAACGAGTGATATCACGGTCGTTGAAGGTAATACGTCCCGCTCCGGGACGATAAAGACCGCTGATGCAGTTTAACAGGCTGGTTTTACCGGCGCCGTTAGGCCCGATAACAGCCATTATTTCCCCCTTAGTAACCTCCAAGCTGACGTTGAAAAGCGCGGCAACCCCGCCGAAATGCAGAGAGAGTTCACTGATGCCAAGTTGTTTCAACGACTAATATCCCCTTGAATCTCTCGCAGAAAACCTGCCCGGCAAGTTTGGGGATTTCCCGCAAGATGCCTAACAAACTCCATTAATTCCACATTGAGCGGGAAAATCCTTTTTCCTTTAAGCAACTTTTCCAAACCAAATACTGTATTCCCTGCAATGAAGCGCCTTCTCCAGCCATTGTTTAATCGTATTCAATTGTGCTATCTTTACAAATATAAGCCAACCGCGCGAGGATCCTTATAAGGATTTAAAAGGAGGGTTTTCAGTGGCATTCGAAGCCTTGTTTGCCGGTTCCAGAATCATGATGACCAAAGGGGATATCACCCGGCAGGACACCGACGCCATCGTTAATGCCGCCAACTCGAGTTTGATGGGCGGCGGCGGCGTCGACGGCGCGATTCACCGGGCGGGCGGCGGCGCCATTTTGGATGAGTGCAAAAAGATCGTGGCCGAAAAGGGTCCCTGCCCCACGGGCGGCGCGGTTATCACCACCGGGGGCAACCTCAAGGCGCGCTACGTCATCCACACCGTGGGACCACGGTGGTTCGGCGGAAACGCAGACGAGGACAATCTGCTGCGCCAGGCTTACCTTAACTCGCTTGAACTGGCCGCCGGCCACGGTGTTAAAACCATCGCCTTCCCGGCCATCAGCACCGGCGCCTACCGGTTCCCTAAAGACCGCGCCACCAGGATCGCGCTCGGGACCGTGCGGGATTACGTGAAAAACAAGCCGTTTGATGAAGTCCGCTTCGTTCTCTTCAGCGAAGAAGACCTTGCGGTGTATAAAAAGGTCTGGGATGAAATTTCGCGAGAGATCCAATAACGATTCAATACGGCGGTTGAGCCTTGCCACAGGCCCTTGTATCGGAAAATAAGATTTCGCTTTAACGCTGAGCGGATTGGCGTAAGCTTGCGTTACGAGATCCCACCGCCATTCGTCATGCCTCCTTTCTAAACTGTAGGCATTATAATCCTTTTTTAAGGCTGCTTTTTTGATTTCTTTGGCCGTTTTCCTGAGATCGGACATCGATACCCCGTAAGCTTTCACCGGAGTGATCCCGAACCTGGCCATGCCCTCAATCGCACGCCGTGTTCAACAAAGCTTCGAACCTTTTTAAGACGACGCCGATTTCCATCCGACCTGCTCCTGTTTTAACATTGGTATCTTCAGAAAGGCATCCTTAAAGATGTGTCCGAACTCCATCGCAGGCTTGTCGGGTTGTTCTATAAAATACCGGTGTTGAACCATCCGGCACCGCAGCGAGCCGAAATTCACGGTCAGGCCGATATCCTAACCGGCGGCCAACCGCTCCCGCCGAAAGCGCGCCAACGCCGCAGAAAGCAATATGTAGTCGAGAACGGCCAAAAAGGCTGCCGCTGTTAGGACGACCCGCGTTAAATCAGCGGATGCCGCAGTTTGCGCCAGGTAAGCCTTCCATTCCGCGGGAAGCGATTGAAGGCCGAATACCGGTATGAAGATCAGCAGCATGATGCCGATGCTCAAGGTCTGCTGCGCCTGGCGAACGGTTGAAGCCCGCAGGGAAACCAACACCCCGGCACCCGCCACCATCCCGGCGCCCAGAAGACTCAGCACGATCGCCCCGAAGCCCGCGGCGGCGGAGTACAGTATAAGTCCGGCACCCCGGTGGGCAACGTTAACCGTTATCAGTCCTAAAAACATGCTCACCAGTGTCAGACCCCACCCGTAGCTTATCGCAGCGCCGACCTTGCCGAACAGGATCGCCCGGGCCGACAAACGGCTGGCCACCAACGTTTCCAGCGTGTGGCGCTCGCGCTCGCCGGCGAAAGAATCAGCGATTACACTGGTCACGAGAAATAGCGGCACCCAGATCCAATAGATCAGTCCCGCCGGCGACTCCACCCAGGCCCGTCCCACCTGGAGGGGAAGGAAAACACCAAAGACACCTGCGAGTACGAGCAGGCCCAGCCTGCCTTTTCCACCGCCGAAGACAAGCATTTCCTTCAATTCCTTTGACATTACCGTCCCAATATCCGCAATCATCCGCTTACTCCATCAACGTCAGAAAGACCTCTTCAAGGCTTTCCTTGTCCCTTCGCACCTCTTCCACCTCTACACCGGCGCGCACCAACAGGCTTACAAGGGGAGCGGCCGCCGCCTCTTCCGACAGGTCGATAATCAGGCGTCCGTTTTCCACGCCGACATCGGCCACCTCTTGCCGCGCCCGGAGCAACGTCAGGATTTCCTCCGTAAACCCGCGGCCGACAACCGCAACCCGCAGCCTGCCGCTTCTGGCCCGGAGATCGTCGGGGTGGCCTATGGCCAGCAGCCTTCCCTGCCTTATTACCGCCACCAGGCTGCATAGTTTTTCAGCCTCATCCAGGTTGTGCGTGGTAAGAAAAACCGTAACGCCCTCCCGGGCGGCAAGGGTTGCCAGGTCTTCGCGCAAAGCCGCCGCTGCCACCGGGTCGAGTCCTGCCGTCGGTTCATCCAGGAAAAGCAACGCTGGCCGGTGAAGCAGCGCGCGGGCAACAGCCAGTTTCTTCTTCATCCCTGCGCTCCACGACCCTACAATCTCGCTGCGCCGGTCCCAAAGACCAAGATGGCTCAGCAGTTCCTTAATCCGGTCCCGGCGCTCACCCGCCGGCAGGCGCCATATCCGCCCGTAATACTCAAGATTATCCGCAGCGCTTAACCTTTCATAGAGCCCCGGATGTTCCAGCAGCGCCCCGGAACGGGAACGGACATCATCCGCCCGGGAAAGAACGTCATAACCCAGGACCTCGGCCCGCCCCCCGGTGGGACGGATAAGTCCCAGGAGGAGGCGTATGGTTGTGGTCTTCCCCGCGCCGTTGGGCCCCAGGAATCCAAAAACTATACCCGCCGGCACCTCGATGCTGAGGTCGTCCACCGCTGTTGTCTTGTTAAATTCCCGCGTCAGATTTTCCGTGCGGATTGCTGTTGCGGTCATACCCACCCCAATATTCACGGCTTCCTTCCAAACCAGCGTAATTCCTTTAACCCGATTAGTCTGCGCTTTCTTGTGAGTCTCCTCTATTTTATCACGCAAATTTACCGTCACAAAAGATGCGGCGGCGGTGTTATATATCATGGACATATAAACCGAGCAGGGAAAAGGGCGATCACGGCGAAGATATCTTTACTTTCCCATCAAGCAGATAACGTACGGAGGAGGAGTTGCAAGAAGCCAAGGGTTTCTTGGCCCAAACCGCCGGGTTTGTCCGGCAAGGCTTCGCATATATTTTAAAAAATTGGTTAGGAGGAGAAGCGGCTGATGAGCCAGGATGGCGAAAGAAAAGGTTGCCCTTCGGCGCAATTAATAGTCTTTGCGCTTGTCGTAGGAATCAGTTTCATCATCTGCACCTTGATCTTCACCAGCGCCTTTGTCAAGGTCAGGTCAACCTCGACGATTACGGTCACCGGGTCGGCGGAAAAGGTGCTCAAGTCCGATCTTATTGTCTGGAACGGCAGCTTCAGCAGACGTTCACCCAGTTTATCCGAGGCGTACACGGCGATGAAAAAAGACCTTGATGAGGTCAAGGCTTTCCTGAAAGCGAAAGGCGTACCGGACGAAGAGATCACGGTAATGCCGATCAACATGAACACTTTTTACGCCGTCGATAAATCAGGCATGCAGACCAGCCAGATAACGGGATACGGGCTGATGCAGTCGGTCGAGGTTAAGTCGAAGCGCGTAGATGAAATCACCGCCGTATCCAGAGAGTCAAGCGAGCTGATCAACAAAGGTATCGAGTTCCAGTCGTCCCCTCCGCAGTACTTTTACACGAAGCTCAGTAGTTTGAAGGTCGGCATGCTCGCCGATGCCACAAAGAACGCCAGAGAGCGCGCTGAACGGATAGCATCCCAGGGAGGCGGCAAGCTGGGTCCTCTGCGTTCGTCCAAGATGGGAGTGTTTCAAATAACACCCGTCTATTCCACCGAGGTTTCGGACTACGGCATTCTTGACACCTCTTCCTTGGAGAAGAAGATCACCGCGGTGGTGAATACGGAGTTTGCCATTAAGTAACCGGGTAGCTTTCAGATTTGTTCACGAAGGCACAAAAAGATAATAACGGATAACGATTCACAAACGGTTTTAAAACCTGTAGGCCAGGGCGATGGAAGTACAAACAACCTCCGGGTCGCCTGGTGACAGGTTTTTCTTTTTAGAGTCACCGGTTGAGGTCCTAAATTTTGGGAAAGCAGGAACGTATCCGCCCCGGCGGCGCTTACGGCTATTTTTTATCGACATTGTTTACCCTAAGGGTAGTGTGATAAAATTGTGAAGGCCGTATCGTGCAATTTCGACATAATTGGTAAACGTGTGTTTATCGGTCTTGGATAGGCGGACGATAACGTAAACGGAGGAATTGCCCGTGGATTTGGAAAAATTGATCCAGGAGTTAGCCCATCCCGCCGACACGAAAATGCTGTTGGTGGTTCTGGACGGCATCGGGGGTCTGCCGGTGCCGGACCGCGATAATAAAACGGAGCTTGAAGCCGCCAGGACGCCAAACCTTGACGCCCTCGCGCGAAAGTCCGAACTGGGATTGGCCCACCCGGTCCTGCCGGGAATCACCCCGGGCTCGAGTGCCGGTCACCTGGCGCTGTTCGGGTACGACCCGCTCCGGTATGTTATCGGCAGGGGAATACTCGAAGCCCTCGGCATAGATTTTCCTATTGAACCTCATGACGTCGCCATCCGCGCCAACTTCGCCAC
Organism: Bacillota bacterium; assembly: GCA_040755195.1. Lineage (GTDB taxonomy): Bacteria > Bacillota > Desulfotomaculia > Desulfotomaculales > Ammonificaceae > SURF-55. Next base: position 63,085 of record JBFMBL010000010.1, read on the forward strand.
CGTGCGCCGCGACCGGGAGGGGATGGTGGTGGCCGACCGCCGGGCCGGAAGGCCTGCCACGGAGCATACCGTAAAGGTCTGCGCGCGGCTGCAGGAGGCGATAAAGGAGATTAACGGGGTACAGGTCTTCATCCGTCCGGTTAAGGAACACCGTTTCGTGATTGTGCTGCGCGGCACAGGGCTGGACGGACGCGTAGCCGATACCGACCCCCAGGCGGTGGGCGCACCGCCCCTCGCTCCCGCGGAACTGGCGCCGGAAGCCGAACGTACGGCGGCAATCGCCTCAAAGCTCCTCGAACAACTGGCCGCCCTGCTGCAGGACGAGCCAGCCACCAACTTCGCGCTCCTGCGGGGTTTTTCACAGCGCCCGCAGCTCACGGCTTTCCCGGAGCGTTTTAAGGTCCGGGCCGGGGCCGTTGCCGTGTACCCCATGTACCGGGGACTGGCCTCCCTGGTCGGCATGGACCTCCTCCCCGTGGGCGGAGAAAAGGTCGACGACGAGATCGCGTCTCTAAGCCGTAACTGGGACCGGTATGACTTTTTCTTCCTTCACATCAAGGCGACCGATTCCCGGGGCGAAGACGGAAACTGGGAAGGGAAAATTAAGGTGATCGAAGAATTCGACCGCCATGTGCCCGCCCTTTTGGAACTCAAACCTGACGCGCTGGCGGTTACCGGTGATCACAGCACACCGGCCGCACTTCAGGGCCACAGCTGGCACCCGGTGCCTTTCCTCCTGCACTCCCGCTGTGTACGACCCACACGTGACGCCGCCGGTTTTGGCGAAGGCGCATGCGCAGCCGGAACGCTTGGACATTTCCCGCTTCTTTACACAATGAACTTCCTCCTGGCTAACGCGAAGCGCCTTGGTAAATTCAGCGCCTAAATTTTTATTGAAATATACGCCGGGTAATTTTTCTTACGATATATTAGTTAAACAAACAACCAATACGAGGAGGTCATTGAATGCATTTTTTCCGTCCCCTTGCCGTTTTGCCGCCGCTGCCGGCTGAACTCTCCGAACTTCCCGACATCGCCAAAAACTTCTTTTGGGCGTGGGAACCGGGAATGGATGCGCTCTTCCGGTGGCTTGACGCGGAGTTGTGGGAAAAGATGCACCATAACCCGATTGCTTTCCTTCTTTCCCTCCCGCAGGGAAAATTAACGGAAGCGGCCCAAAACCCGGAATACCTTGAGATTTACGACGAATACCGGAAACGGTTCTCGTCATACATAAACGCACCGACCTGGTTCAGCAGCACCTTTCCTGAAAAACAAAACCGCGTAATAGCCTACCTTTCAGCCGAGTTCGGAATCCACGAGTCCCTGCCCATATACTCCGGAGGTCTCGGGCTTCTGGCCGGCGACCACTTGAAAGCGGCAAGCGATCTTGGGCTGCCGCTGGTGGCACTCGGGCTTCTCTATAAATTCGGGTACTTCAACCAGCAGATAAACCCTCACGGAGGGCAGGAAGCCATTTACCCGCTTCTGAACTTCCACAAGATGCCCATCTCTCCCATGACCGACAGCGACGGGCGTGAAATCGAGGTGCAGGTTGAGCTCTCCAACCACGATTCATGCAGAAACGTGTCACTCAGGATCTGGGAGGCCGCCGTCGGAAGGATTCGCCTGTACCTGCTCGACTCCGATACCCCCCACAACCGCGTGGAAGACCGGCAGCTCACGGGCAGCCTCTACGGCGGGGACCAGCAAATGCGGCTTTTACAGGAGATGCTCCTGGGGATCGGCGGGGTCAGGGCGCTCAGGGCCCTCGGGATTGAACCCGCAGTTTGGCATATAAACGAGGGACACGCGGCCTTTTCCGTCCTGGAACGCGTGCGGGAACTGGTTTTAAAAGGGCTTGATCCGGAAACGGCGCGGGAGGTCGTACGCGCTTCAACGATCTTCACCACGCACACCCCGGTTCCCGCCGGACACGACATGTTTAAGCAGGAGCTTCTCTCCTGCTACCTGGAGGGTTATTACGGGCAACTCGGGCTGAGCAGGGATTCTTTCTTCGGCTTGGCCCGCGACCCTAATAAAAACGAATTCAACATGACCTTGCTGGCACACGGGCACGCCACCTACACCAACGCCGTCAGCCGTTTGCACGGAGATACGAGCCGCAGGATATTCTTTTCCCTTTATCCCAACATCCCCGCGGACGAAATCCCGCTCACCACGGTAACAAACGGGGTGCATATCGAAACATGGCTGGCGCCGGAATGGATAGACAGCTTCCAGCGCCTGGCCGGAGAGGACTGGCGCACTCCCAGGAGCAGCCCCGAGGCCTGGGAAAAAATCGCGCGGATGCCGGTGGCGGAAGTCTGGAGCATCCGTAAGGAAATCAAGGCGAAAATGCTGGATAAGGTGCGCGAGCGGCTTTTGGCCCAGAAGCAGCGGTATTACGCCTCACCCGCCGAGCAGGCGGAAATCGAGACCTACCTGCCGCCGGACGTGCTGACGATAGTCTTTGCCCGCCGCTTTGCCACTTACAAGAGGGCCACTCTGCTTCTGCGCGATAAGGAGCGGCTTGCCGGGATGGTCACCGACCCTGAGCAGCCCGTACAGTTTATTTTTGCGGGAAAGGCCCACCCGGCGGACAACGCCGGACAGGACCTTATAAAGCAGATCTATGATCTGAGCCAGCGGGAACCTTTCAAGGGAAGAATCGCCTTTGTAGAAGACTATGACATTGAAACCGCCCGGCACCTCCTGTCCGGCGCCGACGTATGGCTCAATACGCCGCGACGCCCGCTGGAAGCCAGCGGGACCAGCGGGCAGAAAGCGGTTTTAAACGGCACGGTGAATCTCAGCATTCTCGACGGGTGGTGGCCCGAAGCTTATAACAGGGACAACGGCTTTGCCATTGGCAGGGGCGAGGTTTACCCGAACGAAGAAACCCAGGACTATTATGACAGCCTGGCTCTGTACGCAATTCTCGAAGATGTGGTCATCCCTACCTACTACCAGCGCACCCACGGCGTTCCCCGCGACTGGATCAATATCATTCGCAACGCCTGGCGGTCTATCCCTTATTTCTTCAACACCGGGCGTATGGTAAAGGAATACACCTCTTTCTTCTATGTTCCTTTAATGGACAGAGGCGATTACATCGTGCAAAACGATTATTCGGCCGCACGGCGTCTCAAAGAATTCAAACGGCGCCTTAGCGATAATTGGTCTCAGATTCAGATCCTTGAAGTCAACGAGGACCGCCCTTCCACGCCGGTTGCCGGTGAGACGGTTTCAGTCACCGCAACCGTCAAGCTCGGCGCCATTGCGCCACAGGACGTGGTGGTGGAACTGGTTCTCGGCAGAACGAAAGATTACCTGCTGTTGGATACAAAGGGCTTCCCGTTAATCGCCGGTGAAAACCTTGGTGACAACACTTACCGCTATAGCGGCGCAGTAGGCCTTACCCAGGGAGCGCTCGGTTTTACCGTTCGTGTCCGGCCCACGCACCCCGACCTGGCTCACCCGTTCGAGCTGCCGCTGGTGACCTGGGCGCCGGAGTTCTAAAGGTTTTTTGCAAACGGTTCTTTGAAGCGGGCGGCGGATAACCGCCCGCTTCCCTTTAGCGGCCGTTGTCAAATCCCCTCTGCTCATCCTCATTCGCCCCGCACCTTCGGGAGATAATAAGTAAAGTCCCAAGTCCTATGTCCTGCGTCCTAAGTCCGGAAACAGGAACCGGGGACTTTCGACTTCGTTTCCTCCCGTTCCCGGACTGAGGACCGGGGACTTTCGACTGAGGACTTAATTTGTGACTTGTGACTTGTGACTTGTGACTCGTGACTCGCAACTCGTAACCCGCAACCCATAACTTCTTTCAAAAAGGGGTTTAGACTTCATGGACGATTATCAAACGGGTTTTTCAGGCCGAATATGGCGTCAGGAGATCAACGTCCGCGACTTTATTCAGAGCAACTACGAGCCGTACGCCGGCAACGGGTCTTTCCTGTCGGGACCGACAAAAAGGACGGAAGCGCTTTGGGAAAAATGCAAGTCCCTTCTTGCAGAGGAAAGAAAGCGCGGCGGGGTGCTGGCCGTCGACGCCACCACCGCAGCGGGTATCACAAGTCATCCTCCGGGCTACCTGGATAAGGAACTGGAGATCATCGTCGGGCTCCAGACGGACGAACCCTTAAAAAGGGCGATTAACCCCTGGGGCGGCGTCCGTATGGTGGAGATGGCCTGCAATGAATACGGGGCGAACCTTGAACCCAAGGTGTGCGAAATATTCCATAAATACCGCAGGACGCATAACGACGGAGTATTCTCGGTCTATACCGACGAGATGCGCGCCTTGAGGAGATGCGGGGTCATTACCGGTCTACCCGATGCTTACGGCAGGGGCCGCATCATCGGCGACTACCGCCGCGTGGCGCTTTACGGGGTGGACCGCTTGATCAAGGAAAAGCAAAACGACCTGCGCAGCCCGGAACTCACGACAATAACAATTGACACCATAAGGCTGCGCGAGGAAGTCCATGACCAGATCGCGGCACTTGAAGAATTGAAGGAAATGGCCCGTTCATACGGCTTCGACATCTCGCAGCCGGCCACAAACGCCCGTGAAGCATTTCAATGGCTTTATTTCGGGTATCTGGGCGCCATCAAGCAGCAAAACGGCGCCGCCATGTCCCTGGGAAGGACAAGCACCTTCCTGGACATATACATCAGCCGGGACATGCGTGACGAGAGACTGACCGAAGAGCAAGCCCAGGAGCTGGTCGATGACTTCGTCATAAAGCTGAGACTGGCCAGGCAACTGCGGACCCGCGCCTACGACGAGCTTTTTGCAGGAGACCCTTTATGGATCACGGAAGCCCTCGGCGGGATGGGGCAGGACGGCCGGACGCTCGTGACCAGGACCAGCTACAGGTATCTGCAGACGCTTTACAACCTGGGCCCGGCGCCCGAACCCAACCTGGCCGTTCTCTGGGCAAGGGATCTTCCCGTGCCCTTCAAGCGGTTTGCATGCACGGTCTCATACGACACAAGCTCAATACAGTACGAGAACGACGACCTCATGCGGCCCGTCTTCGGCGACGATTACGCCATAGCCTGCTGCGTCTCGGCGATGAAGGTCGGCAAACAGATGCAGTTCTTCGGCGCCCGTTCAAATCTGCCGAAGGCGTTGTTGCTTACGTTAAACGGAGGCGTCGATGAGATTTCCGGCGCAAAGGTTGCGCCGGAGTTTTACAAGGCAAAAGAAGAGCCGCTCGAATATGAAACGGTCTGGCATTCCTTCGAAGACATGCTCGGATGGCTGGCGGGTAAATACGTCGACACCATGAACGTCATTCACTACATGCACGATAAGTACGCCTATGAAAATCTGGAGATGGCGCTTCACGACACCGATGTGGGAAGGTTCATGGCCTTCGGCATAGCCGGTCTGTCCGTGCTGGCGGACTCACTTTCCGCCATCAGGTACGCGCGCGTAACCCCCAGGCTTGATGACCAGGGCATAGTGACCGAATTTGAGATTAGGGGTGACTTTCCGAAGTTCGGAAACAATGACGACCGGGTGGATGCGATCGCCCGTGAATGCGTGGAACTCTTCGATGCGAAACTCAAAGAGCACCCCGCCTACCGCGATGCCGCACACACCCTTTCGGTGCTGACGATTACAAGCAATGTTGTCTACGGTAAGATAACCGGCGCCACGCCGGACGGCAGGCGTCGCGGTGAGCCGTTCGCACCGGGGGCCAACCCGATGCACGGCAGAGACACCCACGGCGCGGTGGCCTCGCTGGCATCCGTGGCCAAGATCCCGTACGAGCACGCGCTGGACGGCATCTCTTATACGTTTTCCATCGCACCCAAAGCGCTCGGCAAGACCCTTGACGAGGCGATCGGAAACCTTGCAGGCCTCATCGACGGGTACTTTTCTAAAGGCGGCCACCACATGAACGTCAACGTCTTCAGCCGCGAAACCCTCCTGGACGCCATGGAGCACCCGGAAAAATACCCGCAGTTGACGGTCAGGGTCTCCGGCTACGCCGTCAACTTCGTGCGGCTCACACGCGAGCAGCAGGAAGAGGTCGTCGCGCGGACGATCTTTGAAAGGTAAACATCAGAATTCAGAATATAGAAGGTAGCAAAAACTGGAGGTTGGAATTCTGCAGAGGAGTTTCCCATGCGGCCGGGGGCCTCTCCAACTGAAATGAAAATCGGCGCCGGAAACAGCTATTTATATTCATTTTCTTGATTCATGGCGTTCTTGGCGTCTTGGCGGTTGATCTTTTTTCATAAGGAGGCTTTAGGTGATCGATAAGGAACCGCAAACCCGAGGGTACATTCACTCCGTGGAAACTATGGGTACGGTGGACAACGGAGGCATAAGGTACGTGCTCTTCATGCAGGGGTGCGCCATGCGGTGCATGTTCTGCCATAACCCGGATACCTGGCTGCGCGCCGGCAAGGAGGTCACCGTGCCTGAAATCATACGGCAGCTCCTGGACTACAAAGCCTTCTTCGACACGTCCGGCGGCGGACTTACCGTATCCGGAGGAGAGCCTCTCCTTCAGCATAAATTCGTCAGGGAGCTTTTTATGGAATCAGGCAAGCACGGCATTCACCGGGCGCTGGACACCTCGGGGTACTGCCGGCACGGCGATTTTGTATCGCTCCTGGACTGTACGGATCTCCTGCTTTTTTCGGTCAAGGTGGTGGACTCAGAAAAGCACTGGAAGCTAACCGGGGTTAAGAACGATGTTATCCTCGCCAATTTACGCGCCGCGGCGGCCCGCGGTAAGGATATAGTAGTACGATACGTGCTGATCCCGACGGTTAACGATTCCGACCGCGATCTTTATGACCTTGCGGGCCTGGTATCCGCGTTAAACGGCGGCAGGAAGCCGAAGGTCGACGTCCTGCCTTACAACAGGATGGGGATCATGAAGTGGAAACAACTGGGCCTTGATTGCGCCCTTGAAGGGGTACCCGAACCCTCGCCGGAAGACCTCGCGCGCGCCCGCCAGACCCTTCGTGAATGCAATCTCAACCTTCGGACAGGCTGAATTCCTTCCTTTTCGATTGCCTTAAACCCCCTATTGTACGGTGTGTTCCGTCCGGGGGTAAGGCTGGTGATCAACCTGCGGGTAAACAGCGTCTTCGTCAACCGGGACGATTCTTTCTTCCCGTATGGACTTTATGATATCCTGCACGGTCTTCCTGCGTCCAACCTCCAACTTCTCACCTCTAATACCGGTAGGGATTGTACCTCTTGAGCAGCAACGAGTTGGTAACCACCGAGACCGAACTCAGGGACATCGCCGCGGCGGCAATGATGGGGTTGAGCAGACCGAAGGCCGCCAGGGGAATTCCGAAGGTGTTGTAAACCAGCGCCCAGAAGAGGTTCTGTCTGATTTTGCGCATGGTCCGGCGGCTCAACCTGATCGCGCCCGCAATCCCGCGGAGATCCCCCCGCATGAGAACGATATCCGCCGCTTCCACCGCTACGTCCGTTCCCGTTCCGATGGCCATGCCCAGATCCGCTGCAGCCAGCGCCGGGGCATCGTTGATCCCGTCGCCGACCATGCCGACGACGGCCCCCTCATCCCTCAGCTTTTGCACCTCGCGCGCCTTTTGCTCCGGCAGGACCTCCGCCAAAACCCGGTCGATACCGACCTGGCCGGCAATCGCCCGCGCGGTGCGCGCATTGTCTCCCGTCAGCATAACGACCTGCAGGCCCATGGCCTTCAGATAGCGCACCGCTTCTGCCGAATGCTCCTTGACGGTGTCGGCGATGGCGAGCATCCCAACAGCCCTGGAGTTACGGGCCACAATCACAACCGTTTTCCCTTTCCCCTCAAGGTCTTCCAGGTGAGGCCGAATCCCGGCGAGTTCAACGTCATTTTCGTGCATCAGTTTTAAATTTCCAACCAGTACCTCGAGGCCTTCCACGACGGCTTTTATACCTTGACCGGGAACCGCTTCGAAACGTTCCGGCCCGGGTATTTCAAGCCCTTCCGTTTCCGCGGCCCTGACGACGGCCTGAGCAAGGGGGTGCTCCGAACGCTTCTCCGCCGCCGCCGCCAGCCGCAGTATATCAGCATTGTCTCCTTCGCCGACAGGAATTACATCCGTTACCGCGGGCTCCCCCCTGGTGATGGTCCCGGTCTTGTCGAGGACGATGGTATCGAGCTTGTAAGCCTTCTCCAGGTGCTCGCCCCCCTTGATCAGGATCCCGTTCTCCGCTCCCCGTCCGGTCCCTACCATAATCGCCGTCGGGGTGGCCAGCCCCAGCGCGCACGGACAGGCAATGACCAGTACAGCGGTCATATTAAGCAGGGCGGTTTGCAGCGGCCATCCAGCCAAATACCAGGCCGCGAATGTTACAGCGGCAACGGCTACTACGACCGGAACGAAATAAGACGAGACGACGTCGGCGAGGCGCTGAATGGGGGCTTTCGAGCCCTGCGCCTCCTCCACAACGCGGATGATCCCGGCCAGGGCCGTATCCTTGCCGACCCTGGTGGCTTCCAGAGTAAAACTCCCGTGTCGGTTGATGGTCGCGCCTACGACCGTATCGCCGACGTTTTTATCCCGGGGCATGCTTTCCCCCGTCAACATGGACTCGTCCACCGCGGACGATCCCTCGCGGATGACGCCGTCAACGGGAATACTTTCTCCCGGCCTTACGATCACCAGATCACCCACGGCCACTTCCTCCACCGGAACATCCACCTCCCTGCCTTCGCGCAGGACGCGGGCGGTTTTGGGCCGCAGGGCCACCAGTTTTTCAATCGCTTCGGAGGTCCGCCCTTTAGCCATTGCTTCGAGCAGGCGGCCAAGGAGCACCAGGGTGATGATCAGCGCTGCCGTTTCATAGTAAACAAAGCCATTAAGCACGAAGGTATTAACAACGCTGTAAAAGTAAGCCGCTGAAGTTCCCAGGGCCACCAGCACGTCCATGTTGGCCGTGCCGTGGCGCAGATTCAGGTAACCCCGGCGGTAGAACTGAAAACCGGGGCCGAACTGTACGACGCTGGCCAGACCAAACTGGACGTATTTGTTCATAAGGAACGGTATGTGCGGCACAAGGCCGATATCGGAAGCCATGACGTAAAGAAGCGGGAGGGTCATCGCGACCGCCAGGACGAGAAAACCGCGCTGGACAGCGATCTCGCCGGCGCGCTCCTCCTTTTCGACTTTGGTATACGATTCGCCGGGTAAATCCTTGACACCATAGCCGAGATCAAGGATCGCCGTTTTGATTCTGTCGGCGTCTATCAACGACGGCAGGTATTCTATTACCGACCTTTCCGTGGCAAGATTCACGACGGCGCTCGTGACCCCTTCCAATGATCGCAATCGTTTTTCTACGCGTGCGGCACAACTGGCGCAGCTCATGCCCTCGACAGCCACTTCCAGCCGATGGGTCTTGGTTGTACTTCCGGTAAGATAAACCTCACCGGTCCGTTCACCGTCCATAAACATGCTTCCTTTCCTTTTGCAAGCCCCGTTTTAACGCGAAGCGTTGTTACCAATCCAAGCCCGGCACCGGAGCTGTTAATCACAGTATACCCGTTTAATGACAAAATGGAAAAAATCCGTCCTGCAAAATGCCGGACTACACCGAAGGCAAACACCGGATGCCCCGAACATGAATGCCTTTTGCACACACACTCTAAAACTTTTAGGGCAAGCCGAATATATACATTGAATGAACTTTATAGAAGGAATTACAGGGCACACCTTAAAAGTTTATTTATAGTTCACTAAACGAGTCGATATATCACAGCTGGAGGGAAGATTTCTTGCTTATTAAACGGGTAATATTCGCCGTCGTTGTATATCTTCTGTTATCATTCACGGCCCAGGCCGTCGCCGCACCCGTCGGTCTTATGGTCAACGGACGGCAGGTTATACCCGGAACCCCACCGTGCATTCAAAACGGCCGCGTTCTGGTTCCCCTTCGAACGACGGCCGAATCATTAAATGCTTCGGTGTATTACGACGCTCCGACGGGACAGATAAACATATCAAGGGCCGACGTAAACCTTGTTTTAACCGTAGATTCCACCCGGGCCGTAACCGGCGACCGCACCCTAATCCTTGATGTACCGCCCCGTATAGTGGAGGGGTACACCCTTGTACCGCTCCGCTTCATAGGAGAAGCCCTGGGTGTATATGTGGCCTGGGAACCGGCAACCAGTACCGCCTATCTCAGTGAAAGCCTCCTTCATCTTCCCGGGCCCACGCGGCCGCTCACCAAACTCCCTGCGACCCTCTACCGTGACGGAATCCTGGCCGGGATAAAACTCACCCAGCCGGTGTCCGGTTATGTTGAGGCCGATACCAGGGTCGACATCAGTGCCAACTGCAAAAGGGTAATGCCGGAGGTGGTAGTGATAGTAGAAAAAGCAGAAATGCGCAGCGATCAACCCCTGACGCTTGGAAGCGGGAGTCTCAGCGGACAAATCTGGCTTCCCTTTGGGCCGGGCGAGTACACGGTGACGATATGCAGCCCGCCCCATAACAACACTCTTTCAGGGCTGGCGGGGTTCAAGGTGCGAAACACCGGCAAGCAGGACGTATCTAATCTGGCCCCGATTGACTGGATCGACTGTGACCATCCGGATATCCTGGCTCTTGCGGCACAGCTCAAGCGGCCGGACCCTGTGGAAACCGCCGCGGCCTTTCACGATTGGGTAGCGCAGAACATTGATTACGATTTAAACGAGTATAAACTTATAACCTCGGGACAGGGAGATACCGTTCCAAAACGCGCCTCGGAGGTTTTACGCGCCCGGAAAGGTGTTTGCGAGCACTTCAGCCGGTTGTTTGCCGCCCTCTGCCGGGCCGACGGAATCCCGGCGTCGGTTGTCAGGGGGTACGTCCGCAGGAACGACGGAACAGAGCAAAAGCACGCCTGGAATAAGGTTTTTGTGAACAACCGGTGGGTAACAATCGATACCACCTGGGACGCCGGTTACGTAGACGGATCCCGCTTTGTCAAGGACTTCAGCCGGACCTACTTCGACCCTGACCCGTCGCTTCTAGCCCGTACTCATCGCGAGAGCGGCTAGCGCAAATCGGCTTCCCCAGTTCAGTCTGTTCCTTGATGAACGGCAGCATTCGAAATATAGAAGGCGCCGAAGCGCCTTCTGATAAAGAGTGTATTCAATCCCGGTATTTACTTGATCATTCCGCTATCATGACCATCTCCCCAAAAGACAAGTCGCCGTTGTCTCGCAACGTGTAAGCTAAGCCCTCGTTTTCCCACTTGAGCATATGTCCCGCCTTTACCTTGATTCCCTTTATCCCACCCGGTGCCTTAGCCGGTATCTCGCCCGCTTTTTCAATCTTACCGAAACCGAAAGATACGCCTTCCTCGGGGACAGCTTGTTCCGAAGATAGTTTGACCAGCGAGTATCCGTCCCCGGTTCTTATTACCTTGAAGACAATGAAGCCAAACGCATCCGTAGCCCATGCCCGGGCTTGGGGCGAGATGCCTAAAGCCGGACCTCCCACGAGGAGCAGGCCGCAGAGGGCTATAGCCATTGTCTTTTTCCAGGCCGGTTGCCAGAAGAACAGGTAGTTACCAAGCTTCTCTCCAAACATGATTCTTTTCTCCTTCTCCATTGTAAGGATTGTAGATTTAACACACTCCCACAGGTCCGCTGCGGGTTCGATTTCTTGAGCCTTGCAGGCCAAAGACACTCGCAACCAATCTTCAAACGGAACTTGTTTGTGCACCTGCTTCACACTCCTTTCTTTGCCGCACCATGTTTTTTTTAATGAGGGGTTGCTCTTCTCCCCCGAGAGAAGGTTCCCAGCCATCCTGCTTGAGTTCAACCGCTAAATGCTTGGCGGCGTTGTGCAAACGCGATTTAACCATACCGACCCGGCAGTTGAGCACCCGCGCTATTTCTTTGACCGATAGCCCGTTGAAGTAACGCAAAACGATCGTTGTTCTTAAAGGGGCGCTCAACCTTCTGACAGCTTGCTGCACAGCGTATCTTTTGAAAACTCAACGACCACCAGCTAAAGCTGGTGGGTTACGTTGCGACTGAAAGTCGCCTAAAGCAAGCTTCGGCGGCAAGCCCCCGCTTTTAAGCGGGGGTGATTGAAAGAGAATACCTTTTGGAGAATACCCCCGTTTTCAAACGGGGGAGGTATAAGGAAAACGGCTGCTAAAGCTATTCGCCTAAAGGCGAAGGTTTTAAACCTGGCGTTTGTAAAATAAATCCCCGAGCGCCAGCCTACCGGCCAGGACACCTTTTTCATACAACCCCAGAGCTTCCTGCAGATTTCTGCTTTCCTCGGCCAGCAGTACGTAGGCATCAGCGCAGTACGGCGAAATCTTCAGCGCCCGCCGGGCAAGGTTTAGACGTTTTTCTCTGCTGCCGGCTTCCCAGGCATCATAGACCAGAACCTCGGCGCGATTGAGCTTCTCGGCCGAAAACTTATGGGCCTTGATGCAAACGGCGTCAGTGACGGAAGCCGGGGCCCGGTGCGTTAGTGCGCCGGCTTCCGCGCCGGATAACGGACTTACCAAGACCAGGCCCGGCCCTGTTTTATCCGATACATTAAAACATTGAATAAATTCTTGGTATCCCGGCGCTTCCTTCGGATGATTTGAAGGCAGGTTGTCCTTCCATTTTTTAAGACGTAAAAATGCCTGGACACCGAAACCAGCAACTGGTGTAACTGGTTTGAGTGTTCTGTGATATACTGAAGGTACATATATTATTTCTTTCTTAAATATGCATGCATTGTCTGCAGGTGTTCGCCCTGATAAAACTGGTTGTTTGATTCAAAATACCAGCCAATACTCTCGTTTGGGAGGCAAATATTATGATTGTTGACGCGCACTTGCATCTCTTCCCGGACAAGGAAGTCGGTAAACAAATCGTGGAAGATTTCCAGCGCAGGTACGGTGTTCCCTACCACAGCTTCGGCACCCCGGAGGAGTATCTGGCTGATATGAAACGCGCCGGCATCGACTACGGCGTGATCCTCAGCTTCGCTCCGGACAACCAACTCAAAAACATGAACTTCTGGACCGTAGCGATAACCAAGCCTAAGAAAACCAAGCCGGCCGCTTACCCGATGCTGGTACCCTTTGTATCGGTCAGCCCGACCATGAAAGGGAAGAAACCGGTCGAGGAACTGGAGCACAAATTCAAATGGGGCATGAAGGGATTGAAGATCCACCCCATCGCTCAGGGCTTTCCGCCGGATGACAGGCGGATGTGGCCGGTTTACCGGTGGTTGGTGGAACGGGATATACCGGTTGCTGCGCACAGCGGCATGAACGTGGTGGAGGACGAGCAGACCGACCTGGCCCGGCCGCGCCGGTGGCTGGCGGTGCTGGAAGACTTCCCGGAGCTGAGGCTGATCCTGGCACATATGGGAGGCGGCTTCTGGGACGAAGCGCTTGAAATCGCCGGGAAATACCCGCAGGTCATGTTTGACACCGCCATAGCCCTCTGCCACCGCAAAACGGGCAGGAATTGGCTGGACGACAACGAGGCCGTCGAGATGATTCATACCATTGGCGCACACAGGGTTATGTTCGGCAGCGACTACCCGTGGATCGACCCCGGCGGCGACGTCGAACGCATCCGCGGTCTTGCCCTTACAGACGATGAGAAGCAGATGATACTTGGTCTCAACGCGGCGCGATTGTTAAGACTGATTTAATCTTCCCGTAGGGCATAAGCTTGTGGAAGGCCTCGTTCCTGGCCACTTCTTCCAGCGACCAGCCTTCGCCGTTCATCGCGTTCACCATGAAAAACCCGTCCTCGCCTTCATAACGCAGGGAAACTCCGCCCGCGCGGCCATAGTCGTGGCACGGCCGCCAGCGGGCGGGATAGACGAACGAAACGCCGTAAACCGCGTTCCGGTATATGAACCTCGCCTCGTCCAGGGGCTCTTTTTTCAGGTACTCTAACAGGTTTTCTTTAATGACCCGGTCCCGGTATTCGATAAACCTTCCCTCCGGGTGGTTGGTTGCAGGGTCGATAAAGACCCGGAGTTTCAGAAATCCCCCGCCGTTGATAACCGGTGCTCCGGTTTTAAAATCAACCGCCAGGGCGCCGCTCCTGTCCACGGTAGCCTCGGCGTGCGGATAAATCGCCAGGAACTTTCTCGCTTCAGGAGTCTCTTTCGCAGCGGCAATCAGGACGGTGTCCGTAAGGCCCGGCCAGTAGCTGTAAAACCTTTCCCAGGGCACGTCACCGTAGTAGCCGAACCGGAAGTCCTCCGGCAGAGGAGAAAGCCCGGCCACTACCTGCTTCAATCCGCTTCCGTCAGGGCGCATGAGCCAGAGGCTGGCCCGGCCGCTTCTGTCAAGACGCGCAAAAAAGATATGGTTGCCGTCGGCCGACCAGGCGGGCATCTCGTCCCGGTAGTTCTGGTCACCCGTGACCTGGCGCGGTGCGCGTCTTTCTTCATCCACCGTCCAGATGCGCCGGCCGGCGAGTAGCACCTCCGGATCGGCGGTGCCTGCGGACCCGGCCGCCGGGCCCGCGCTGTATGCCAGCCTCTCGCCGCCGGGAGAAAAGGCGGCGTCCGCCACCGCCTGGTCTTCCAGGGATACGAAAATCAGCTTGTTCGTCTGGAGGTGGAACACGCCGAGCCGCTTGTTGGCCCACGTTTCCCGCCCGCCGCCGACGATGAGGGCCATCCGGTAAGCGCAGCTTTCCGTGAGAAAGGAGCGCGGCCGTACCAGGAGGGTATCCTCAAGCGGCTCAAGCTTCGTCTCGCCGACCATGACGTCGGCACAGCGCACGGCGCTTCCGCCCGCCGCATTAACCGTATAAAGGGGCAGGCCGTCGGCCTCGAGAGAGGCGGACAGCGGTCCCAACCAGAACAGGATCTGCCCCCCGTCGGGCGACCAGCCGGCCAGGCGCGGGAAACCAGCCAGATTGAAGCCGC
>JBFMBL010000011.1:0-73842 GCA_040755195.1 Bacillota bacterium
CCATAGATCGCAGTCGTCAAGCAGCTTACGCTTGGTCTGCACAAAGGCGGTCTCATTGGTCCGGAAGAGCACCCCCTCGTCCACCACGATGCCGCACCGGCCGCCGGGTTTCAAACGGTCAATGACGTGCTGGAGGAAGAGCACCTGGGTAGAGCCGGTCTTATACGAAAAGCCGGTTTGGGCTTCCTTGCCTTCTTTTCCGCCAAAGGGAGGATTGGTGAGGATTACGTCAAAAAGGCCCGGAGCTTCCTGGAAAAGGCCGCCGTATATCTCGCCGCCGGTCAAGGTGTTGCCCGTGCCAGAGGTTGGGCTGGTCGATGCCGTGAAGCACCAGATTGGCAAAAGCGATCGGGTAGATAAGGTTCTCCTTCTCGCGACCGTAGAATGTTCGCCGTTTAAGGGTTTCAATTTGTTCGGCTGTGGCCCCCGCCCCAAGGTGTTCGCGCATGTATTCGTAGGACTGCGCCAGAAACCCACCCGTCCCGGGAACAGCCGTGGGGTCAGGTCTTGAAAAAACATTTTTATTATCGGTCCCTTTGGGAGATCACCTTGCTTAGACAGAGATTATTTAGATTATCTTATATTTCAAGACCTGACCCCATAATATGACCCATTTAGATTATCTTATATTTCAAGACCTGACCCCATAATATGACCCGCCCGTTAAACAAGCTCCCATAACCAATAACATAATACCGGTAAGGACGAGGAGGAAACCGTTCTGCCGGAAGATGCCGCCCACCAATGCGGCCAGACCGCCTAAAGCGGCAAGAGTGAAAGAAAGCCCCAGGACAAAGGCCAGCGAAAAGACGGCCGCCCTGGCACGCGAGCCGCCGCTGTACCCCCCTGCGTAACCCACAACTAAGAAAATGCTGGGCAGGGTGCACGGGCTCATCCCGGCCATTAACCCTCCGGCGAAAAAAACGCCTGCGGACAGCGGGCTGAAGTTGCTTAAGGCGTTTAAAACGCTTTCCGGGTTCATTTTCCACGCGTCAGACGGTCAAGCGCGTCACGGACCGCCTGCTCATCCAGCTCGCCTTCAAATTTGGCGGCAAGCTTTCCAGCACCGTCAAGCAGCAGGAGGGCCGGAACGGACGTCACCCCGTAGTCACGCCCCAGTTTGTTGAGGCCGGAGCGGTCCGACTGATCATAGACGGCGATATCCAGCCAGACAAAGCTCACCTTGTCGCTGTAGCGCTGCTGTATCCTTTTCACGCCGGCACGGTGCCGTGCGAAAAAATCCCTTGTTGTTTCGCAGCATTCTGCATCGTAAGTAAGGACAAGCGCCACCGGACGTTTCTGTTTTAATGCCGGGGCCAGAAGATCAGCAACCTTCCCTGATTGCAGCCCCTCCGGCGCCCGGGTATTGTCGGCCCGGGCGTCCCGTAACAGCTTCGCCCCCGCCAGCAAGGCGGCAAGTAAAAGGACAGCAAACAACCACCCGCCCTGCTTCATGCGTCGTCATCCCTCCTTTAAAAAACCGACCCCCGAAGCCGGCACGCGCCGAACCGTGCCGTTCCTTAATCAGACACCCGGATCATAAAGCGCTGAAATTCTTTTGCAGCGCAGCGGCGGCTTCTTTCATCTGGTTGCGCAGCATATCACGAAGGGTGTCGACGACCGTCAACACCTCCGGTCTTCGCAGGTTGTACATCATTTTCAGGCCGTCCTTGCGGGCCGTGATAATCCCGAGTTTCCTCAAAACGGCCAGGTGCTGCGACACGTTTGACTGTTCAAGTTCGAGCCCCGCCATAATCTCGCAGACGCATAGTTCGCCGCGGCGCAACATCTCCAGGATCCGTACCCTGGTCGGGTGGGCAAGTCCCCTTAATACGTCGGCCTGCATCGTGGCCAGGTCAGTCATCGTTCCGTCCCCCTTTCCGGATTTCTAATATTTAATCATATAGTTGATGCGCCCCAAACCTCTCGTCAGGGTTCAGACTTCGTTTTCAGCGGGGAATTGCTTTGCCATGCGCAGGGCCACATTGACCAGCCCGATCATAACCGGCACCTCGATCAGCGGCCCGATAACCGCCGCAAACGCCTCACCGGAGTTGATGCCGAACACCGCCACGGCCACCGCTATCGCCAACTCGAAGTTGTTGCTCGCGGCGGTAAAGGCCAGGGTGGTTGTCTGTCCGTATCCAACACCGCTTTTCTTGCTCAGGTAGAAAGAAACGAAGAACATAATCAGGAAGTAAAGCATCAGCGGGACGGCGATGCGCACGACGTCGAGCGGCAGGTTGACGATGTAGCTTCCTTTCAACGAGAACATCACCACGATGGTAAGGAGCAGCGCCATCAAAGTGAGCGGGCTGATCCGGGGAATGAAACGCCCTTCATACCACTCCCGGCCTTTCAACGGTATAAGGGTATAGCGTGTGACCACCCCGGCAAGGAAAGGTATGCCCAGGTAGACAAAAACGCTGCGGGCAACCTCGGCCATTGAAACGTTGACCCTTAGGGACTCCAGGCCGAGCCAGCCGGGAATCAGGGTGATGAAGACATAAGCGTAGGCCGAGTAGAAAAGCACCTGGAAGACCGAATTCAGGGCGACCAGGGCGGCCGCATACTCAGCGTCACCTTTGGCAAGGGCGTTCCATACGATGACCATGGCGATGCACCGCGCCAGACCGATCAGGATCAGGCCCGCCATATAATCGGAATAGCCCCGCAAGAAAATAACGGCCAGGGCAAACATCAAAATGGGCCCGATAACCCAATTCTGAAGAAGGGAAAGCCCTACGACCTTACCGTTGACGAAGACCTTGCCGATCTCTTCGTATTTCACGCGTGCCAGAGGAGGGTACATCATGACGATCAGCCCGACGGCGATGGGTATTGAGGTCGTCCCCACCCGGAAACGGTTCAGGATTCCGGCCACCCCGGGGGTGAGATATCCCATGCCGACGCCTAAAGCCATCGCAAGGAAAATCCATAGCGTCAAGTAACGATCAAGAAAGGAAAGCCTGCGGGTAACAACCTCCGTCATGTTTTTCCCTCTTGTCCGTATTATATTATTTCAATATATTATATGATTACTTGCTAATATAGTCAATGTCTGTTGCAGCCCCATCCTTGCCCACCCCGTGTTTTGACCTGCGGCAGCACAAAAGCCCCGGAACCTTTCTCCGGGGCTTAGCTTTATGTTCCAAACCTTTTTCGGAGTTCATCAGGTTGTCCCCTCACTCCTCTTTTAGCTCTTCCATCGATTTAATCTCCACCAGATGCGGGCGCAAGAGGTATTGACGGATAAGGTTGTCTTTAGGGTATCCGGACAATATTATTCTCCCGGTAACCATGACGGCGTGGTTGTTAAACCGTTTGACCTCCTCGAGTGGGGGTTGGTACTCGACAACCACCATTTTGTTGTCCTCGAGCTGCACCTCCGCCACCCAGCACTTCCCCTCATTAACATGCCTGTAGGTCCCCACCAGACGCACAATCGAGTTCTTATGCTTTTCGATGTCCCGGCCGGACCGGCAGATCGGCAACGACTTCTCCCCGAAAAGGCACCCTCCGGCAAGCACCGCAATAACCCCCGTTATGATTACCGCCATTCTAAACCTCATCGCGGCTCCCTCACTTCTGGCAGAGTTTATCCTCAGCATAAATATGTTTTGCCTTATTTTAGTATAACAACTCAACGGATTAATAAACCGGGGATCGCGCCGGAACTCTTTCCGGTACACACTGCCCGGAGACACGATATTGGATGTCGCAAAGCGTCTTCGGACCAGCGTGGAAACGATCCTTCATTCCTCGGATCAAGAGATTTTTTCCGCGGACAGTTACCTCGGTTGGGCACAGCATGCCTACGCTTACTGGCTATAACCCGGTAAACCATGTCGACCCAAGCGGTTATTGGAACATTGAAACCACAAGGGTAAGCAGGCGTGCGCAACGCAAAATTCTTATATTATAGTTGAGTGGTAGCAATAAAGAACTTATAATAGTATCAACTGAAAACCTTGAACCACCGGGGTGCCCCGCACTCAACTCGGTACCTATGTAGCGTCTAACCGGAAATCTTTCCTCCCGGAAGGAAGGGGTAGTGGCAGGCGTTAAATGGGTGGCAAGTTGAGTGCGGGGAGAATAGGGAAGCAGGTTTAAGTCCTGCGCGGCCCCGCCACTGTAACCGTGAGCCACTGCCAGAAAACAGCGCCACTGGGCTTTCAATGCTCGGGAAGGCTGGTGGTGGCGGTGAACGGAAGCCAGGAGACCTGCCTCGGTGGAATTTTTCGGCGTCCTTCGCGGGAAGGGGGGTTCGAACGATAGTTGCTTTTATGCAGCGATAACCCCGGTTTACGTGAGTGACCGGGGTTGTCTGTTTTTCCCAGGGAGTCCCACATAACACCTGCGGCGGCACCACAATGAAAATGCCGACCCGTAAGCTTGTTACTTAGAAGCTGTCGCATAACAAAGACGGAACGCCGGGAGAAGTAGCGCAGTACAAGGCAGACCGTTTGCGACGGACCGGAGCGTATACGGACATACGTGAGGACCGGCGCGGGCGGGCTAACGCCGTAATGCGCTGCTTATCGCGGCGCCACCGAAAGAAATACTATTTATTCAGAGGTGATCAGGGTTGAAGCGCGATTTTTACAAGGTCTGGGCGTGCCTGGCGATGGTGGCCCTTGCGGCGCCGCCGCCGGCTTACGCGATGCACATCATGGAGGGTTTCCTGCCGCTGAAGTGGTGCGTCTTCTGGTACGCGGTGACGCTGCCGTTTCTTTGCTGGGGATTGGTTTCCATCCGGCGGCGGGTGCAGGGCGACCCGCGTCTGAAGATGCTCCTTGGGCTGGCGGGGGCCTTTACCTTCGTGCTTTCGGCGCTGAAAATGCCGTCGGTGACGGGAAGCTGCTCGCACCCGACAGGCGTGGGACTGGGCGCGGTGCTCTTCGGGCCGGCGGCGATGAGCGTGCTCGGGATCATTGTGCTGCTCTTCCAGGCGCTCTTGCTGGCCCACGGGGGAATCAGCACCCTGGGGGCAAACACCTTCTCGATGGCGGTGATCGGGCCGTTCGCGGCTTACGGCGTCTACCGGGCGCTTTTAGGACTGCGGTTCCCGGCGGCGGTGGCGGTTTTCGCCGGCGCAGCGCTGGGCGACCTCTTGACCTACGTTACGACTTCGCTGCAACTGGCGATGGCTTTCCCACAAAACGGTATATGGGCGCCTTTCGTGAAGTTTATGGGGATTTTTGCGGTAACCCAGGTGCCGCTGGCGGTGAGCGAGGGGCTTTTAACGGTGGTGGTCTTCAACCTGTTGGTTAAGTACAGTGAAAGCGAGTTGGCGATTCTCGGGGTTGTGCGGCCGGAAGGGGGATTAAAGTGAACTCGACCGGGAAAAACGTGGTTTTAATCCTGCTGGTGGTGGCGCTGGCGGCCTTTCCGCTTTATCTCAAGCGGGGGGCGGATTTCGGCGGCGCGGATGACAAGGCGGCGGAGGCGATCAGCCACGTCCATCCTGGTTACAAGCCGTGGTGTAAGCCGGTCTGGGAGCCGCCGAGCGGTGAGATCGAGAGTCTGTTTTTCGCCCTGCAGGCGGCGGCGGGCAGCGGCTTCGTTTTCTACTACCTCGGTTACGTGAAGGGACGGCAGAGGCGGCAGTGACGGTCGAGCTGGATTTCTGGGCGCACCACAACCGGCTGCGGGAGACGCACCCGGGGCTGAAGGCGGCCTTCACCCTGCTGGCGTTGGGGATCGGGCTTTCGGGGTCGGGGCCGCGCGTGCTGCTCCCGATTTTGGGCCTGATGGCGGCCCTCACGACTTTCGGGGCCGGGGTTCCGGCGCGGGTTTATTCCCGGCTGCTGGCGCTGCCGCTCGGCTTCCTGGTGGTGGGCGTGCTGGCCCTGGTCCTGGGCAGCGGTCCCGGGGTCACCTGGGGGCTATCTCTGGCCGGAACCCGGGTGGGGGTGACAGCGACGGGGCTGGCGCTGGCGCTGCGGGTGGGGCTGCGCGCGCTGACGGCGGTGAGTTGCCTTTATTTCCTGGCTCTGACCACGCCTCTGCCCGCGGTGCTCGGCGTCCTGCGGCGGGCGGGGGTGCCGGCGCTGGCGCTGGAGATCGCGGCGCTCACCTACCGCTACCTTTTTGTGCTGCAGCGGGTGGCCCGGGGGATTTATATATCCCAGGCGGCACGGGGCGGTTACGGTTCGGCCCGGGGGGCGCTCCGCTCCCTCGGGCTGCTTACGGGCCAGCTTTTTCTGATCACGCACCAGCGGGCGCAGGCGCTTTATACGGCGCTTCTGGCGCGGGGCTACCAGGATACGCTGCTGGTGCCGCCGCGGAACTACCGCTGGTCCGGCAGGGCGGCGCTGCGCTTCGCGGGGCTGGCCGCGCTGCTGGTGTTGCTGCGGGTGTTCGGGGGGTGAGGCGGTTTTTGGGAGGCGAAGAGATGGTGCGGGTGCTCTTTTATACAGCGGTGGAAGGGGATCTCGGGCCGCTTTCCCGGGCGGCGCAGGCGGTGCGGGAGGAGTACGGCCCGGTGATAGAGGTTCTGGCCCGGGCGCGGCGGGACGTTACCGGTACGGCGGGAGAAGAGGCACTGCTGGCTGCGGCAACGAAAAGCGACTTCATTTTCCTGCACCTGATGGGCGGCCCGGAGGCGCTGCCGGGCTTTGACGGCCTGGTGCGTCTGGCGCGGGAGAAGGGGATCCGGCTGCACGTTCAGCCCACGGCGGAGGAGGAGGACGCGGGGCTGCGGGCGGTAAGCACGGTAAGCGGCGCGGACTACGACCTGGTGCGCCGGTACATCAGTTTCGGCGGGACGGAAAACATAGAGGCACTGCTCCACTGGTGTTTGTGGCGTATGGGTAAGGCGGCGGAAGCGCCGCCGGAACCGGTGCCGCTGCCCTGGGAAGGGATTTACCACCCGGCACTTAGGAAGCTGAGCGGTGGGTTGCTGGTAGCGCCGGAGGATTTCTGGCGGGCGGTTGACCCGGCAAAGCCGGTGGTGGCCCTGCTTTTCTACCAGAACTGGTGGGTGGCGGAGAACCTGGACTTTATCGATCTGCTGGTGGCGGCCTTGGAGGAAAGGGGAGCGGCGGCTTTGCCAGTTTTCCTTTACGCCTCGGCCAACGCGGCCCTCGGAAGCCGGGGGACCGCCTGGGTGGTGGAAAACTTCCTCTACCGGGACGGAAAACCGGCAGTAGATGCGGTCATCTCCACGCTAATGTTCGCCCAGACGCAGTCCACGCCTACTTACACGCGGGCGGCGGCGGAAAACTTCTACGCGCGGCTCGGGGTGCCGGTGATCAAGGCGGTGGCGGCGGTGACTGGCCGGGAGAAATGGACGCGGAGCCTGCAGGGGCTCGAACCGCTCGACGTGATTATGAGCATGGCGCTTCCGGAGTTCGACGGCCAGTTGATTACCGTCCCGGTGTCCTTCCGGGAGGAAGTGGCGCGGGACACCTTCACCGGGGCGACGGTGGTGCGCTACCTGCCGGAGCCGGAACGGACGGCGAAGGTGGCGGCTTTAGCGGTGAACTGGGCGCGACTGAGGCGGCTGCCGCCCGGAGAGCGGCGGGTGGCGGTTATCCTGCACAACTACCCGCCGCGCACCGACCGGATCGGCTGCGCCTTCGGGCTGGACACGCCGGCGAGTCTGCACCGGCTCCTTCTGCGGCTGCGCGACGCCGGTTTCCGGGTGGAAGGGCTACCGGCGGACGGGGAAGCCCTTTTCCGGCTGCTCCTCGACGGGATGACCAATGACGGATGCTGGCTGCCGCCGGAAGAGATGGCACGGCGGGCGGCGGGGAAGGTTCCGGCGGAAAGGTACGGGGCGTGGTTTGGCAAGCTGCCGGCGACGGTACGGGAGCGGCTGCAGAAAGACTGGGGTCCGCCGCCGGGGGAGGTTTTGAGCTATAACGGCGAACTGCTGGTTCCCGGCAGGCGTTTCGGCAATGTTTTCGTAGGGATTCAGCCGCCGCGGGGGTTTGATGCCCAGGTCGAGGCGGCTTACCACAGTCCGGACCTTTCGCCGCCTCACCAGTATCTTGCTTTTTACCGGTGGCTAAAGGAGGAGATTGGTGCCCACGTGGTGCTGCACCTCGGGAAGCACGGGACACTCGAGTGGTTGCCCGGAAAGGGAGCGGGACTTGCCGCGGCCTGCTTTCCGGACGCGGTGCTCGGGAATTTCCCGAACGTTTACCCCTATATCGTGAATAATCCAGGGGAGGGAACGCAGGCGAAGCGGCGCTCCTGGGCCTGCATCGTGGACCACCTGGTGCCGGTAATGACCGCCGCCGGGAGGTATGGGGAACTCGAGACCATCGAGACGCTCTGCCGGGAATACCAGGAGGTGCGGCAACTCGATCCGGGGAAGGCACCGGTCCTGGAGGAGAAGATCTGGGAGCAGGCGGCCCGGGCTTCCCTCGACCGGGATTTAGAGGTAACGCGGGCGGAGGCTTTTAGCGATTTCTCGGCTTTTTTAGAGCGGCTGCACGGGTACCTTCACGAGGTGGGAGATACCCTCATTAGGGACGGACTGCACATCCTGGGGTCGCCGCCGGAGGGGGAACGGCTCACGGAAATGCTCCTCTCACTCTGCCGCCTGCCGCACGGGGAGGTGTTGGCTTTGCGGGAGGCGGTGGCGGCTGCTTTAGGGGTTGAGTTTGCGGCCCTGGCGGCGGCGCCGGGGCGGTGGCTCCCGGAGCATAAGGTTACGGCGGCGGCCCTGCTGGAGATGGTGGAAGAAAAGAGCCGGGTGCTTTTGGCACGTTTTGCAACCGCCGGTTTTGCGGTCGAGGCGGCACCGGCGGTGGTGGCGGAGGTTCTCGGCAGGACGGCGCCGATCGTTCAGCGGGTGCTGGAATTTGTGGCGGCGGAAGCCCGGCCCCGGCTCCTGGCCACGACGGAGGAGCTTGCGGCTTGCAAAGACGCGCTTTCCGGGCGGTACGTCCTGCCCGGTCCTTCCGGGGCGCCGACCCGGGGGCGGCTCGACGTTTTACCGACGGGACGGAACTTTTACTCCATCGACCCGCAGGCGCTGCCCACCCGCGCGGCCTGGGAGGTGGGAAAGAGCCTGGGGGACGTGCTTTTAGCCCGGCATCTCACGGAAAGGGGCGAGTACCCGGAAAGCGTAGGGATGATAATCTGGGCGACGGTTGAGATGCGTACCGGCGGAGAAAACGTGGCCGAGGCACTCTACCTCTTAGGGGTGCAACCGGTCTGGGAAGAGGCAACCGGCCGGGTGCGGGGATTAGACGTGATTCCCCGGAAGGAACTCGGGCGGCCGCGGGTGGACGTGACGCTCAGGGTTTCCGGGCTCTTCCGCGATACCTTTCTTAACGTTATCCACCTTTTGGATGACGCGGTGCGGCTGGTGGCGGAACGGGAGGAGCCGGAGAACTTCGTCCGGCGGCACTTCCTCGCCGCGGCGGCGGTGGGGCGGGAGGCCGGCAAGGACGAGGCGACGGCCCGGGAGGAGGCACTTTTCCGGGTTTTCTCCGACCCGCCGGGGGCCTACGGCGCGGGGGTCAGCCATCTGGTTGACAACAAGAACTGGAAGGATGCGAGTGATCTGGCGGCGGTTTACCTCACTTGGGGTGGTTACGCCTACGGGCGGAAGGTATATGCCCGGGAAGCAAAGGAGGTCTTCGCTAAGCGCCTGGCCGGGTTAAACTGTACGGTGAAGAACGAGGACAGCCGTGAGGTGGATATCTTTGACGACGATTGCTTTTACGCCTACCACGGAGGGATGATCGCCGCGGCGCGGGTCTTCGGCGCCGATCCGCTGAGCTTCAGCGGGGACTCGTCCGATCCGCGGCGGGTGAGGGTTCGGACGGTGGCCGAGGAGGCGCGCCACCTCTTCCGGGCACGGGTGCTCAACCCGAAGTACATCGCGGGGATGAAACGCCACGGCTTCAAGGGTGCCGGGGACCTCTCCCGGATGGTGGACTACATCTTCGGCTGGGACGCCACGGCAAAGGTAATCGAAGGCTGGATGTACCGGGGGCTGGCGGAAAAGTATCTCTTCGATCCGGAGATGCGGGAGTGGTTTGCGAAGGTGAACCCCTGGGCGCTCGGGAACATCGCGGCGCGGCTCTTAGAGGCGGCGGCGCGGGGATTGTGGGCCCCCGCCCCCGAGGTGCTGGAAGGGATCAAGGAGGTCTACTTAGAGACGGAGGGCTGGATCGAGGAGCGGCTGGGCGACGTTCAAGGCGGCGCTGGCGGCCTCACCGCTGAAGGGATCGCCGGCCGGGGCGCCGGGATGCGGGAAAGTAAGGATGAACGGGAGAGTTGAGTATTTTGCGGGAGGGTTCTTGATGCAAAAGGTGAAGAAAGTGGCATGTTTTTGGCTGGTATTCGTTCTTACTTTGGCCTTTTCGGGGGTTCCGGGAAGCGTTCTTCCACCGGCGCAGGCGGCGGGGATCACGGTGCTGGTTGACGGCAAGAAACTTTCCTGCGATACGCCGCCGGTGATTGAAGGGGGCCGCACGCTGGTACCGCTGCGGGCGATCTTTGAGGCGCTCGGGGCCGAGGTGGACTGGGACGGGGAAACCCGGACCGTGACCGGGAGAAAGGGAAGTACCGCCATTAAGCTGGTCATCGGCCCAAAAACGGCCTACGTAAACGGCGAGCCCGTTACCCTCGATGTGCCGGGGAAGATCATGAGCGGCCGGACGCTGGTGCCGCTGCGCTTCATCGGTGAGTCGCTGGGGGCTAAGGTGGGCTGGGACGGCGCGAAGCACACGGTGATGGTTTCCGCTGCGGCCGCACTTGCTGATAGTGCTTCCAGGCGGATCACCGTAACCGAGTATTTTGTTACCGCCACCGGCGAAATCGAGAAGCACGCGGTGCGGGTGCCCTGTCCGCCGAAGCGGGTGGCGGCGCTGGGCGGTTACGTCAACGAAATGTTGAAGGCCCTCGGCGTTGAGAAGACGGTGGTGGCGGTTGACGACTGGACCAAAGATAAGGAACAGTGGCCGGATTTTGTGAACAAACTCCCTTCGGTGGGGAAGTCGTCCACGCCGAGCGTGGAGAAGATCCTGGCGCTCAAACCCGATCTGGTGATCGAAGGCTTCCTTAAACCCGAGATTCGCAGCCAGTTGCAGCGCGCGGGCATTCCGTCTCTGAAGATTTACGGTTATAAGACCGAGCTTATTCCCCGGGAGATTCGGACGCTGGGGCTTGTTTTCAACTGCCAGAAGCGGGCGGGCGAGTACGCCGGTTTTGTGGAAAAGCACTGGCGTACGGTTCAGGAGCGAACCGGAAAACTGACTACCCGCCAGAAGCCGAAGGTTTACTGGGAGTCCGGTATTTCTCCCTGGATACTACCCGGTCCCGGCTCGGGAGCCGACCCGCTGATCAAGTGGGCCGGCGGGATCAACCTCGGCGCCGAGCAGAGGATCTCCTACCCGAGGGTAAGCGCGGAATGGGTCACGGCGAAGAATCCGGACGTGATTATCAAATACGTCAGCGCTCCGGAGGCCGGGTGGGAAGGAGATGTGGCGAAGCTGGAAAAGATCAGGCAGGAGATCATGCGCCACCCGGCGCTGCGGGGCACCAATGCAGTGAAGAAAGGCCGGGTCTACCTGATTAGCGCCAAGATCGCTTGCGCGCCGCGGGGGGCGGCCGGAGAATACTACGTCGCCAAGTGGCTGCACCCGGAACTCTTTAAAGATATAGACCCGGAGGCGGTGCATAAGGAGATGCTCAAGAAGTTCTACGGGGAGGAACTAAAGGGCGTATGGGTTTACCCGGCGCCGAAGTAGGGGGCGTGGCCTCCGGTATGGTTTTAGAAACGGTAGACCTCCACTACGCTTACCCCGACGGCACCCTGGCCCTGGAGGATTTAAACGTCGCTATTCCTGCGGGGGGCCGGGTTGCGCTGCTCGGCCCGAACGGGGCGGGAAAAACCACGCTTTTTCTGCTTCTGATCGGGATCCTGCGGCCTGCGGCCGGCAGGGTCCGCTTCGACGGGGAGGATTTGGGCGGCGGCCGGCGGAGCCTGGCCGGGCTGCGGCAGCGGGTGGGGCTGGTCTTCCAGGACCCGGAAGCACAAATTTTCGCACCGACGGTTTGGGAAGAAGTGGCTTTCGGCCCGGCTAACCAGGGGCTGAGACGGGCGGCGGTGACGGAGCGGGTGGAGGCGGCGCTTGCGGCCGCAGACCTCCTGGAGTTGCGGGATAAGGCCACCCACTTTCTGAGCTACGGGCAGAAGAAGCGGCTCTGCCTGGCGGGGGTACTGGCGATGGCGCCGGAGGTGCTGCTCCTCGACGAGCCCACGGCGGGGCTCGACCCGGAGCAGACGCGCCGGGTGGTGGGCATCCTTGACCAGTTGAGCCGGGCGGGCCGGACGCTGGTGTTAGCGACGCACGACGTGGACCTGGCCTACGCCTGGGCGGATACGGTCTATATTTTCGGCCGGGGCCGGGTGCTGGAGGGCGGCGCGCCGGAAACGGTTTTTGCGGATGCGGCGCTGATGGAAAAGGCGAGCCTCAGGCGGCCGCTGCTGCTGGAAATTTTTCTGGCGCTGCGGGAGCGGGGTTTGCTGCCGCCGGGGGCGGCTGTGCCGCGGGTAAAAGAGGAACTCTGGAGTCTGTTGCCGGGAAAGGAGGTGATTGGTTATGGATAAGGAAAAAGCTAAAAGTGGGGATCGAAAAAACACTGACAGTAAGAGTTCAAAGGCAAAATCCGAGCCCGTCTCTTACCGTCTGAAGTGCGCCAAGACAGCCAACGGACTGTCCCACTTTATAATGTACGGTGATGTACCCAAGGAAAAATCGCCGCTATAAGCTTTGCGGGATGCAGAATAAAGAATCAGGGCGCGGGGCGCAAGGTGTTGTGACGCCTGGCGCCCTGGTTCAAGGTCCAGAAATAATGGGAGTTCTTCGTGGCGCTTCGGGCCGCCGCCACGGAGGAAAAATAGTTTTCGGGAGAGTATGCGAATGCTAAACGATGTTCGGGATAAAAAAGGCTTGCTGTTGCGTGACATTGGCGAGAATCGGTTATTGGCGATTGATCCCGATAATGTTTTCTGGGGGATTATACCCAAGAAGCAAAATGCTGGTTCTTTGCCGCCCCAAGAAATAACATCGCTGTATGAGACGGTAAAAAGTAAGTTAGACGTGCAAATGGACGAGTTCAGATTTGGTTCTGATTTAACCGCTATATATATAAACCCCACGGACAGGTGTAATGCCAATTGTTCTTATTGTTATATCCCGGCGGAAATCAGAAAAAATGGCAACCAGATGAATGAGGAACAACTTGAATATGTATTGAGGAAAATTGCTACCTATTTCAAGAGGAAAAAGACAGATACAAAACCGGTAATTGTATTCCATGCCAGTGAACCACTGTTAGCTAAAGATATTATCTTCAAGGCAATAAATGATCTTGACCATCGGTTTCATTTTGGGATCCAGACGAATGCGCTTTTGCTTGAAAAGCCGGATGTGGAATTTCTCAAGAAGCATAGAGTAGGCGTTGGCATCTCCCTGGACGCAATTGATCCTCAGGTAAACAACAGGCAGAGACCGGGCAGGGAGAGTAACGGAAACTTTGATAAAGCAGTACAGGCAATTGACTGGTTTGCCGGTTATGGGGGATTAAATGTAATTACCACCGTTACTAAGCTTAATGTCAGCTGTCTTCCAGAAATAGTAGAATTCCTGCATTCCAAAAAGGTTGGCTGCATCCTTCTTAATCCGGTCAGATTAACCACAAAAACCGCGCGTAATTTACAGCCGCCCCAGGAGCTTTTGACCGGGTACTTTATAAAGGCGGTAGAGAAGGCAATGGAGTTATCAGAATCCTCCAACCACAGAATTATCATCGGTAACTTTGCCAACATCATCTTGGGTATAGTCGCCCCGACCGCTCGCCGGCTGATGTGCGATATCTCTCCTTGCGGGGGAGGACGTTGCTTCTTAACAATTACCGCTTCCGGCAATATGATCCCCTGTGGCGAATTTATCGGGTTGGATGGGTTTTCGGGCGGGAATATCTTTGATACCACAATTTCAAGGGCTATGCGGTCCAAGCCGTTCAAGGAGATCAGATCGCGGATAGTAGAGAAGATTGGCGAATGCCAAGCCTGTGATTTTAGAAATATATGCGGCGCGCCTTGCCCGGCGGAACTTTATTCACTCGGCAATATGTATCAGCCTTCAGTCTATTGTGAGTTCTATAAAGAAATAATCAGCTACGCTTTCAAAGTGGTAGCCGAAGATAAGGTTAAATACCTTCTTCGGGAGGAATCTTTAAGGAATCTTGAGTACGAGTACAATCTAAGTATCTCTGGGTAGTTATTCACGGTAATGTCGCCTGACAGCAGAGGAAAGGTTTGTGCTTCATAGTACTCACCCCTGTCTGTTTTGGCACGGCAGACGGCTTTTGGGTTTTGCAAAAATCTGTTTCGGGAGGATGTCTCATTGAAGCGGCTGCGGGAAGGTTACACCACCGGGATGTGCGCGGCGGCGGCGGCCAAAGCGGCGGCGCTGCTCCTTTTTCACGCGGAGGCCCCGGCAGCGGTGGTAGTGACCACGCCGCTCGGCCGGGAGCTTACGCTTCCGGTGGCCGAAGCAGAGACGGGCGAGGGCTGGGCGCGGTGCGGGGTGGTAAAGGATGCGGGCGATGACCTGGACGCGACCCACGGGCTCACGGTTTACGCCACGGTGCGCCAGGCGGTGGAAATCGTCTTGCGGGGCGGCGAAGGGGTCGGGGTGGTCACGCGGCCAGGCTTGGCGGCGCCGGTGGGGGAACCGGCGATAAACCCGGCGCCGCAGGCGGTGATTATCCGGGAAGTGGCGGCGGTGCTGCCCCCGGGACAAGGGGCGGAGATCACCATCAGCGTACCGGGCGGGGAGAAGGCGGCGGACAAGACCTTCAATCCGCGCCTGGGGATCGTCGGGGGGATTTCGATCCTGGGAACGACAGGAATTGTAAAGCCGATGTCTGAGGAGGCTTACCGGGATTCGCTGGCCTGCGCGGTGGACGTGGCGGCGGCGGAGGGATACCTCCGGCTGGTAATGGCGCCGGGGCGCACGGGAGAAAAGCTGGCGGTTGAACGCTACGGTTTTCCGGCGGCGGCGGTGGCGCAGATAGGCAATTTTGTGGGGTTCATGCTCGAACGTACGGCGGCGGCTGGAATCAAGGAGGTTTTGCTCTGGGGGCACCACGGGAAGCTGGTGAAGGTAGCCGGCGGCATCTTCAATACCCACAGCCATGTGGCGGATGGACGGCTCGAAATCCTTGCGGCTCTGGCGGCGATGGAAGGAGCGGCGGCGGAGACGGTGGTGCAGCTGCTGGACTGCGCTACGGCCGAGGAGGCGGTGCCTGTGCTGGCGGCGGCCGGGCTTGCGCAGGTCTTCGCGGCGGCGGCGGCGCGGGCGAGCCGGCGGGCAGCGGCTTTCGTTAAAGGAAGGCTGCGGGTGGGTACGGTGCTGCTCGACCGAAGCGGCGCGGTTTTGGGTTTGGACCCGGCGGCGCGGGAGATTGCGGCGGCGCTCGGGGTAAGTCTTCCGGCGATAGAACGCGGGCTTGCGCCCGGCGTTTACGTGGTAGGGCTGGGGCCGGGAGCGCCGGAGTATATAACCCCGGCAGCATGGCGGTTTATCCGGGGGGTAAAGGTGCTGGTCGGCGGGAAAAAGGCGCTAACCTTTGTCAATCCACCGTCGGGAACGGAAACTTATACCATCACGCGCGACTACCGTGCACTTTTGGAACTAATCGCCTCCCGAAGCCGGGAAGTGCCGGTGGCGATTTTGGTTTCAGGTGATCCAGGGTTCTACAGTTTTTTAGGTACATTGCGGCGATATCGGCCGGATTTGCCGGTGACGGTGGTTCCGGGGATCAGCACGGCGGCAGCGGCTTTCGCTCGTTTGGGAATGGGATACGAGGATGCGGTATTTGTAAGCCTTCACGGGCGGGAAAGCGGAGCGGGAACCCTGCTCGCGGCGGTGAAAAACTCTGCCAAGGTCCTGGCTTTTACCGACCCCCGGCACCCCCCGCAACTGGTGGGGCGTCTCCTTACAGATCAGGGAATGGGAGAGCGGAAAGTATACGTTTTCTCCAATCTTTCGCTGCCTGCAGAAAAGTTTTTTGCGGGGCGGGCGGCAGAGTTGGCGGCATTTAAGGAAGAATTTTCTAACGCGGTGGTGGTTCTGATTGATTGATTTCCCGTTCGTTACGCCCGGTATCCCGGACGAGTTTTTTCTCCGGAACGGCACACCACTTACCAGGGAGGAAGTTCGGGCGGTGGCGCTGGCCAAGCTGAGACTTTCACGGCAAGGCGTTTTTTGGGATGTAGGCGCGGGTACGGGGTCGGTGGCGGTGGAGGCGGCGCGGCTTATGCCGGAGGGAAAGGTTTTCGCGGTCGAGGCGCGACCGGAGCGGATGGAACTGATTGCAGCCAACCGGGAGCGTTTCGGGGTGGAAAACCTGACGGTGGTACCGGGGGAGGCGCCGGCGGCGCTGGCGGGTTTGCCGCGGCCGGACCGGGTGTTCATCGGGGGAAGCGGCAGCCGGCTCCCGGAGATCCTTGCGTTTTTACGCGCGGTGCTTCCGGTGGGCGGACGGCTGGCGCTAAGCGCGGTGACGCTGGAAACGCTGCAGGAAGGGTTGGTGGCGCTTCAGTGGCCGGAGTGGCGCGGGGAGGTCGTTTCTTTAACGCTGGCGCGGGGAGAGAATCTTGGCCGACGAAGGCTGCTGCGGGGTGAGAACCCGGTTTTTTTGGTGACAGCGGAGAGAGAGGAGGACTAAGGTGGCGGTTCTTTACGGGGTGGGGATAGGCCCGGGCGATCCGGAATTGTTAACTTTAAAGGCTTTAAGGGTGCTCCAGCAGGTACCGGTGATCTGCGCGCCTCATACCCGGCAGGAAGGGGAGAGCATCGCCGGGGAGATTGTGGCGGCGGTTTTAGGCCCGGAGGCGATGCAGGCCAAGGAGTTCCTCACGCTTCACTTCCCGATGACCCGGTTGAAGGCAGTCCTGGAAAAGGCCTGGGAAGAAGCGGCGCGGCAGGTGGCAAGCCGCCTCCGGGAAGGGGCCGACGTCGCCTTTGTAACCCTCGGCGACCCCTCTTTTTACAGCACCTATCCTTACCTTGAGCGGGCGGTGAAGGTGCTTTATCCAGGAGCACGTACCGCGGTTATCCCTGGAGTCACTGCTCTTGCTGCTTGTATGGCAGCCGGGGGGCGGTCCGTGCAGGGAAACGAGCGCCTGGCGGTGGTGCCGGTGACGGGAACGGAGGACCTGGAAAGGGTGGTTGAGGATTTCGACTGCACCGTGCTTTTAAAGGTGGGCAGGCATCTGGATAGGGTACGGGAGATGCTGGGGAGGATGGGTTTGAAAGAAAGCGCCCGGCTTTACGAGCGGTGCGGTTTGGAAGGGGCGCGGCAGGGACCCCTGGAAGAGTTTCAAGGGGCCGATTACCTTTCCCTGGTGGTGGTAAAAAAGTGAATCCGGTTTACTTTGTGGGAGCGGGACCTGGTGACCCGGAACTCATTACGGTGAAGGGGACGCGGCTGCTAAAGGAAGCGGACGTGGTTGTTTATGCCGGCTCGCTCATTCCTCACGCGGTTTTGCGCTATATCCGCCCCGAGGCGACGGTTTACAACAGCGCCGGGCTTGACCGGGAGGAAATTGCCCGGATCCTGATAGAGGCGGCGCGGGCAGGGAAAAAGGTGGTGCGGCTTAGCTCCGGCGACCCCAGCCTTTACGGAGCCATTACCGAACTGATGGTGCCGCTCAATGAGGCTGGTGTTCCTTTCGAGGTTGTGCCGGGGGTGAGTTCTTTTCTGGCTGCGGCCGCCCGGCTTAAAAAAGAGTACACATTGCCCGGCGTGAGTCAGACCTTGATTCTGACCCGCCTTGCCGGCCGGACGCCGGTGCCGGAGACCGAGGGGCTTGCGGCGCTTGCCCGGCACCGGGCGAGCCTCTGCCTCTTTTTGAGCGTTCAGCAGGTGGAAGAGGTGGCGGCGGCTCTTGCCGCGGGTTACCCGCCGGACACCCCGGTGGCGGTGGTGCAGAAGGTTACCTGGCCGGAAGAGAGGGTTATCCGCTGCCTCCTCCGGGATCTGGTGACGGAGGTAAAGAGAACCGGGATAGAGAAGACCGCGCTTATCCTGGTAGGAGAGTTTTTAACGGGGCAGGGTGAGCCCTCACGCCTTTATGATCCGGAGTTCAGTCACGGGCACAGGCCGAAGGATGAAGGATGAAGGGTGAGGGATGAAAGGTTAAAGGAAGATATAGCTTTAGCCTTGGACTTTGAACGTTTTCCAGGAGGAGGAAATGGAACGGGAAGGGCTGGCGGTGGTAGTTTTAAGCGCCAGGGGGTTTTCCCTGGGGGAACGGCTCGGTGGCTTCTTAGGGGACTGGAAGGTGGAGGTTTTTGCGCCGGCCAGGCTCGGTAGCGGCCGGCCTTATCAGTCGCTCAGGGCCTTGGTGTCAATGCTTTTCCCGCGCGTGGAGGGGATTGTTTTCATTGCCGCGGTCGGGGTTGCGGTACGGCTCATCGCGCCACACTTGAAGGATAAGTTTCGCGACCCGCCGGTGGTGGTGTTGGACGAGGCAGGGCGCTTTGCGGTGAGCCTTCTCGGGGGGCACCACGGCGGGAACGCGCTTGCTGAAAAGGTGGCGGCGGCAGTCGGCGCCCGCCCGGTGGTGACTACGGCCAGCGACGTTTTGGGCCGTCCGGCGATCGATGTTTTTGCGGCGCGGTTCAACCTGGGCCTCGAACCGCGCAGTCACCTGTCCTCGGTGGCGCGGGCGCTGACCGAAGGAGAGCGGGTGGCGATCCTTTGGGATGAGGAGTTCCCGCTGATTGATTACCGCTGGCCGCCCGAGGTAGCGGTTTTTCCCTGGCAGCCGGGAACCGACTTCCCCGGGGGATTTGCCGCCTGGATAGTGGTTACCGACAGGGTTGTAGCTCCTCCGGCAGAACCTTTTCTCTTTCTACGGCCCCGGCGGTATGTGGTGGGAATAGGATGCCGGCGCAACACCCCGGTGGTTAAAATCCTGTACGCACTTGAGCAGGTGGCGGCAGCGGAAGGCTTTTCCCTGCAAGGCATCCGGGAACTTGCTACCATAGACCTCAAAAGAGATGAAAAAGGGTTGCTGGCGGCGGCAGAAGAATTGGGGTTACCGGTCCGTTTTCTGGATGTGGGGGCGCTGAAAGTGATAAAGACGAGGCTCGATCCTGGGATGATTCAAGAGAGTGCCTTTGTAAAAGAGAAAGTCGGGGTGGAAAATGTATGCGAACTGGCGGCCTTAGCGGCGGGGGGAGAAAGACTTGTGGCGCCGAAGACCGTTTTCCCCGGAATCACGGTGGCGGTGGCGGCGGCTCCCTGGCCGTAGTGGGGATCGGGCCCGGCAGAACAGCGGAAATGACGCCGCGTGCCGTAGAGGCGCTAAAAGAGGCCGAAGTCGTGGTGGGATACCGTACTTACCTTGAGCTGATAGACCAAATCCTTACCGGGAAAGAGATCATTGAAAGCGGGATGCGGGAGGAGGTGGCGCGGGCGCGGGAAGCGGTAGCGCGCGCCGTGGCGGGAGCGCGAGTGGTGGTTGTTTCGAGCGGGGACCCCGGGGTTTACGGAATGGCCGCGCCGGTTCTGGAAGCCGCCGAGACGGCCGGGGTGGCGGTGACGGTTGTGCCGGGGGTGACGGCGGCAACGGCGGCGGCGGCGCTTTTAGGGGCGCCGCTCGGGCACGACTTCGCCGTGATTAGCTTGAGCGATCTTTTGACTCCCTGGTCAGTTATTGAAAAACGGCTGCGGGCGGCGGTAGACGCCGACTTTGTCCTGGTTCTTTACAACCCGGCAAGTTCCCGGCGGCAGGAAAAATGGCGCCAGGCCCTGGCCGTTATCCGGGAGGGACGCCCGCCGGAAACGCCGGCAGGAGTAGTCTGGGACGCCGGCCGGGAGGGCGAGCGGAAAGTCGTCTGCGATCTCGCTACAATAGCGGATTTCCCGGTGGATATGCGGGCCACGGTGATCGTGGGCAATTCCCAAACTTACGTGGCCAACGGCGTGATGATAACACCCCGGGGGTATAAGTGGTGAGTAACTATTCAGGTGTTTCGTCGTCGGGCGCGGCGATAGGCAACGCATTGCTGCGTCAGCCCGCACGGAGCCGAATCCTCACCCAGCACTCAGTTACGCCTTGTAAGATACTACTTCTGAGGAAACGCATATTTGTCCGCCCCGCGAAACTACGCCTTCATAGCAATCTGAGTGCTGGGCTCCGGTTCGTCTCCGCGGTCTTCCTTGCACTGCATCACTTCTCGCCGCGTTCCGTCAGCGAAATGCTGACGGCTGAATAGGTACAGTGGTGATTCTTCTTCTGGGAGGCACTACGGAAGGGAGAGAAGCGGCGCGCGCGCTTGCTTCCCGCGGCTGGCCGGTGGTGGTAAGCGTGGCTACGCCCTACGGGGCGGAACTGGCGCGCTGCGGGTTCGACGGGGAAGTGCTGGTCGGACGGCGGGATAGCTCTGGTTTTGCCGCGCTCATCGGGGAGCGCGGGGTCGAGGTCGTGGTTGACGCCACCCATCCCTTCGCCGTTGAGGCCCGGCGGAATGCCCGGCGGGCGGCGGTACAGTGCCAGGTGCCGTACTTGCGCTTCACCCGTCCGCCGGAGCCCTTACCGGCGCACCCGCTCATCCGGCTGGCGCCGGATTTTGCTGCTGCGGCACGCCTGGCGGCGGCGCACGGGCCGGTTATCTTTTTAACCACGGGGAGCAAGACCCTTCCCTTTTTTCTCCCGGCGGCGCGGGCAGCCGGCCGCCGTGTGGTGGCGCGGGTGTTGCCGGAGCCGGAAGTGATTGCCGCGTGCCGGGAGCAGGGTCTTCTGCCGCGCGATATCGTGGCGCTTCAGGGGCCGGTCACCGAAGAACTCAACCGGGCGCTTTTCCGGGCATACGGCGCGACCGTGGTGGTCACTAAGGAAAGCGGCGGTTCCGGGGGACAGGCGGCGAAAATCAAAGCCGCGCTTGACTTGGGCATTCCATTGGTGGTGGTGCGGCGGCCGCCGGAGGAACCGGGGAGTTTTTATGAGGCAGCAGAGCTTATAAAAAGAGTGGATAAGTTGATTGGAGGGGAAGGATTTGGAGGGAATAGTGGTCCTCGGCCACGGCAGCCGGGCGGCGGTGGACGAAGCGAATAGTTTTCTGGAATTGGTGGCGGGGGAAATCAAAAAGGTATTCGGCGCCGCCCGGGTGGAGCCGGCCTGGATGAATCCAAAGTCCCAGCGGCAAAATCTTTCCCAGGCGGTAGCCAAACTGGTAGCTGAAGGAGTAAAGAGGGTTGTCGTGGCGCCGGTCTTCCTGACGGACGGGCTGCACATTCGGAAGGACATTCCGGAAGACATGGCGGCGCTCAAGGAGCAGTACCCGGAGGTGGAGTTCCGGCTTGCCCGGCACCTCGGCTTTGACTCCCGGGTGGTGGCGATTTTAGCGGAGCGGATCGGGGAGGTGCGTGATGGAGTTTCTTGCTGACCCGCAAGCCATTGAAGCCCGGAGCATGGCGGCTATCGAGGAACTCCTCCGGCCCTGGAAATCTTCTTTTACCCCGGAGGAGTTTCTGGCGGCGCAAAGGGTGGTGCACACCACCGGTGACGTGACGTGCATACAGGATTTGGTCTTCCGGCACGCTCCTCTCGATGCCGGAATCAATGCCTTACGCCGGGGGGTAACGGTTATTTGCGACGTGAAAATGGTCGCCGCCGGGATCCGCGCCCGGCTGCCGGAAGGGATCGCAGTACGGGTGGCGGTTGAGGAGCCGGGCGTAGCCGAGGATGCTGCCCGGCAAAAGGTCACGCGGGCGCTGGCGGGTATGCGGCGGCTGAGGGAAGCGCTGCCGGGAAGCATTGTGGCGGTGGGTAACGCCCCAACGGCCCTTTTCGGGGTGCTGGAACTTTGCGCGGCGGGGGTGCGTCCGGCGCTGGTCATCGGTACGCCCGTGGGTTTCGTCGGCGCGGTCGAGGCCAAGGAGGCGCTGCTCGCCGCCGATTTGCCGGCGGTGGTTCTCCGGGGTACTCGGGGCGGCAGCGCCGTTGCCGCGGCGGTGGTGAACGTACTGGCTGTTCTGGCACGGCGGAAGAACCTTTCTTAAGCGACATCATAACGATTAATCGCCGCCACCGGGAATGAAAACATGGACCCTTAAGCTGGTGACTTAGAAGCACTAACGTGACAAAGGCGGAACGCGGCGAGAAGTGATGCAGTGCAAGGAAGACCGGTAGAGACGAGCCGGAGCGTACATAAGAGGTACGTGAGGACCCGGCTTTGCCGGGCTGACGCAGCAATGCGTTACTTCTCGCCGCGCCCACCGAAAGAAGCAGCATCTTCCGAGGGAGGGCGGGGATTCTGGCGCGGGCGCTAATGATTCAGGGGACGGCTTCGCACGTGGGCAAGAGTATACTGGCGACGGCCTTCTGCAGGATCTTCAAGCAGGACGGTTACCGGGTGGCGCCGTTCAAGGCGCAGAATATGGCCTTGAATGCCTATGTCACCGGTGACGGTGGGGAGATCGGCCGGGCTCAGGGGGTGCAGGCGGAAGCGTCGGGGGTTGCGGCAACAGTGGACATGAACCCTGTACTCCTGAAACCCAAACGAGATACAGTGGCCCAGGTGATTGTGCATGGACGGCCGGTCGGAGATTTTTCGGCCCGGGATTACCGGGAGGACTACTTGGAGAAGGCATGGAAGGTCGTGACGGAAAGCTTTGCGCGCCTCGCGGCGGAATACGAAATCATTGTTATCGAAGGAGCCGGCAGCCCGGCCGAAGTCAACCTGCGGGATAGAGACATCGCCAATATGCGGGCGGCGGCGCTTGCCGATGCCCCGGTTATCCTGGTGGCGGACATTGACCGGGGGGGCGTATTCGCCCAACTTGTGGGGACAATTCAACTTCTCCCCCCGGATGAGGCGGCGCGCGTCAGTGGCTTCGTTATTAACAAGTTCCGCGGCGATTCAAGCATTCTGGAGCCGGGCTTGCGCTTCCTGGAGGAAAACACCGGGCGGCCGGTGCTCGGGGTGCTTCCGTACCTTCCGGATCTGGGGGTGGCGGCGGAAGATTCGGTAAGCTTAAATGACGGGGTCGTACGTCCCAGCACTCACGTCCGTGAGTGCTGGGCGCTGGATATCGCGGTTGTGCGGCTGCCGCGGATCGCTAATTTTGACGATTTTGACCCGCTGCTGCTGGAACCGGATGTTTCGCTGCGCTTTGTCACCCACCCGGCGCTCCTGGGCATTCCGGATTTAGTCATTCTCCCCGGAACCAAGAATACAGTGGCCGACCTTCACTGGCTCTATGCAACCGGTTGGGCGGATGTCATCTCGCAAAGGGCGGGTTGCGGAACGCCGGTCCTAGGCGTCTGCGGCGGGTATCAGATGTTGGGGAAAGAGATCAGAGACCCGGAGGGAAGCGAAGATAAGGCCGGAACCTTTTCCGGACTCGGGCTTCTCGACGTGGCTACGGTTTTCCTTCCGGAGAAAGTAACGGCACGTGTCCGCGGCGCGGTAACGGGAGCAGGAATGCTGGCGGAATTGAAGGGCGAAGAAGTGAACGGGTACGAGATTCACGCCGGCAAAACTGTTCCGGGAGCAGAGGCGGAACCGGCTTTTGTTTTGAAGCGAAGTCACGGTGAAACAACCGAGGGATCGATCCAGGGGGCGGTCTGGGGGACGTACCTTCACGGCCTTTTTGAAGCGGACGGGTTTCGCCGGGGGTTTCTAAATCTTTTGCGAAAGCGGCGGGGCTTGGCCCCCGAAGATTTTGGGATATCTTTTATTCGGTGTAAGGAGGCAAGTTTCGACCGGGTGGCGGCGACGGTGCGGGAACATTTGCGCCTGGATGAGGTTTACAGTTGGCTGAATCTTTAGAGTCTTTGACGTCAAGATCCACGCAAGATGGCAAGAAGAATTAACCACAGAGACACAGAGAACACGGAGAGGAAAAACGGAAATATGGGTATTTATTTTATTTCTAAATCATGAAATTTCTGTTCTCTGTGAACTCTATGCCTCTGTGGTGACCCAGCACTCAACTTGCTGATCTTAAGACGTGGCGTTCTAAGTTCGTATTATGTACGATGTTACAAAGTAGTTTTAACGTGTCGTTGAGTGCTGGGTGGTTCCGGCTTGTCCGGGTTAGGATGTCCTTCGAGAGTGAAGGGTTTTAACATCTTGTTCTGAAACAGGGGATTTTTATGCGGCGGGTGATAATTGCCGGGGCCTCAAGCGGCGCCGGAAAAACGACTGTGGCCGTGGGCCTGATGGCGTCGTTAGCGGCGCAGGGGTTCACGGTCCAGGGCTTTAAGGCGGGACCTGACTACATCGATCCTGGTTTTCACATGGCGGCCACCGGGCGGCTTTCCCGCAACCTGGATACCTGGATGCTTTCGCCCGATGCGGTGCGGGAGGTTTTCCTGCGGGGGTGCCGCGGGGCGGACATGGCTGTGGTTGAGGGGGTGATGGGCCTTTACGACGGGCTGGGGTCGGATAACGAGTTGGGGAGCACGGCGTACCTGGCCAAGGTCCTCCGGACGCCGGTAATTCTGGTGTTGGACGTTCGGGGAATGGCGGCTTCGGCGGCGGCGGTAGTGCTCGGCTTTAAGGAATACGATCCGGAGGTTACGCTGGCGGGGATCATCCTCTCTTTTGCCGGGAGCGAATCCCACTGCTCCTTGGTGCGGGAGGCGATAGAGGAGAAGACGGGCGTACCGGTTTTGGGGTGTCTGGTGCGTGATTCAACGCTGGCGTTGCCCGAACGACACCTGGGCCTGGTTCCGGTACATGAAACGGCGGGGGTGCGGGAGCAAATCAGTCGGTTGGCGGCAGCGGTTACCGCCGCAGTGAACCTCGACGCGGTGCTGCGAGTGACTGAGACGGCTGAACAGATGCCTGCGCCGGCGCAGACTGTTTTTCCGGCAGATCCGCAACTTCCCCGGGTGCGGCTCGCGGTTGCCCGTGATGCAGCTTTTAGTTTTTACTATCCGGAGAACCTGGATCTCCTGGAAACGTATGGCGCAGAACTTGCCTTTTTCAGCCCCCTGGCCGACGGCGCCCTGCCACCCGGTACAGCCGGACTTTACCTCGGCGGCGGGTTCCCGGAGGTCTATGCCGCAGAACTCGCGGCTAATGTGAATTTGCGCTGTGCGATAAAGGAAGCGGTAGAGGCGGGGATGCCGGTACTGGCCGAGTGCGGTGGGCTGATGTATCTGAGTAAGGCTATCACATGCGACGGCGGATCTTGGGCGATGGCAGGGGTGCTGCCGGCAGAGGTGACGCTCACGCGAAAGCTCCAGCGCCTGGGATACGTGACGGCTGAGGCCCTGACGGATACCTGTCTTTTGCGGCGGGGAGAAACACTGCGGGGGCACGTCTTTCACTACTCTGCTCTTGCCTGGCGGGAAACGCCGCTTCCCGCCGCATACCGTTTTCGCTTTCACCGGGGAAGGTTACAGGAAGACGGCGCGGTTTACAAAAACGTGGTGGCTTCGTACCTGCACACGCACTTCATGAACCGGCCCGGGGCAGCGGCACGTTTTGTTGATTTTTGTGATTCACGCGCGAAAGACACGGGCAAACGACTTTGAATCAGGATAGTATCTCGCCAAAAAGTTGCTGATCGTTTACAGAGGAGTCCTCCATGCCGCTAATAGCGGCACCACGAAATCTTGAAAATGGGTCGACCCGTAAGCTTGTTACTTAGAAGCAGTAATGTAACAAAGGCGGAACGCCGTGAGAAGTGACGCAGTGCAAGGCAGACCGTCGGAGGCGAACCGGAGCGTACTGGGAGGTACGTGAGGATTCGGCTCGGGCGGTCTAACGCAGCAATGCGTTGCTTATCGCGGCGCCCACCGAAAGAAGTACTATCTATTTTCGAGGGAGGGGTTTTATGCTTTTAGCTCAAACTGTAGCCTGTATCGGCGAACTCGACCGGGAGGCAATGGCCCGGGCGCAAACGCGGATGGATAGCCTTTTGAAACCTCCCGGGAGCTTAGGGCGGTTGGAGGAAATAGCGGTGAAGCTTGCCGGGATTACCGGGAAGCCTTTTCCGGTAATTAAAAAAAAGAGCGTAATCGTAAT
Organism: Bacillota bacterium; assembly: GCA_040755195.1. Taxonomy (GTDB): domain Bacteria; phylum Bacillota; class Desulfotomaculia; order Desulfotomaculales; family Ammonificaceae; genus SURF-55. The sequence goes on from JBFMBL010000011.1 coordinate 26,037, forward strand.
GGCGGGTGATCACGGCGTTGTGGCGGAAGGGGTGAGTGCGGCGCCCCAGGAGATCACTTATCAGATACTCCCGCGATTCGTTGACGGCACCGGAGGAATCGGTGTTTTGGCGCGTCACGCCGGAGCCCGGGTGGTGGTGGTGGATATCGGCGTGGCACGACCGGTGGACCGGCCGGGGGTAATAGTGCGGAAAATCCGCGCCGGTACAGGGAATATCGCCCGCGGGCCCGCAATGACCCGGGAAGAAGCAGCGCAGGCGGTCAGCGTAGGGATTGAACTGTCCCAGGCGGAAATTCAAGATGGAGTAGACCTTATCGCGACCGGGGATATGGGTATCGGCAATACTACGCCTTCAAGCGCGATCTTATGTGTTATAGCCGGTATTCCAGTGGATGAAGCGGTGGGCCGAGGAACAATGGTGAACGATGAGGTGCTGGAGCGGAAGCGCCGGGTGGTGGCCCAAGCTATGAGCGTCAATCAGCCGGATCCAACCGATCCCCTCGATGTCCTGGCTAAGGTCGGGGGGCTGGAGATCGCCGGCCTTGCCGGGGTTATTCTGGGCGCGGCGGCGCAGCGGGTCCCTGTGCTGCTCGATGGATTCATCACCGGAGCGGCGGCGCTGATTGCCGCCGGTTTGTGCCCCCGGGCCAGGGAGTTCATGCTGGCCTCGCACCTTTCCGAAGAGCGGGCGCACAGGCACATGCTGACGGCGCTGGGACTTAAGCCTTTGCTGGATTTCAATCTCCGGCTTGGGGAAGGCACGGGGGCGGCGCTGGCAATGCCGGTGGTGGAAGCATCGGTAAAGGTCCTCAAGGAGATGGCTACTTTCGGTGAAGCCGAAGTGAGCGATATGGACAGGGAGAAGTTGCTGTAAAAAAACCCGAAAGGTGGACGGAAAAGGAGCGGTGCGTTATGCGGTGTGTTATGAAGAAGATACCGGTTCTGTTAGTGGCGCTTGTTTTGCTTGCCGGTGTTACCGGTTGTGGGCGGCAGTCGATCGGGGAAAAGATGCGGTCGAGCGGTGATCATCGGGAGAATACGGCTTTGGTCACCTTGACCGATAGCTTAAACCGTACGGTGACGATTAAAAAAAGACCGGAGCGCATCGTTTCCCTTGCGCCAAGTAACACTGAAATTCTGTTTGCCCTCGGTCTGGGCGATAAGGTTGTGGGGGTTACCAAGTATTGTGATTTTCCGGCGGAAGCCGGGAAAAAGCCGCAAATCGGTGGCTTTTCCGATCCGAACCTGGAGAAGATCCTGGCTTGCCGGCCGGATTTGGTTTTGGCTACCGAAAAGCACCAGGAAATGATAGCTGCCTTGGAGAAGCAGGGTATTGACGTCCTGGTGGTGTCGCCTAAGACAGTGGCAAGTGTTTTAGAAAACATCAAGATGGTGGGGAAGGCCACGGACGCGGGTGCGGCTGCCGATACTGTAGTGAGTGGTTTGCAGAAAAGGATCGATGCCGTTACCGCTAAAGTTCAACCTGTTCCGGCAAATAAGCGGCCCAAGGTTTTTTACGAACTCTGGCATGAGCCTTTGATGACCGCGGGACCGGGAACATTTATTGACGATCTCATTAAACTGGCCGGTGGAGTCAATGCGGCAGCCGATGCCGGTAAAGGGTACCCGGAATACAGCCTGGAAATGCTGCTGGCCAAAAACCCCGATGTCCTGATTAACTCTTACGGGCACGGGAAGGGAAATCCGACAAAAGAAGATATAAAGGCGCGTAAGGGATGGGGTGCCCTCAACTGTGTTAAGAACGACCGGATTTACACTGTTAACGCCGACCTGGTAAATCGCTCCGGGCCGCGTATTGTTGAAGGCCTTGAGGCTTTTGCCGGGGCGATTCACCCGGAACTTTTCAATCAGTAGGAAGCGAACGGTGGAACAGATAAACCGGAAGATACCGGTGGTACTTCTGGCAGTAATCCTGGCCATAACGATTGTTGCAGCTACCGGCGCCGGGGCGGTGGCCATTCCGGCGAAGGAGATCATTACCGTCTTGGTAAGAAAGCTTCCCCTGGTTGGTAACCATGTAGATCCCTCCGCCCCACCGGTGCATGAGACCATCATTATGGTGGTCAGGCTCCCCCGCGTGGTGTTGGCGGCGTTCGTCGGGGCGGCGTTATCCGCCGCCGGGGTAGTACTCCAGGCGCTTTTTCGCAATCCGCTTGCCGATCCATACCTAATCGGAGCGTCTTCAGGAGCGGCGTTGGGAGGCTGTCTGTCTATATTGATCTACCCTGGCTTTCTTACGGGGGATTTTGGGGCCCTGCCTGTTTTGGCCTTCGGCGGAGCGCTTGGCGCTATGGCAATTGTTTTCGGCCTGGCCCGGATCGGGAACAGGGTAGCCATTGGCGCGCTGATCCTCGCCGGGATTGCAGTAGGTTCTTTTCTGAGCGCCGTCGTCTCATTGCTCATTTTCACCAGCGGTGACCGGCTTCATCCGTTGGTTTACTGGCTGATGGGAAGTTTCTCCGCTCGCAATTGGGGCCACGTGACGATGGCCCTACCTTACATTACCGTTGCGCTTGTCGTGCTGCTCCTGTTTACCCGAGAACTGAACGCCCTGTTGCTGGGTGAAGAAAGCGCCCGGTACCTTGGCGTTGAGGTCGAAACGGTAAAAAAGCTGCTGCTGGCCGCCGCCACGCTCTTAACGGCTGCATCTGTGGCTGCCGCGGGGCCCATTGGTTTTGTGGGGCTCGTCGTCCCACACATAATGCGGCTGTTCCTTGGACCGGACCACCGATTGCTCCTGCCGGGCGCTGTTTTGGCCGGGGCAGCCTTCCTGGTCGGTGCGGATCTTCTGGCGCGGCTGGTTATGGCTCCCGGCGAGATACCGGTGGGTATTGTTACGGCAGTTTGCGGCGGCCCGTTTTTCGCTTACCTTTTATGGCGTAGACGGATCGAAATCTAGGGGGAAGGCACTTGGCTTCTTTGGTGCTGGAAAACATCAGCTTCGGTTACCATGCGAAAGACATTATTACAGACATCAGCATCGAGATCCCCGCAGGCACACTTCTGGGCTTGATCGGACCGAACGGTGCAGGAAAGACCACTTTGCTGAAGATCATCGCCCGGTTGCTGCGTCCCGGAACCGGCCGGGTGATTCTGGACGGCTGCAACATCCATAAACTGAAACAAATTGAAGTGGCCCGCCGCGTGGCTGTTGTACCTCAGGATAACCAACTGGATTTTGCCTTTACCGTCGAGCAAGTGGTGTTAATGGGTCGTTACCCGCATCTCAACCGTTTGCAGCAGGAAGGGAAAGTGGACCTCGCTATTGCACACCGGGCGATGCAAGCCACGGCAACCGACCATCTTGCCAAGCGGCCGGTGACGACTTTGAGCGGTGGTGAACGCCAACGGGTGGCCATTGCCCGTGCTTTGGTTCAGGAGCCGGAAATACTGCTGCTCGACGAACCTACGGCGCACCTCGATATCGCCCACCAGGCACAGACTATCGAGCTGGCTTACCGCCTCAACCGCGAACAAGGCCTTACCGTTATTGCTGCCCTGCACGACCTGAACCTTGCGGCGGCTTATCTGGACCGGTTGCTTCTCCTCGAGAACGGGCGCATCGCCGCTTTTGGCTCACCGGCTGCGGTGCTCACCCCCGAAAAGATATGCGCCGCTTACGGCATTAACGTCCTTGTAACCCGGCACCCCCGGCGAAACTGTCCCCAGGTAATGCTGTTTTGAGGGGCGTTACGGGGAAAATTTGTTTAAATCAACGAAGTTTTGCAGCGGTCTCCTAAGGCTTTATGCGGAGGGGGATACCGCAAACCAAAAGGTAGACCATGTCCGCCGCGGCGGCAACCTGCTGATTCACACGACCCAAGATATCCCGGTAAAGCCTCCCTAAAGGATAAGCCGGTACGACGCCCATCCCCACTTCATTGGTTACCGCCACGCATGGTCCTTGCCGCTTGCTGATTTCGGTCAGGAAACCTTCCACGCGACCGTCAACCTCCGCCGGAGTAAGACCACCCGCAAGAAGATTGGCCACCCATACCCCGATGCAGTCAACCAGTAATACCGCCTCTCGGGGCACCGTCAGGATCGCCCGTGACAGATCAAGGGGTTCTTCCACCGTCTCCCAACCTGCCGGACGCCGCGCCCGGTGTTCGGCTATACGCGCCCTCATCTCTTCGTCGGTCGCAACAGCCGTGGCCACGTAAACCACCCGGGGAGCTTTGCTGATCAACGACTCCGCAAAAGTACTCTTGCCGCTGCGGACACCCCCGGTTACCATGAAGATTTTCCCGTGATCGGCATCCCGAGCCTCCATCCTGTACCCAACCTTTCTTCAACAATTTCCGCCACGAAGGTAAACAGTATAAGGTACAAACCTTCGTTCGCTAAGAATCCATCACTTTTTTATCAATAACCTTGTGCCAATACCGCACGTAAACCTTCAACCAAACAACGGTTTTCCGCACGAAGGCGTACCGCTATTCGGATGTACCAATCCTCTAAACCGGCGAAATTACTTACATCACGAACCAAAATCCGCTTCTCCGCCAACCGGCGAGTTATCGCGCCCGTTCTCAGTCCTGTGCTATGGATATCGACAAGCAGAAAATTGGCTGTTCCGGGTATTACACGGACACCGGGCAAATCATTGAGCGCCTTTTTTAAAAACTCCCGCTCCGCAGCGACGACCCGTCTCGACTTATCAATGTATTCCCCGTCAGCGACGGCCGCTGCGCCCGCAACCTGCGCCAGTGTGTTAACATTCCAAGGCGGAACCACGGCCTTGATCTTCGCCAGGACTGCCGGGGCCGCCACCAACACGCCGAGGCGCAACCCGGCTAACCCGAAAAACTTGGTCAGGGAGTACAAAATCATTACATGATGATACCGGTGAAGAAAACCGATCGCCGTCAACGCTTCCCTCTCCGGCAGAAAATCCAGGAAGGCTTCGTCAACCACCAAAAACGCGCCGGCCCGCGCCGATTCCCTAACCAGTGCAGCCAATTCTTCATGCGGAACCACGTGTCCGGTGGGATTATTAGGATGGCACAGAAACAGCGCATTCGCTCCTGGAAGAATCGCCGTCAGTCTCGGAAGACTAATCCTAAAGTCTTCCCCCGGTAGTAAAGGCGTAGTGTACACCTTTCCTCCCCAGGCCGTCACACTACCCGCGTACTCTGAAAAGGTGGGTACCGGAATTACCGCCCGTTTAATTCCAAGCGCCGCCACCAACAGGTTAATCAGTTCCGCCGTGCCGTTTCCAGGCAAAAGCCACTCCGCCGGCGCCCCAAGATAATCCGCCAGCGCCCCCTTGAGCGCCCGGCAATCAGGGTCAGGGTACCGCCAGAGCCGGTCGAGCGCCGCTTTTACGGCTTCCAAAGCGCACGCCGAAGGACCCAGCGGATTGATGTTGCTGCTGAAATCCAGATATTCTTCCGGTTTTCCGCCAAATTCCCGGCATGCCTGCCAGACGTTTCCTCCATGAAGCGGTTTAGGGTATGAACAATTTTCTCCCGGAAACATAATAACCTCTTTTATGTAGTATTGAAAAAAACATTCCCTACCTTAAGAGAACCAACCCCCCGGCAAGCGCTGCAACTTCGAGGATTTCATTGACGGCGCCGTAAGTATCGCCGGTAAGACCCCCGAGCCGGCGACTAAAAAAAAGTCCCAATAACGTAGCGATGGCAAAGGAGGCGGCAGATATGAAGCAACCGGCAAACCCGCCGATACCAAAACCTATGGCCAGCGTCAGCGCCGTCGCCGTAACAACCTCCCGCCATCCGGTATACTTCTTGTAGAACATCCCCTGACCCTTCGGCCGGACGTACGGGAAAAGGTCGATCGCCCAGACCACACCACAACGGCTCACGACCGGCGCCAGCAAAATCAACCGCCAGGCCGATCCTGAAAGGGACTGAAACAGAGCAAACCGCAGGAAAAGAAGGGATATCGCCCCCATCACCCCAAAGGCCCCTACCCGGCTGTCCCGCATAATCTCCAGGCGGCGCTCGGCATTCCCGCCCCCGAAGCCGTCCAACGTGTCCATAAAACCGTCCAGGTGCATCCCGCCGGTTACGACAAGCCCCCCGGCAACCATCAGGGCTGCCGTCACCGGTGACGACCATATCAAACTACCGCCGTAATAAATACCTGTTAAAATGGCTCCTACCAGCAAACCCACCAACGGGAAAAAAGCCGTCCCGCGTCCGAAGACCTCCGCATCGAAGGAAACGTTTCCTACCGGCAGGCGGGTTAGGTTCTGTACCGCCAAGAGAAAACCCCGCCAAAGCCTGATTTTCATCCTTCCGCCTCACCCCGCCCAATACCAGAAAACCACCCGGATTCCAAACCCCAAAACCAGCGCCAAAAAAGTCACCACGTAAAGCACCCGCACCGCAGCCGCGATATGTTCCGGACTGAGCGGCGCCAGTGGTTCGCCGAGGTAAGGGCGGAAAGATATAACGCCCCGGTAGCTGCTCGGCCCGCCGAACTGCACCCCCAAAAACCCGGCCATCGCCGCCTCCGGAATCCCGCTGTTTGGGCTCGGGTGCTTGCGCCCGTCCCGGCGCATCACCCGCCAAACCCGCCGCCAATCGCCTCGCCTAAGAAAAGCGGCCAAAGTAATAAGCAAACCTGTCAGCCGCGCGGGAACAAAGTTTAAAAGGTCGTCGAGACGCGCCGATGCCCAGCCAAGATGGCGGTAATGCTGATCCCGATAGCCTACCATGGAATCAAGGGTGTTAACCGCACGGTAGGCAAGCGCCAGCGGCGCCCCACCGGCAAAAGCGTAGAAAAGCGGCGCCACCACGGCGTCTACGGTGTTTTCAGCTACGCTTTCGACCGCCGCTCTTACAACCCCTTCAGCATCCAGTTGCGCCGTATCTCGTCCCACAATTGCAGCGACTTGCTCCCGCGATATCGCAAGGTTGCCGGCAACAAGCGGTCGCCGGACCGCTTCGGCAGCCGCGGACAGGCCTTTGACCGCCATGGACATCGCTACCAGATAGACTTCAGCTAGAAATCCCGCTTCCCGGTGCCACTGGTATAAAAGCGTCAAACCTTTAGCTGCAACCATATAGGCCCCGACAGGCACAATAACCGCCAAAAAGACCCCGCCAACCCATAAGCCGGCCGGCCCACCCGCCAACCGGCGGATTAACCGCTCAAAGAACCAAATCACCCGGCCTAAAAGCCGCACCGGGTGGGGTAGCCAGGGCGGATCGCCGACCAAAAGATCAAAGACAAAGGCGCTTAAGACAACAAAGATGTTTTGCATCTTAACTTTCGCATTTGATATTACTTTTGAAGATAAAGAAAGTCATTTTGCTTGCCATCGATTATAATAGACATTCTTAAGACAATCCAGGTTCGGTCACGTCTTAGATTACGCCAAGCTTACTACTCCACTGTTACGCTCTTGGCCAGGTTGCGCGGCTGGTCGACGTCGCAGCCGCGGGCCACCGCCGCGTAATAGGCGAAGAGTTGGAGCGGCACTACAGCTACCGCCGGAGCAAGCAGCGGGTGCACCGGCGGCACGGCAATGACGGCGTCAGCCACCTGCGCGATGTTCCCGCCGGTTTCTGTGGTAACCGCCAGGACGTCAGCGCCGCGGGCCTTGACCTCCTTGATGTTGCTCACCATTTTTTCGTAAAGCGCCGGCTGGGTGGCAAGGGCCATCACCGGAACTCCCCCGGTTATCAGCGCCAGGGTTCCGTGCTTGAGCTCACCGGCGGCGTAAGCCTCGGCGTGGATGTAGGAAATCTCCTTGAGCTTTAGCGCCCCTTCCGCCGCCACCGCCCAGTCCAGCCCGCGGCCGATGAAAAAGGTGCTCGCCACGTTTTTCCGGGCTGACGCCAGCGCCGCGATCTCCTTATCATGCGCGAGTATTTCCGTCACGCATTCCGAAAGGCGCGGCAACTCCGCCACCAGCTCCCGGAGGATCTCCGGGGGTGCGGTCCGTCTTTCCTGAGCAATGTAAATTGCGAAGAGCGTCAGCACGAAGACCTGCGCCACGTACGCCTTGGTCGAGGCCACGGCGATCTCCGGGCCGGCCCAGGTGTAAAGGGCATCGTCCGCTTCCCGGGCCACCGAGCTTCCGACGATGTTGGTTACCGCCAGGACGGAAGCGCCTTTGGCCTTCGCCTCCCGCATGGCGGCAAGGGTGTCTGCCGTCTCCCCGGACTGGCTGACAACGATCAACAGATCGCCCTCTCCGATGAGCGGCTCGCGGTACCGGAACTCGGAGGCGATATCGATCTCCACCGGGATGCGCACCAGGCGCTCTATAAGAGTCTTTCCGATCAACCCGGCATGATAAGCCGTGCCGCACGCGGTGATGAACACCCGCCGGCAGGACTTCAGCAGTTCCGGGTCCATTTTCATTTCCGGAAAAACAACGGCATCGCCGCTTATTCGCCCGCGCATGGTATCCCGTAGCACCTTCGGCTGCTCGTGAATCTCCTTGAGCATGAAGTGCGCGTAAGACCCTTTCTCGGCCTGGCTGGCGTCCCAGTTTACGACAAAAACCTCTTTATCAACACGCCGTCCGGCGCCGTCGCAAATCGAAACGCCGTCCGGCCGTACATCGGCAAATTCACCGTCTCTGAGGATGTGCGTCCGGCGGGTGGAAGCCAACACCGCCGGGATATCGGAAGCCAGGAAGTTTTCCTCGCTGCCCAATCCGACAATAAGGGGGCTGTCGCGCCGGGCGGCCACCACCCTCCCGGGTTCGCTCGCGGCAACCGCCGCTACGGCGTAAGAACCGCGCAAGAGCGGCACCGCCCGCAGCAGCGCCGCAAACAAATCCCCTTCGTAAAGCTCCTCGATCAAATGTGGGATAACCTCTGTATCCGTATCCGAGACAAGCCTGTGGCCCCGCGCCGCAAGCTCCTGCCTCAACTCGAGGTAATTCTCAATAATGCCGTTGTGCACCACCGCGATTCGCCCCGTGCAGTCCAGGTGCGGGTGTGCGTTGATATCGGTGGGCGCGCCGTGGGTCGCCCACCGGGTATGCCCGATGCCCGTGGTACCAAGGGGGCTGTTCCCGTTAAGGTGAGCCTCGAGCGCCGCCAGCTTGCCTTCTTTTTTCAGCAATGCCAGTTGCCCTGCGTCAACAATCACTACTCCCGCTGAGTCGTACCCTCTGTATTCAAGTTTTTTAAGCCCCGTAATTAAAAGGGGCAGGGCCTGCCGGGGGCCGGTGTAGCCAACTATGCCGCACATGTTTTAGTCCTCCTTGAGCACGGTGATATACTTCGACCGCGCTAATTTTTGTCACCTAAAAAAAGAAAGCGCCGGGCATTAAAGCACGGCGCTGTTTTTGCAAAACAAAAGATGCGTATGCGCGTGAAAAGCCATACTCTGCCGAATCGCCACCTGGTGCTTTTGTCCCGGCGGTTACCCGCCGGTTTTGTGACACCGCTTACGGCCGTGGCCGGCCGGGAGGCACCCGCCGAATAGACCTCGATAAGCCTCCCCCTCGTCAACTGTCTTTGGTGCGATGATGAACTTCACCTGGCTGTTTCAGAAGTCAGAAGCCAGAAGTCGGAAGTCCGAAAATTTAGGGGAAATTCGCATAGCGAATTTCTACAAAGATTCTGACCTCTGACATCCTGCATCCGACATCCGTTTCTGCCATGCTCGTTCCTGATCGCACCCGAAGGTTTAACTTTCAACCTCCACAAACAGTTCTGGCGCTTGCAAATTGTCAGTTAAGAAACCTCATTTTAAACCGATATTTCACCTCCTTCAAGCGTGTGGACCACTCCCACCAGTTCATCTACAACCTGAAGGGTCAATTCTGCGTCGCGCGCCTCCACCATAACCCTGATCAGCGATTCCGTGCCCGAAGCCCGAACCAGCACCCGGCCTTCGCCGCCGAGACGCGCTTCCTGCTGCTTTATCGCCTCGTTTAACACCGGACTGTTGAGTATCCGTTCCTTCTCGTTCACCCGCACGTTCTTCAACAGCTGTGGGTAACGCTCGAATTCGGCTGCGAGTTCCCCGAGCGACTTCCCGGTTTCCCGCATCACCTTTAAAAGGTTCAGCGCGGTAATAAGCCCGTCGCCGGTGGTATTCTGGCCCAGGAAAATGATGTGCCCGGATTGCTCCCCGCCCAGACAGGCGCCGGTTCGCAGCATTTCCTCCAAAACATAACGGTCGCCGACCCTGGTCACCGAAGCGTTAATCCCGGAAGAGGCAAGTGCCCGGAGCAGCCCGAGATTGGACATCACGGTCACCACAACCGTGTTTAAGGGCAGTTCACCTTTCTCGTTCAGATAACGCGCACAGGCCAGGATGATGGCGTCACCGTCGACTATGTTTCCTTTTTCGTCCACGGCGATCAACCGGTCCGCATCACCGTCAAAAGCCAGGCCCAGGGCGGCACCTGAAGAAAAGACCAGTTCCTGAAGCGTCTGCGGTTTGGTAGAGCCACAGCCGTTGTTGATGTTAAGCCCGTCCGGCCTGGTTCCCGCAGCGACGACTTCCGCCCCCAGAGCCTTCAACACCCGCGGCGCGATGTCGTACGCCGCTCCATGGGCGCAATCCACCGCGATCCGGAGCCCTCTGAGTTCCTTCGGCCCGGTTTCGAGGGCGTGGTTTACATAACGTTGAACAGCATCGTGCATCGTTAAAGCCCGGCCGATATTGCCTCCGACCGGTGAAGGAATCCCGTTCATGTTTCTTAAAATGAGTCCTTCAATTTCTTCTTCGGCTGCGTCCGGCAGTTTATAACCGTCGGGGCCGAAGAACTTTATCCCGTTGTCCGGTGCAGGGTTATGCGAGGCAGAAATCATTATTCCGCCCGCCGCTTTGAGATCCCGGGTAAGATAAGCCACCGCCGGCGTGGGCACGACTCCCAGAAGAAGCGCGTCGGCGCCCGCGGAAAGTATCCCCGCGACTAGCGCCGCTTCCAGCATTTCTCCTGAGGCGCGGGTATCACGCCCCACAACTATTCCTTTGGTCCCGGTTTCCCGGGTAAGGATATACGCGCCGGCCCGACCGAGTTGAAACGCCAGCAATGGGCCAAGCTCCTTGTTGGCAACGCCCCGGACACCATCAGTGCCAAAAAGAATACCCACGTGCGCAAAAGCCCCCTTCGGCCAAACTTTATAACGACAAAGTTCCGGTGTCAACGATAATTTATTCTATGCGGCAAGAAAATAGTTGGTTAGTCTGGAGGACGGCTGTAATAAGCTGTGGGTTACAGGTTCTCCTCACCTTCTGCCTTCAGGAGACCGTAGGCAAAGCTGTCCGCAAGCGCCTGCCAGCTCGCTTCGATGATATTCGGAGAAACTCCTACCGTAACCCAGGACCGGTGCCCGTCGGCCGTTTCGATAAGCACCCGGACCAGAGCGCCCGTCCCGGCGGTTTCATTTAAGACCCGCACCTTGTAGTCGGTAAGCCGCATGTTTTTTATATCGGGGTAAAACTGCTCAAGGGCTTTGCGGAGTGCGTTGTCGAGAGCGTTGACGGGGCCGTTGCCTTCGGCGGCTGTGTGAACCATCTTATCTCCTACCCGGAGCTTGATCGTGGCTTCGGAATGAACGGTCCCGCCTTCCTTCAGCTCATTGAGAATACGGAGGCTTTCCAGCAGGAAGGGTTTCTGATAGCCGTTTGAGGCCTTCATAAGCAGCAGTTCGAAGGAACCCTCGGCGCTTTCAAACTGGAACCCCTGGTGTTCGAGTTCTTTCAACTGTGCCAGGACCTGGCGGGCTGATTCCCCTTGTGTAGGCAGGTCAAGGTTCAGCTCGCGGATCTTGTGAATCATGTTTGAAAGTCCGGACAACTCTGAAACCAGCACCCGGCGGCGGTTGCCGACCGCTTCCGGGTTTATATGCTCGTAAGTTAGCGGGTCTTTCATCAGCGCGCTGACGTGCAGACCGGCTTTACTGGCGAAGGCGCTCATCCCGACGTAAGGCTGCTGCGGGTTCGGGTGAACGTTGGCAACCTCGCTGACATAGCGGGAAAGCTCCACCAGACGCTGTATTCTTTCCGCCGGAATGGTAGAAATATCGCATTTCAACGAAAGATTGGGCACCACCACACAAAGGTCCGCATTCCCGCAGCGCTCGCCGTATCCGTTTACCGTTCCCTGTACATGGCTCGCGCCGGCCTGAACGGCCGCCAGGGTATTCGCCACCGCCATCCCGGTGTCGTTGTGCGCGTGAACACCTACCGGGAGGTTGAATTTCCCGCACACCAACTCCACCACCGGGCCGATCTCCCACGAAAGCATGCCGCCGTTGGTGTCGCAGAGGACCAGGGCGGTTGCGCCGCCGGCGGCAGCCGCTTCAAGCGTGGCCAGGGCATACCCGGGGTTGGCTTTATAACCGTCGAAGAAATGTTCGGCGTCGTAGATCACAGCGAGTCCCTGCTCCCGCAGATAAGCGATCGATTCCCGGATCATCGCCAGGTTTTCTTCAAGGGTGGTACCGAGCGCCCGGGTCACGTGAAAGTCCCAGCTCTTCCCGACAAGTGTAGCTGTTTTGGCGCCTGATTGCAGAATTACCGCCAGGTTCTCGTCATCGGCCGGACGGACGTTCTTCTTCCTGGTGGCGCCGAACGCCGCAACCTGCGCGTTTTCAAGCCTGAGTTCGCGAACACGGGCAAAATACTCCATGTCCTTGGGGTTGGAGCCGGGGTAGCCCCCTTCGACGTAATGAAAGCCCATCCGGTCGAGCTTTTGCGTGATTTTCAATTTATCTTCAACGGAAAAGGAGATCCCTTCCGTCTGCGCTCCATCACGTAGCGTGGTATCATAAATCTCTACTGCACGCATTTATCCCTTATACCTCCGATGCAACCATTCAAGTGCTTCCGTGGGGCGCGGCGATAAGCGGCGCATAACTTCGTCAGGCCCTACCGGCCAGGTCCTCACGTATTCCCGTATACGCTCCGGCCTGTCCGGTTGTGCCTTCCTTGTTCTACTTGCTTCTGGCCGCGTTCCGTAAGTGTTAGGCGACAGATGAATAGTTACCCTCCGATAACGGTCGTCTGTCGCCAGTTGTCGGTGGTTAATTTCTCATTTCTTTTTGCACCGACCAGCTAACTCAGCAAAAACACTGCATTCTGCCTTCTATATTCTGAATTCTGACTTCTGTATTCTACTTCTTAAGCCTTGCTGCTACGTAGGGTATGAGCCCCCCCGCCGCTATAATAGCCTGCATGAACGGGGGAATCGGCCGGGCCTGGTACTCCTGTCCGGTACCGGCCACGCTGATCCTGCCTGTGTCGAGTTCGATACGCACCCGGCTTCCCGGCGGGATTGACTCCGCTTCCGAACATTCGAGAATGGGAAGCCCGATGTTGAACGCGTTGCGGTAAAATATCCGGGCGAAGCTTCCGGCCACCACGCAGGCCACACCGGCGGCCTTTATGGCCACAGGCGCGTGCTCCCGCGAGGAACCACACCCGAAGTTGGCTCCGGCCACTATCACGTCGCCGGGTTGAACGCGTCCGGCGAATGTGGGATCGGCGTCCTCCATGCAGTGCAGCGCCAGCTCCGCCGGGTCGCTGGTGTTAAGGTAACGGGCCGGGATGATGAGGTCCGTATCGACGTTATCGCCGAATTTAAAGACGTTTCCTTCGTTCATCTAGCTCACCTCTTCCGGGCTTGCAATCCGCCCCATAATCGCAGATGCCGCAGCCACCGCGGGATTGGCGAGATAGACCTCGCTTTCCGGATGCCCCATACGCCCCACGAAATTGCGGTTGGTCGTCGAGACGGCGCGCTCGCCTTTGGCCAGGATCCCCATGTGCCCGCCTAAACACGGCCCGCACGTAGGCGTGGAAAAGACGGCGCCGGCGGCGACAAAGGTTTCAATAAGTCCTTCCTTCAGCGCCTGGCGATAGATCTCCTGGGTTCCCGGAATTACTATCATCCGCACGCTCCTGTGGACCTTTCTGCCGCTTAAGACCAGGGCCGCCAGGCGCAGGTCGTCCATCCGCCCGTTGGTACACGACCCGACTACGACCTGGTCGATTTCAATATTCCCCGCCTTGCTTACCGGTCTGACGTTGTCCGGTAAATGCGGGAAGGCCACGCAGGGCTCAAGATTGCTCACGTCAAATTCATAAACCTTTTTGTAATTAGCGTCGGGGTCACTCGCAAACACGCGGTACGGACGCCGGGCACGGTCCCGGGCGTACGATTCGGTTTTGTCGTCGGCGGCGATGATCCCGTTTTTCGCGCCGGCCTCAACCGCCATGTTGCACATGGTGAACCGCCCGTCCATGGAAAGCTTTTCTATTACCGGCCCGCAGAACTCCATTGCGCAGTAAAGCGCCCCTTCCACCCCGATTTTCCCTATGGTGTGGAGAATGAGGTCCTTACCCCCGACCCAGGGCCCCGGTTCGCCGGTGTAAACGAACTTCAGGGACTCCGGTACCTTGAACCAGGTTTCGCCCAGTGCCATCGCCGCGGCCAGGTCGGTGGACCCCACACCGGTGGCGAAAGCGCCGAGCGCCCCGTAAGTGCAGGTATGGGAATCGGCCCCGATGATCACATCGCCGGGTCCCACCAGCCCCTGTTCGGGCAGGAGGCAGTGTTCTATGCCCATCCGTCCGACCTCGAAGTAGTTCGGCAGGTCGTGACGCCGGGCGAACTCCCGCATGACCTTCGCCTGCTCCGCCGACTTGATGTCCTTGTTGGGCGTAAAATGATCGGGGACCATAACCACCGCCGCCGGGTCAAATATCGGCACGCCGACCCGCTCGAACTCCCGGATCGCCAAGGGCGCGGTGATGTCGTTGCCCAGAAGCACGTCGACTTTGGCGCTGATCAGTTCACCCGGTTCAACGTATTCCTTGCCGGCATGCGCCGCAAGAATCTTCTCCGTAACCGTCTGTGGAACCCGCTGCAACAGTTTCACCTCGATTTTTTCTTATCCTGATGGACCTTTGGAGGTCCGTTCAACGTTCAACGTTCAAGGTTCAACGTTTCTGTATTCTGTATTCTGATTAAACCTCAGGCCGAATCCTAGGCCCGTTCGTATCCGCCACCATTTTGTTTAAGGCGTCGATATAAGCCCGCGCGCTCGCCTCGAGAACGTCGGTGCTGATGCCCCGTCCCAGAAACGTCTGGCCCTTTTCGCTTTTAATGCGTACCATCACGCTTCCCACGGCGTCCTTACCTCCGGTTACCGCATCGATGCCGTAGGCCTCGAGGGTGCACTTAAATCCGGTTATCTTGTCGATGGCCTTGTAAATCGCGTCCACCGGCCCGTTCCCACAGGCGGCCTCCTCGACAGCATTGCCGCTGATCAGCAACCCGAGGGTGGCTGTCGGAACCACGGTAGTCCCGCTCGAGATGTGGAGGTAGTTGAGCTCGAAGGTCGGCGGTATCTTGCGGATCTCCTCCTCCATCAGCACCTGCAGATCGTCGTCGGTAATGGTCTTTTTACGGTCGCAGAGTTCCTTAAACCGGGCGAAGGCCTCATTTAATTCGTCTTCCGTAAGGGTATAACCCAACTCCGCCAGCCGCGTCTTGAAGGCATGTCGTCCGGACAGCTTCCCGAGTACGATCCGTGACTGTGGAATGCCGATGACTTTCGGGTCAATTATTTCATAGGTCGTCGGTTCCTTTAACACCCCGTCCTGATGGATCCCTGATTCATGGGCAAAGGCATTCTTCCCGACAACGGCTTTATTCGGCTGGACAGCCATTCCGGTCAAAGCGGTCACGAGCTTGGACGTGCGGAAGATTTCCTCCGTCCTGATTCCGGTCTCCATCTGATACAGCGAGCGCCTGGCGTAAAGACCCATCACCAGTTCTTCAAGGGCCGCATTCCCGGCTCTTTCACCGATACCGTTTACCGCTACCTCTGCCTGTCTTGCGCCGTTTCGTATCGCCGCCAGCGTATTTGCAACCGCCAGGCCCAGGTCGTTGTGACAGTGTACGCTTATAATCGCTTTTTCAATCCCGGGCGTCCTTTCCCGGATGGTCCGGATGAATTCCCCGAACTCCTCGGGAACCGCGTAGCCGACGGTATCGGGGATGTTTAAAACCGTGGCCCCGGCTTCGATCGCCGCCGCCAGCACCTGACACAAGTAATCGATGTCGGAACGCGAGGCGTCCATCGCCGAAAACTCCACATCGGAAGTGTACCCCTTCGCCCGCTTCACCGATTCCCGCGCGGCTTCCAACACCTGCTCCCGGCTCATCTTCAGCTGGTGCTTCAAATGAATGTCCGAGGTGGAGATGAAGGTGTGGATCCGTGGCTGTTCCGCCCCTTGCAAGGCCTCCCACGCCCGGTCGATATCCGCAAACCTCGCCCGAGCCAGGGCGGCAATCGTTGAACCCTTAACGTTCCGGGCGATTTCTGTAACAGCGGCAAAGTCGCCGGGCGAGGCTATCGGGAAACCGGCCTCGATTATGTCAACCCCGAGGCGCACCAACTGCCTGGCTATCTGCACCTTTTCCTTTACGTTCAGGTTTACCCCGGGCGATTGTTCACCATCCCGGAGGGTAGTGTCGAAGATGTAAATACGTTCCATTCCTGTGTCCCTCCAGATTTAATCTATAGCCTCATCAAGACCGCTGCCTGCCAGAACCATGGGATAAACGTTTTCTTCCGGCTCAATCAGGCAGTTTACAAGCGCCGGACCATCCTTCGCCAGGACTTCTTCCACTATCCCATCAAAAGCCGCGGCGCTGTCCACCGTATAGCCGGCCAGGCCGTAAACCCCGGCGAGGGCGGCAAAATCGGGGACAAAGCTGAAATCCACCCCGGAGTAACGCTTATCGCAGTAAAACTCCTGCAACTGCCGGACCATTCCGAGCCGCTTGTTGTTCAGGATAAAAATCTTCACGGTAAGGCCTTGCTCGGCCAGCGTGCCGAGTTCGGTCATCATCATCTGGAAACTTCCGTCCCCGCTCACCAGGATCACCTGTTTGTCGGGGCAGCCGAATTTCGCCCCGACGGAAGCCGGAAGGCCGTATCCCATGCATCCCAGACCGCCCGAGGTAACAAGCGTGCGGGGATGTTTGAAGCAAAAATACTGCGCCA
The DNA here is from genome assembly GCA_040755195.1 of Bacillota bacterium. GTDB lineage: Bacteria > Bacillota > Desulfotomaculia > Desulfotomaculales > Ammonificaceae > SURF-55. The sequence goes on from JBFMBL010000011.1 coordinate 43,028, forward strand.
CCCACATCTGGTGCTGCCCGACATCGGTTACCACGACACAGTCCCCCCGGGTCAGGAAACTGAGCCGCTCAATGACATACTGGGGCTTAAAGCCCGATTCCCGTCCGTAGTCCAGAGGATAATCGCGCTTGTACCTTGCGACGGTCTCCAGCCAGTCTCCGCTTTCGCGCGGCGACAAGAGCGGGAGCAGCGCCGATAATACCTGTTTCACGTCGCCGACGATCGGCAGGTTCGGGCGGACATTCTTACCGATTTCCGCCGGGTCGACGTCCACGTGAATCACACGGGCGTTTGGAGCAAACTTTTCCACCGTTCCGGTAACCCTGTCCGCAAACCGTACCCCCAGCCCGATCAAGAGATCGGAGTTGGTTATTGCCAGATTCGCGTAACGGGTGCCGTGAAGACCCGCCATACCAAGGAACAGCCTGTGATCACCCGGAAAACCGCCGAGCCCCATCAGGGTTGACGCCACCGGCGCCGAAATTGTTTCCGCAAGCCTTATCAACTCCGGCGCGGCGCCGCTGCTTACAACCCCGCCACCCGCAAGAATCACGGGTTTGCTGGATTCGAAAATCATCTTTGCCGCCTGGGCTACCTGCGCCGGGTGCCCCTTGTACGTAGGTTTATAACCCTTGAGTTGGACCTTTTCCGGGTATTCAAACTCAGTTGTGGCCCCGGTCACATCCCGCGGGAGGTCGATCAGCACCGGTCCCGGCCGGCCGGTCCGGGCAAGGTGAAAGGCCTTTTTAATCACGGAAGGAACCGCCGACGGGTCTTTTACCAGGAAGTTATGCTTGGTGATAGGCATTGTAATGCCTGTGATATCCACTTCTTGAAACGCGTCGGTGCCTACCTGAACCGTTGGAACCTGTCCGGTAAATAGTACTATCGGGATTGAATCCATATACGCGGTGGCAATCCCGGTGACCAGGTTCGTGGCCCCTGGGCCGGAGGTGGCAAAACATACCCCGACCCGGCCGGTCACCCGGGCGTATCCGTTGGCGGCATGTACGGCGCCCTGCTCGTTGCGCACCAGGACATGTTTGATCTTGGCGCCGTAAAGCGCGTCATAAACCGGAAGCACCGCCCCGCCGGGGTAGCCGAAAACCAGCTCTACCCCTTCCTTCTCAAGACACCGGATGACCGCTTCACCGACGGTAATCATCGTTTCGCCTCCTAAACCCGGACAAGCCGGAACCAAAATATTTCACCACAGAGGCACAGAGTTCACAGAGAACAGAAATATAAAAATGGCATCCATTCGGGACTAAAATCCAATAGCCAGAAGCCAGAATATATGGAAAAACCATGAATTACTTGCTTTCCATTAAAATTCTCAGCTTCGTGTCCTTCGTACTCTTCGTGGTTAAAAACCGTCTATTTTGATTTTCATGATGGTAACCAAATCTCCGTCTTTTCCCTCTCTGTGTTCTCTGTGTCTCTGTGGTTAATTCCTCTTCTTATTCTTCACCGTTATTTTTTCAGCCAGGACATCATCTGGCGCAGTTCCTTGCCGATCTCTTCTATCTGGTGAGCGCGCTCCCGCCGGCGGACGGCCTGGAGCACCGGCTGGTTGGCCTGGTTCTCCAGCACCCACTCACGGGCGAATTCACCGTTCTGGATCTCGTCCAGGATGCACCGCATTTCCTCCCGCACCCCTTCATCAATAACCCGGGGGCCGCTTCTGTAGTCCCCGTACTCCGCCGTGTTGCTCACCCTGCGGCGCATCTCGGTAAGACCGCCTTCATAAATCAGGTCGACAATTAGCTTCAACTCGTGCAAACACTCAAAGTAGGCGATTTCCGGGGCGTAGCCCGCTTCCACCAGTGTTTCGAAGCCGGCCTTGATCAACTCCGATACACCGCCGCAAAGCACGCACTGTTCGCCGAAAAGGTCGGTTTCCGTCTCTTCGCGGAAGGTGGTCTCGAAAACACCCGCCCGCGTCAAACCTATCGCTTTCGCGTAGGCCAGCGCAAGATCCCGCGCCCTGCCGGAATAATCCTGGTGCACGGCGATCAAGCCGGGAACCCCGGCGCCCTCTGTGTAGAGCCGCCGGAGCATCGGACCCGGGCTCTTGGGCGCCACCATGAAGACGTCGACATCCTTCGGCGGCTGTATCTGGCCGAAGTGTATATTAAATCCGTGTGAAAACATAAGGGCTTTCCCGGTGGTGAGATGAGGCGCTATTTCTTCCCGGTAAACCCTCGCCTGCTGCTCATCCGGTATAAGCATCTGGATTACTTGAGCCTGGCGGGCGGCATCCGCAACAGTCGCCAAAGCCAGACCATCCGCCTGCACCCTTTCTGCGGAAGAGCTTGAGACCCTGAGTCCGACAACGACATTTATTCCGCTGTCCTTCAGGTTCAGAGCCTGGGCCCTCCCCTGGCTCCCGTAACCCATTACGGCAACCACTTTGTCTGCTAAAACATCCAAACCCGCATCCCGGTCATAATAAACACGAATCATTCTACTGCCTCCTTGCCATTCATTGTAATATCCTTGGTGCCCCGGAGCATGGCCACCTTCCCGGTCCGTACCAGCTCCTTGACCCCGAAAGGCTTGAGCGCGTTTTCCAACGCGTTTACCTTCCCCTCATCCCCCGTGACCTCAACGATCATCGTCTTCCGCCCTATATCCACGATGTGCGCCCGGAAGATTTCCACTATCTGAATAACCTCCGCCCGCCTCGACGGGTCCGCGCTTACCTTGAGCAACGCCAGTTCCCGGTCGACGTGCTCTTCCTTGGTCACATCCTGCACCTTCAATACCTCGACCAGCTTGCGGAGCTGCTTGATGACCTGCTCGAGCACCCGGTCGTCCCCTTCCACCACGATGGTCATCCGGGAAACCGCGGGGTTTTCCGTCCGGCCCACCGCAAGGCTGTCGATATTGAACCCGCGGCGGCTGAAAAGTCCCGCCACCCGGGCCAGAACCCCGGGGTTGTTTTCTACAAGAACGGCTAAGGTATGGCGCATCACAAATATACCTCCCTAACCCGGACAAGCCGGAACCAAAATACTCCACCACAGAGTCACAGAGTTCACAGAGAATATTAATATCAAGATAAACAACAAAAATGAATACCCATATTTCCGTTTTTCCCCTCCGTGTGCTCTGTGCCTCTGTGGTTAATTTTTGCTGCCATTTTTAACCTAACATCTTTTCCAAAGATTCGCCGGGCGGAACCATCGGCACCACGTTTTCTTCACGTTCGATTACGAAGTCAAGGAACACCGGTTTTGAAGAAGCGATAGCCTGTTCGAGCGCCGGTCCCACTTCCGCCGGTTTGGTCACCCGGATTCCCTCCGCGCCATAGGCCTCGGCCACCTTGACAAAGTCCGGACCGTAGATCTCGGTATGCGAATAGCGGCGCTTGTAGAAAAGCTCCTGCCACTGTCGCACCATACCCAGGAACCCGTTGTCCATAATGGCCACGTTAACCGGCAGGTCGTTGCTGACGACCGTCGCCAGCTCTTGAATGTTCATCTGAATCGAACCGTCGCCGGCGATGTCAAAAACCGTTTCTTCCGGGCAGGCCACCTGTACCCCTATCGCGGCGGGGAACCCGAAGCCCATCGTCCCCAGTCCGCCAGAAGAAATAAAGGAGCGAGGCCGCGTATAGGTATAAAACTGGGCCGCCCACATCTGATTTTGTCCAACTTCGGTGGTTATTCGGGCTTTCCCCCCGGTTATCCGGTCGAGTTCCTTAATGATGTACTGCGGTTTCAACCCGTTTTCCTCAAACTGAAGCGGATATTCCTTTTTCCAGATGTTTATTTTGTCTATCCAGGCCGGGTGCGACGCGCCCTTGAGCGCTTCAAGCAGCTTCCGGAGCACCACCCGGACGTCTCCCGTTACCGGCACGTCCACGCGGACGTTCTTGGAAACCTCCGCTTCATCGATATCGATATGGACTATTTTCGCCTCGGGCGCAAAGGTCTCCACCTTACCTGTCACCCGGTCGTCAAACCGCGCCCCCACCGCGATCAGAACATCGCACTCACAGATGGCGTAATTCGCGTAACGCGTCCCGTGCATCCCCAGCATTCCGAGTGAAAGCGGGTGATTACCGGGAAAACCGCCGATGCCCATAAGCGTCGTGGTCACCGGCGCCATAATCAACTCGGCAAGCTGCCGCAACTCCTCGGCGGCGCCCGAAATGATCACACCGCCCCCGGCGTAAATCACCGGACGCTGGGCGGAAGCGATCAGACCGGCGGCCGCGAGCACCGCAGCGGGGTCCGGGTCGAGCACCGGTTTGTATCCAGGCAGGTCCACCGGACCCGGGTCCACATACACAGCCTTACCAGCCGAAACATCTTTGGGCACGTCGATCAGGACGGGACCGGGACGGCCGGTGGTTGCGATATGAAACGCTTCCTTTACGGTCCGCGCAAGGTCTTTAACATCCTTAACCAAAAAATTGTGTTTCGTCACCGGAAGCGTAATGCCGGTAATATCCGCTTCCTGAAATGAATCCCTGCCGATCAGGTCGGTTGACACCTGCCCGGTAAACGCCACGAGGGGGCTCGAGTCCATGAAAGCCGTTGCAATTCCCGTGACCAGGTTTGTGGCCCCCGGTCCGGAAGTGGCCATGCATACCCCGGGCCGGCCGGTCGCGCGGGCGTAGCCGTCGGCGGCATGTGCCGCGGCCTGCTCGTGACGCATCAGGATGTGCCGGATGTCCGCATCGTACAGCGCGTCATAAATCGGCAACACCGACCCGCCCGGATAACCGAAGATGACCTCGGCTCCTTCCCTCTTCAGACTCTTAATCAGGATGTCTCCACCGGATATTTTTTTCAAGAACCCCACCCCCATCTCAGTTAGTGCTTATCCACCGCGTGAAGAAAAGACCGCACCTTTGCTGGCCGAAGAGACCATACCGGCATAGCGGCCCAGGTAACCATGCGAAATCTTGGACTCCCAGGACGGTAAGGACGCAAGCCGGGCATCAATCTCGGCCTCATCCAGCAGCACCTCAAGCCGCCGCCCGGGGATGTCTATCTCGATCTCATCACCGTTGCGCAGCGCCGCAATCGGCCCTCTCGCCGCCGCCTCGGGAGAAATGTGCCCGATGGCCGCCCCGCGGGAAGCACCCGAAAAACGCCCGTCGGTGAGCAGCGCCACGTCCTTGTCCCGGCCGAGCCCCGCCAGCGTTGCGGTCGCGGTAAGCATCTCCCTCATTCCCGGGCCGCCGCGCGGCCCCTCGTAACGGACTACAAGGACGTCCCCCTGCTCGAATGCGCCGTTCATAATCGCCTCAACCGCGTCTTCCTCGCTGTCGAAAACACGCGCGGGCCCTTTGTGCTGCAGCATCTCCGGCGCTACCGCCGCCTGCTTGACCACCGCGCCCTCGGGCGCCAGGTTACCGAAAAGGACCGCCAGTCCGCCTGTGGGACTGTAAGCTTCCGAAATCGACCTGATTACCTCCGGACGGCGTACCGCCCGCCCGTTTATATTATCTTTCACCGCCCGCCCCGTAACCGTAAGCGCTTCCGTATCCATCAGCCCGGCGCCGGTTAGTACGTTCATAACGGCGGGGATTCCCCCGGCCTCATCCAGATCCTGAAGGTGGAAAGGCCCCGCCGGGTCCAAACGGCACAGGTTCGGTGTTTTCGCGCTGAGCTCGTTTATCTCCCGGAGGTCGATTTCCACGCCGGCTTCATGGGCGATCGCCGTCAGGTGAAGGATGGTGTTGGTCGAGCAGCCGAGCGCCATGTCGACCGTAAAGGCGTTTCTAACCGCTGCCGGCGTAAAGATCCGCGAGGGAGTGAGGTTTTCCTTGACCATCTCCACCGCCCGCATCCCCGAAATCTTCGCCAGGCGGCGCCGCGCCGCGCTCACCGCAGGGATCGTCCCGTTGCCGGGCAGCGCCATACCGAGGGCCTCGGTAAGACAGTTCATCGAATTCGCCGTAAACATTCCGGCGCACGAGCCGCAGCCGGGGCAGGCGACCTCTTCCAGCTCCGCAAGCTCCTCCGTGGTCATGGAACCCGCCTTCACCTTACCCACGGCCTCGAACACGCTGTTCAAGGAAACGTTCCGTCCGTGAAAACGCCCCGCAAGCATCGGGCCGCCGCTTACCATGATCGCCGGAATGTTAAGCCTCGCCGCGGCTATCATCATCCCGGGAACGATCTTGTCGCACGCCGTCACAAAAACAAGCCCGTCAAAGGCGTGGGCCTCCACCATCACCTCCACGCTGTCGGCGATAAGCTCGCGGGAGGCCAGGGAGTATTTCATACCGCGGTGGTTCATGGCGATCCCGTCACAAACCCCGATGGTTGGAAATTCGACCGGCACGCCCCCGGCCATGCGCACTCCGGCCTTCACCGCTTCGGTAATATCCCTGAGGTGAATATGCCCGGGAATTATTTCGTTAAAGGAGTTGACCACCCCGATGATCGGACGGTCGAACTCCGCGTCCGTAAAACCCAGCGCCTTAAAAAGCGAGCGGTGCGGCGCTTTTTCAAGCCCTTTCTTTACCGTGTCACTCCGCAAAATCTAACCCCCTTTTTGAGATGTGAGAGGTGTGAGGTTGGAGGTGAGAATTCCTGTGGATTCTCACTTCTCACTTCCCGATCTCAGGATCAAGTACTTCCATCCGAAACTTTCAACGGAAGGTTCGCAACTGTTTATTGAATCGTAACCCGTAACTCCCTTTTCCGGCTCTTCAATCCGGAACTCCGGACTTTTGACTTATGACTCGGGACTCGCAACTCAGGGCTCGCATTGATATTTCCAATTCCTCACCCCGGACTGAGGATTTTCGAATTTCGACTCAGGATTTGATTCGCGACCTTCCCTGCCTGGATTCCGGACTTAGGACTGAGGACTTTCGACTTAGGACTTTATTTAAAGATTTCCGGCCCGTCAACCTTCGTCAACTCGCGAAACGCCCGGATCAACTCCCAGGTGATCGGACCCGGGCGACCGTCGCCGATGGGCCGTGCGTCCACCTTGACCACGGGGATCACCTCTGCGCCGGTACCCGTCAGGAAGCACTCGTCGGCGATGAAGATATCGTGCCTGGTGAAAACCTTTTCCGCGACGGGGATTCCCTTTTCGCGCGCCAGGTCTATTACCGTGTTTCTGGTTATGCCCTCAAGAGCGCCCAAAAACAACGGCGGCGTAATCAGCGTGCCGTTTTTTATGATGAAGATATTGTCCGCCGAAGCCTCGGCAACATACCCGTCAGCGGTAAGCATAATCGCCTCCTGGGCAGCGCTGAGGTGCGATTCGATCTTCGCCATTATATTGTTCAAGTAGTTAAGCGATTTAATCCGCGGGTTCAGCGCCTCCGGGATGTTGCGCCGGGTGGAAACCGTAACGACATCCAGACCTTTCTCATATAATTCCTTCGGATAAAGCTGGATTGTAGCCGCGATGCAAAAAACCGTAGGTTTTGAACATTTATTCGGGTCAAGCCCCAGATCGCCCTTCCCGCGCGTCACCACAAGCCTGATGTACCCGTCCCGGATGTTGTTCCGGCGGCACGACTCCAAAACGACCTCCTGCATCTGCTCTTTATCAAGCGGGATCTCGAGAAGAATTGATTTAGCCGACTCGTAGAGCCGGTTAAGGTGCGCCTGGAGCTTGAAGACCCGGCCGTGATAAGCCCTGATCCCCTCGAAAACACCGTCACCGTACAACAGCCCGTGGTCGAAAACGGAGACCGCAGCCTTTTCCTCGGGAACGAATTCGCCATCCATGTAGATTAAGAGCCCCATACGTTTCTTCCTCCTTGGCTTGATAAAACTATAAACTAAAGCCTCCCGCCCGGTCCGCACTTAGTGCTTGACCAGGGACGAGAGGCTAAAACCTCCGCGGTACCACCCCGGTTGCCGCTACCTCACGGTAAAACGGCCTCTTTGGTGTGTCGTGTTCAACACACGGCTTTGGTAACGGGATACCATCCCGGAACAGGCTACTGGGAACGTAAACATTCAGGTGCTCCCGAGGGGCGCGGCAATAAGCGGCGCATAACTTCGTCAGGCTTGCCGGCCAGGTCCTCACGTATTTCCGTATACGCTCCGGCCTGTCCGGCTGCGCCTTCCTCGTTCTACTTGCTTCTTGCCGCGTTCCGCAAACGTTAGGTGACGACTGAATAGTTACTACTCGGGACCTAACATCCTTTTCGCCCTTCGACTCGGGGGTGATTAAGAAACGCGCTCCAGCACCGGCTCGCACCAAACCCGGCTCGCTTTGCAGCAAGACAGCGATCCTTCGTCCCCGTCTTCGTCTTTAACGGCTATGATTTCTCCCAAGTATACAAAAAACATCCGCCACATGTCAAGTATAATTGTGCCAACTTCTGTTTTATGAGCTAATTAAATTTATTAACCCGGCCGGGCATTCCTAATGCCTTCGGCCCCCGTCTCTGTGACCGGCTCCAGTAAAGCCAGAACCGGCAGGTGGTCCGAAGCCTCGCTGTCGATCCTTTTTACCTCACGTACCACCCAGTGCGGCGACACGAAAACAAAATCGATCCTCTCTTCGGGTTTACCCGCCGGAAAGGTGGCAAAGGTTCGGTCTATTTCCAACGCCGCATCTCTGACCCGTGCGTAGAGAGGCGCAAGCTCGTCGGCGTCCTGCAGGCAGTTGAAATCCCCGGTCAGGATAAACGGGTGGGTTATCTCATTTAAAACCTCGATTATTCTTCCAACCTGCATACTGCGTGCTTCTATGCTGAGACCAAGGTGTGTGGTTAAAAAACTCCATTTTGCGCCGGAATCAACCACCGTGACCTCGATCAGGCCTCTTTGCTCCCCTTTCCCCGGTAAAACCCAGCGTTTGAACCCGCGCACCGGCAACCCGGTCAGGACCGCATTCCCGAAAAGCGGCAACCCGGCGGCTTTTAATGTTGCGCCGAAAAAAGGCCTCATCTTGAGACGCCGCCCGAGGGTAACCGCCTGGCAGCGGAAACCGCTGCGTGGTGAATAGCCGTCGACCTCCTGGAGCGCCACAATGTCTGCGCCGGAAGCCGCAATAACCGCAGCCACCCGGCCGAGAGAAACCTTATCGTCAAGCCCCTTTCCGTGCCGTATGTTGTAAGTCAACACCTTGAGCATGTTGGCATTCCCCACTGACTCTTACCGGTAACCTCGCCTGTTAATGATAGGTTATGTAAACTTAATCCGCCGGGTGTGCCTTATGTTTAACGTTCAAGGTTCAACGTTCAACGTTCGGCGTATAGGCAACAAGAAGAAAAAGACCGTAACCCTGTTGGTAGTCAGGTGCCGTTTGATTACTCAAGGTTTGGAAACAAACTTGCTTCCTTTTATAACATACCGCCAAAGGTAGTGCTTGGCCTCACCCGCATAATCGATGTTGATCCGCGGCGTCGCCTCTACAGCGGCGTCCTCAACGTCCTCCCCGGTCGTTAAATACAGTTCGTCGCCGCACAGATCTGCTCCGTAATGCCTGGCCGTGATGCCCATGGCCGTGCAAAGCTTACCCGGCCCGTTGCACAGGTTTATCGTCTTGTCCGTCCTGCGGCGTTTCTTCATCAAATCGATGCCGTCGACGGGCTCCAGAGCCCGGACTAATACCACCTCGGGCCTGTCCTGAACACTGGTGACGATATTAAAACAGTAGTACATCCCGTAAATCAGAAAAATATAAGCGTATCCCCCGGGCCCGTATTGAATCCTCGTTCGCGATGAGCGTATGCCCTTGTAAGAGTGCGCGGCGGCATCGCCGGGACCCATATACGCTTCCACCTCGACTATCTTGCCCGTGGTTTTTCCCTCATCCGAATCGTGTACCAGATGCTTCCCGAGTAATTCCCTGGTCACGGTCAGGGTATCGCGGCAGTAAAACGCGCGGGGCAGTTTCATCCCATCATGCACCTTTAACGATAGATTTCAAGAGTCCCGCTTCCCGCCCTCAAAAGACCGGCGGCTTCGAAACTTCAGGTTATTCCTCAACCCCGGCCAGGCGGGCTACGGCATGGTAATCGCACTCTTCCGGGGCAGCCGGGTCGTTGAAGAAGGATTCGAATTCATCCTCAAAAGTAAAATCGGGGAAACCATCAGGGCCGTGTACGACCGCCATCTGTCCAAAGCCCAGCCACATTTCACGCAATTCCTCGTCGCCGTGCTTCCGCCGGATGTCTTCGATGCTGTGCCTGATAAATCTCCTGGCGTATTCCACCGCCGATCCGCTGTCCCGAAAGCCCGAAACCTTGTAGCTCTCCTCCCCCTCGTAGGTGTGGAAATTGTCGATAACAACCACCACCCAGACACCTCCGGAATCACTCATACAATCACCAAAACCTCCTTAGCGAGAGACAAGACTCACCAGTTTTAAAACGTCAACTTTAATGGATTTCCAATCGGCGGCCTTCTTCCTCCAGCCGCAGATTGGACTTATTCAAATTGTAGCACCGGATATTCCATTATTACGAGAGTCCGTTTATTACCAGCTTTTTCCGTCAACCTGACCGCCGCCGATGAACCGCCGGCGCTTGTCACCGTAACCGTCTGTGTATCGCCGTCCCAGCTCACATCGGCGCCCAGCGCCTCAGACACGAAGCGAAAGGGCGCCAGAGTACGACCGTTTACGATCTTCGGGGGAACGTCGAGGTATACGGGGGCGCCGCCGGCATAAGCCGTTGTCACACCTATGGTCACCACCGCCGTCTTTTCCGCTTTAGTTATTGTAACGGTCCGCGTAGTTCCGTCCCACACCGTTTCCCCACCGAGGGCCGCGGCGACGGCTCTCAAGGGCACCAGAACCCGGCCCCGCTCGATTATCGGCGGCTGATCCAAAGACAGCGGGGCGCCGTCCACAACCACTCCCGGCGCGGCGCAGGCCGTCCCCGCCGCCGCAAGCATCACCATTAGTACCGCAAAAATCACGGTTGTTTTTCGCATTATATCCCTCCCGGCAATCCAGCCTGCAGTCTTCGAAAGTCGCCCAACCCTCCTTATCCGATTAAAATTCCCGAGCGGGGTCCACCGGCGTTGCGCCTTCTCTGCCCCGCGAACATTACATTTTTATAACACCGCCCGCCGTTAAAAAATAACACCCTTGGCAAAAGATTTTCAGGCATTCTTTTCGGCCCGCGCCTGCAAACGCTGCCGCACTGATTTCTTCCTTTACCAAATAAAAACACCCCGGTGCTGTCAGGCTGTGGAATCCGACAGACAACGGGGTATTCTTTTCGACACTCGGTGGAATTGATAATAAAGCGACAGGAAGCGTGGCCGAGTCAGGCTTCGTTTAAGGATAACCGCCGGGATTCGTCCCGGCGGAATTTTCAAACAGCATTCGAATAAGCTGATTCCGAATCAGAAACCTTTTTCAGACTTCCATCTTCAAACCGGTAAACCACATCTGCCTCTTCCGCCACCTCATGCGAATGGCTCACAACAACTACACACTTGTTATATACATGAGCCAGTTCCTTGAATATTTCTACTATTTCCCTTGCCGTACGCATGTCAAGATTTCCGGTGGGTTCATCCGCAAGTATTACCTCCGTATTACCGGCCAACGCCCGCGCTATCGCAACCCTTTGCTGCTGCCCGCCGGAGAGCTGCATGACATTTCGTTTTGCCTCATTCTCCTTGAGCCCAAGATCGTTTAACAACTTCAAAGCCCGTTGTTTACGTTCACCCTTATATGAACCCGAAAGCTCCATCGCCATGATAACATTTTCCAGCGCCGTCATGTAATTTATGAGATTATAGTTTTGAAAAATCAAAGAAACATTTTCCCTGCGGTATCTTGTAAGGCCTATCTTCTTAATATCCTGACCACCAAAAAGAACCCTGCCTTTCTGTGGGACGTCCAGGGCTCCGGCGAGAGCCAAAGACGTAGTTTTTCCGGAACCGGAAGGCCCGACTATTGTATAAAAGACACCTTTTTCGAAAGAAACACTGGCGTTTTTTAGAACATCCACCCGTTGCCCGCCGTTTGAATAGCCGAACGTAACATCATCAAATTCAAGCACCGCTTCCATCATATCAGCCCCCTCATAGCGCCTTTGTCAAAATAGCATTCGGTTTGTAACGCATTACTGTACCGGCCGGCAGTATTGTACCGGCAATTAATATAAGTAAACCCGCGGCTGACATTTGTTCCACCTCTGCGCCGGTGACTTGAATACTAAGAGAGTCGATAGGCTGGTAGTTTCGCTCGAACAGCCTTCCGAAGCGGCCCCCTTGCATCTGGGAAAAGCCTCTGCCGGCGCCTGCCGCAATATTACTGTCTCCTTGATCCTGTACCACCTGAATCTCACGTTCCAGTAACATATCACCCACACCCTGAGCTATGAATTTTCCGCTGAACACCGACAAGCCGAAAGCCACTACAGCAACCACCAGTACTTCCGCCAGATACTGGGTAATAATTTTCACCTTTCCTTCGCCCATTGACAAAAGCACGCCTGTTTCATACATTCTCCTGTAACAGTCACATCGGGTATTACAAAATCACCGCCTGAATAACTACAGGAGTACCAACGGAAACATAGTCATAAATTTCATTTACATCTGCATTAGCCAGCCCCACGCACCCCCAGGTCCAATCGCCGGGTCCGTTGGTATCATTGCCTCCATGAATTCCGATCCCACCTCCAAGAGGAGTATACTGAGGCGGAATTTGCCCGCTGTTTGTGGCACCGACTATGTAATCATAAGTCGCCTGGTCTATCAAACCCGAATTCAAACCCCGCCGGGCGTCATCAATGTTTGGGTAACTGAGCCGCATCCACCTGGTACCGAGATATTGGTCCGGCGGCGAAAATACCGATTTTTCAGCGATATAGAAAGATCCCTCCGGCGTTTTATGATCCCCCGCCACCTGTTTATCCTCCAGTCCGCTGTCTCCGATTTCCACCTGGTATGACTTGAGCGGGGTCGCACCCGAATACAGGGTCAATAGGCGGCCGGTTTTGTTTACGACTATCTTCAGATTGGGAACCGGCACGGAAATCCCCTTTTCCTGCAGAATTGATGCCAGCGGCTGACCGGAGGTTTCATCCTTGTTTTAGTACTGACCTTCATTATTCGAACCTGCCGGTTCCGGTTTCACGCCGGGAATCTGCAGGGTTTGCCCGGGATAAACAACATCAATTTCCAACCCGTCAAAAGACTTAACACCTCTATTGCCTTCAACACGCCTCAACAAGGCCTGAACCCTGGCAGCCAGTATTTTAAAGACTGAACGGTTTTGCAATATACTCGTCCGCGCCGAGGTCAAAGCCGAAAAGCTCACGGATTCTTCTCCTCTTGCAGTCAGAATGATAATGGGAATTCCATCTCCAAAGCAATGGCAATTGCCGGAACAGATACAAGCAGTATTACCCGCTTCTTTAGTGTATACAATAACCGGCTTTTAAAAAGCCGGCGGAATCCCTCATTTGAGACTGAAGAAAAGTGACTCCTTGTGGTAAAATTGTTGCATAGTAAGCGACGAATGGAAGTTCAACATCAAGGTTGAAGAAGTACTGCTATCCGATGCTCCGCCGTTTAGACCGGCGATCACTGCCAGCCGTGGCGCGGCACCGGAACAGTACCCGGATTTCTGGGAAGAAGAGGAAGACAACGGTTTTGAATATACCTTAAACGGCGAACCGCCCAATAACCGCAAACCCTTGATACACTAATGGTTGTACGGCGGCCTTTAGCCGGAGAAACCGGCGGGGGTTAAAAGCCCCGACCGTAAATGCTCAGTAAACCCCACAGGTATTTTTTGACGGAATGCGGTTAGAAGTATGCATGTCACGAATTGAAAGATATGGGATATTTGTTAACCACGTGCTCCGTTGTATACTATAATCATAAAGAAGAGAGTAGGAGAAGCCGAATGAAAATTATCGGTAGGAGAGACCCTGAGAAGCCCGTGCCCTTTGTGGAATACTGGAACACTTTTGTTGAGTTTTCTTTGGCGCTTCACGGTGGGGGATTTCCCATACCGCGGGGCGTTTGGCGTTTCAGGAATTTTGAGGAGGCAAAAGAATGGGAGGACCGGATGCTCCTGGGGGAGAAACCCGCAGCAGGCCCCCCGCTAAAGAGGATCTGAAAAACATCTGTAAAAGGTTCAGGGAGTTAGGCGTAAAGTACATCCTCGTCGGAGGAGTAGCCGTCAACCTTTACGGCAGGCCCAGGATGACACATGACATTGATTTCCTGGTCGATCCTTCGCCGGAAAATATTAAGAAAGCAAAAGAGGCTTTAATGGTACTTGAAGACGGAGCAGCGCGCGACTTGCGGCCGGATGACCTGGAAAAATACGGAGTAGTTAGAATCGCGGACGAGGTTGTAGTGGATTTGATTGGCAAAATCGGTGACGTCAACACGGATAACGCGGGAACTGTTTACTTTGACCTGGAGGGTGAGCGGATAGTTGTCGCCGATCTTGACACCTTGATTGAAACAAAAAAGGGTTTGAGGGAACGGGACAAAGAGGACCTTTTTTTCTTATTACTGAAAAGGCAAAAAATCACCCCAAATACCTAATTTTAAGGTTCATTCAGGATGGTATAAAAAGATATAAATCAAATCCTTGAACCATACGGAAATAATTCAGCGCTTAGAAATCTGAAACATCAAGGCTACCCGCCGGAAACGCTGCGCTTATTCCCGCCCAACTTTGCTCGATCCTCAGATTTGTTCAGTATAAGGTAACTCCGCTGCAACTCCTTTCAAAGCCGCAGAAATAAAGGCCGAACCGCGGGTTATAGCGCGATTCGGCGCGGGTGAGCAAACCTGTAAGCCGAGTTCTCCGGAAGAAACACCCAAGGGTCTCTTAGCGCACGTCTTCAAGGAGTTACAAGGGTTTAAGGGTCCGCATGCCGTGCGGGCCCGCAAAAATCTACATTCACCAAACCTTGGAGGTGTGTTATGTCGCAGTTACCTGAAATTATCCGCGAGTTCCTGCGTTACCTGCGGGTGGAGAAAAACGCCTCCCCCCTCACCCTGGCGGCCTACCGTTCGGACATCAAGCCCCTCGATGATCCATAGCCTAAGCGCAAGGATTGGCGGCGTCAGTTAGAACATCACTGATAACCACGGTCGCCGTGCTTCATCCGGAGAAAAGGGTTACAGGATCATCGGACAGCGACCTGAAGAAACCCTTTTGCTCCATGATAACGTAGCCAACACTGCCGGATAGATTGACTTTGAAATTGACAATGTTATAATAGTAAATAGTTGGTAGTTGACTTTTTGAGGGGTTAGCTATGGGCGGTATTAACGAACAACTAACAATTAAACGCGAAGAAGTTCTGCGTATAGCTGCGCGGCATGGCGCTTATAATGTTCGTATTTTCGGCTCAACGGCGCGAGGTGAAGCCGGGCCGGGTAGCGACGTGGACTTTGTGGTAGATCTGGAGCCCGATCGAAGCCTCTTTGATCTCGGCGGCTTGTTGATGGATCTGCAGGCTCTATTGGGATGTAAGGTTGACGTGGTAACGGAGCAGGGATTGCACTGGTACATTCGCGATCAAATCTTGGCGGAGGCTAAGCAGTTATGAAGGACGATAAACTTTATCTGGTCCATATTAGCGAATGTATTGGGCGCATTGAGAAATATGTTGTGGACGGCAAAGAGGTATTTATGACCTCGACGCTCATTCAGGATGCGGTGCTACGCAACCTGCAAACCTTAGCAGAATCAACACAGCGTCTTTCCGGTGCTTCAAAAGCGGCCCATCCGGAAGTTGATTGGTATAAAATCTCGGGTTTTCGGAATGTACTGGTTCATGATTATTTAGGTGTGGATTTGGAGAGAGTTTGGAAAGTGATTGAGCGTGATTTGCCAGGTTTAAAACGTTCAATTATTTCTATGCTGAAGTAGCGAACCCGCAGGTCCCTTTGCTGCACAGGTAAAGTGGCAAAATGAACGACGCACAAGAATATGGAGTGTTTTTAAAAATCCGGTCTGTCGACTCTTTTGGGGTCTCTGCCGGTGAACCTTTCGGCGTGCCCGTAGTCCATAAACTACCGGCACACGGGTTTACCGAAGAAACGTGTAAGGATCCTTTATATCTACTTTCTTCCCTTCGGGCTCGGCATGTCTTCTTCTACCCAACACCGGATCATTCCTGGCCACTATAGGATCAAACCAATCTGCCTTGTCCCTGGCCCAGGCAAGCCATTCAATCATCCGTAACCGTTTTTCCTCGTCCGCTTCGTTGTGAAGTCCCGCTTCTATAGCTGCAATATACTCCCGGATAATACAGGCTGTATGCCAATCCGTGGCTGCATTCTCTAAGGCTGCAACTCTTTCGAACTCTTCTTGCTGGCGTAAAGCGCGTTGATACCTGCGTTCTGCTTCCTCTTGCCGGCGCCGTTCTTCCCGTTCACGATCCTCGCGGGCCACACGGATCCTCTCCGATGTCTCAAACAACTCAACAATGGCATCGCCTAACAGTGAATCCAGAGTCCTAGTTTTAGTGTCTCGGAAGTTTCTGCGCTTGGCATATCGGTCGTCCAAAAAAAGCGTGAGTCCGTCGGACTCCTTCATGATGATCCGTATCTTTTCGCTTCGGACAAGGGCGTAAGTATTGCCGTCACGTCCGTCTACAACGACCGTACAATCCAGTGATTCCAGCGTTCGTACGAATGCATCCATCAAACGGTATGCCCGATGCATGGAGTCGCCTGACAC
This sequence comes from Bacillota bacterium, assembly GCA_040755195.1. Classification (GTDB taxonomy): domain Bacteria; phylum Bacillota; class Desulfotomaculia; order Desulfotomaculales; family Ammonificaceae; genus SURF-55. The sequence goes on from JBFMBL010000011.1 coordinate 59,651, forward strand.
ACGTAGCTCGAGTACGTGCTTATCGGGTTCTTGCTTGTTTCTGTGACTTAAATAAGAAAGCCCGCTTCCATAGAAATCATACCTTTTCCTTTCACGTTCCCGCTTTTTTCTAAGCGCCATTTCATCACGGTGTTCGACAATCAGAGAGTGGGGTCGCCGTAACTGTTCGCTAATCTCGATGCTCGCACAGACATCCAATATTTTCTGGCGTTCAGCTTCATCAAAGAAAGTAAGTATCGCTTTCCCACCATCTGCTGTTTTCTCTGTACCGATTATTGACACCTCGGAGCGGTTACCGTAGATAATTTTGGGGCCTTTATGGGGTGGGAGAGGAGTTTTTTTCATCTTCCCACCGGCACGAAGCTTCGCCCAGTAACCACGAGGAGGTACAGGGATGTTCATTCGTTTACACACCTTGCGCAACGCGACATTTGATACACCATAGCGTTTGGACACAATGGTCACAGGCTCAGCCCAGACTTCTTTATAGAGTTTTTCGCGTTCATACACATTTTCAGCCAATTCTTGCACCACCTTCTTTAACTAGGCGATATACTCAGCTACACTCCGCTTTCTCTTACGTCGATTTCCTACAATTGTAGCAAAGTAAGGGGGCTTGAAAAAGCCGAAAAAGATCCTTTATGCTTTAAGGTAATTGTGTTCCAGGTTTTTCCATGACATCTTCCATCGGTTTCGGTTAAAAAGAAACAGTTCGCGTCTCCTGGTCCCAGTTCGGCTTCAGGCCCAAGTTCTCGGAGACAAAGCGCAGGGGTATGAATGTCCTCCCGTTCCGCACCTCCGGGGCCACCTGCAGGGGGACCACCTGCCCGTCCACCACAGCCTCTTTCCCGCCGCTGCGCAGGACCACCTCACGCCCGTTCAACAGGACCGTAGCCTTTCGCTCCCGCTGGTCCCAGAATACGGTTGCACCGAGGTGCTCAAGAACGCCGCGCACCGGCACCATCGTCGTCCCCGGCCTCGAGAGATAACCGTTCACCGGCAGGAGTGTACCGCCAACGCGGATGCGAACGCTATCCTCCCCGTCAACCGTGACGACAATACAGTTTGAGAGCTTACGACCCGGGCGCACCTTGTACTCCCCGCTGTAATAGAGCCCGCACGAAGCGTTGCCGTCCAACCCGATCGCGTCCCTGAGCCCGAGCTTCTGCACCGTCCGGGCCATCTCGGCCATGGTCACGCCGGAAACCGTGCCCATCGTAAGCGTGCCGTCAGGTTTGACGCCGATGAAGCTCCAGGAAGCCTTCGTGAAGAACTTGGGCTCTTTCATCTGGTCGGCGGCCAGGTCGAGAACGTCTTTGCCGTCGCGCACCAGGAGCGGGCCCGCCTGGACGATGTGCCGGACGTCATCCCAGTCCAGCCGGTTCCCTTTTTCGTCGGCGAAAGTGTACCGCAGCTGCACCGAATCCCCTACGGCGAACCGGGAGGCTATCTCCCCCGCGCCCCGGCCGAACCCGATAACGTAGCCGTCGGATGGGATCTGCACGGGGCCCGCCTGTATCGCAGCCACCCTGCCCTGCCGTATGGTGACAGTCGTGCCGGCAGGCGCCTGTATCGCCTGACCGAAGCTGGGTGTGAAGATAACCACGGCCTGCGGGTCTTCGACGTTCCGGTTGACGTCCCAGGCGTACCAGTTATTCGGCCACGTTTCGATGCCGTTGATACCGCCTTCTATCCTCACGCGCAGCCGCGCCACCTTCACCCTGCCGTCCGCCGTGATGCCGACAGCCCCGCCGGCGTTCCCCGCCCGGTACAGCACCCCGTCAGCCATAATAGTGCCCCACGAGGTCATGTCGCTGTATGCGTTGAAGAAGGTGCCGTTCACCGCCGCTAAGGCGCCTGAGGCCTTCGCCATCGACGCAAGGTCGGCGGTCTGCCCTGTCCTGCCGTTCGCCAGCATAGGCCGTATCTGAACCCCGGGACTGGAGAGGTCGACGTTTACCATGCTGATCGGATGGCCGTCAACTTCGACGGCATAAAAAGAAGCCGGCACACCGGCCGATGCGGGTGTGCCGGGGAAAAACATGAATAGAGCTATAACGATTGAAAGCAACTGTCTCAAGATACTCCCCCTCTCAATCCTTTTTGCTGCTGCCTGACGTCCACAACTTTACCTTTCATACGCCGCGGGACTCGCAGCTATCTCCGCCGTTTTCGGCTAATGGGGCATCAACCTGATAACCGAAATGGGATTCTTTTTTGTGTATTTTTTTCCAGAAATCATGCACGTCGCACATCTCCAAAACCCACAGCAAGGCACGGATCACCAGGAAGATCATCCCTCCCACTATTGCACAGAGAAGTATAACTCCACCCAGGAGACCCATTACCGGACTGACCACCGCGGCCTCGCACCCGTTAGCCGGGACTTCCCACGGTTCGACCTGCTCTCCGGTGTACGGGTCTTCGCCGTAATTTTCTATCCAATTTTCTCTGAACGCCCTGCCGCTGATAACGTTTCTCGCGTATTCGTCCGCCGTCCAACTCATTATATTTCAGCCCCTTTCTTAGCTACTCCACCCTACTCTGTTATATCAGCTATCTCGAAGAATCCCGTCTCAGATAATACACGCTATACCGCGGTGTCTATAGCAACTATTTGGCGACACAAGGCGTCGGCCTGCTTGTTCAGATACCGCGGCAGCCATACAAACTCAATATTAAGTTGACATCCTACAAGGATCGCCAGTATACCCCGGATAGCTCTCTTGTAGTTGGGATTGCGGCACTTCCCACCGTTTAAATACAGTACGGCCGCCAGACTATCAGAATATAGAATGACGTCCGAAATGCCACGTTTAGCTGCATATGCAACTGCCAATTTGATCGCCTCTAACTCGCCCTGAAGCGAATCAATAACCGAGATTCGCCACGCCTTCGCACTGAGTACAGCTCCGTTGCCGGCCTGGACAACAAACCCGACATAGCAAGGGCTCCCTGCCCGTAAAGGGCGAAAACAACAATCACAATATATACGAATCAACGGGGCACCTCCTTATATTCAGGTCTTGGTAGAAAAAGCTTTCCTGCGTTCTTCTGAAATCTGCACGGCAGAGAGGTACGTAGTGAATCCGCTAACTGAATAGACTATAACCTCTTGCCGGAAGAACAGCGCTTGCCGCTGTTTATATCGGGTTATAAAGCTAAATTTATTTGGTTTCTTCCTCCTTCCCGAGACTTCAAAGGAGCGCGTAAATATCTAGGTACTAAGTGAAAATCCCTCTTATTTTATTATATCCTATTATAGAATATAGTCAATAAATATTTAACTATTATTATGTAAAAAATAATCTTTACCGTCTTGTTTGACGCCAAAGATTCTGTTATTATACTCAATAAAGCGTTAATTATATTTTTACTTTTGCTAGGGGTTGATAAGGTGGGCCGGCCAACCGGGAAAGAACTATCCGCATACCTCTTCGGTAAACGGCTTAGGCTCTTGCGGGAGTCAATGGGGGGTATTAACCAATCCGAATTAGGCGCTATGCTGGGTTTGAAGCCGTACCTCGTTCACAGGTACGAGCACGGCAACAACGGCAACCTGCCAAGGCCGAAAACGCTTAAGAAGATCGCGGACTTCTTCGGCGTCTCGCTTGAATGGCTGCTCTCGCTGGCAGATAACCTTAACGAACCTTTACCTGTAGCTCCGGATCATCTGGCTGAGCTAAAATCACGGTACTATCTGACTCTCGCGCTCCGCTGCAGATCTGTTCCTGAAACAAAAATGCCGGAAGCGGTGGAGGAATTAGAGAGGTTTACAAAACTACTGGTTGCTTGGGCCAAGGGTAAAGATTAAATGTAGGGTTCAAGCGGAGATCATTTTGGAAGTGCTACGTTGCGAGTAATATCCTGCGGCGGCTATTCTTCTGATTTCCTTAAAACCACCTCTGCTTGCGCTTCAAAGAAGAGTTCCGCGTCTTTGCGGTTGATTTCCTCATAGACGGCATATCCTTCTTCAAGATCCTTTTCATATACGGCATCCTCCTCGTTGTCCCAGTCCGAGAAGGTTGGTTCGGCCAGTTTCAAAAAGCTGTTAAGCTCGATATGATCGGTGATGCGCCCAAACAGTTCCCTAAGTTCCTCAGGTGTAAGTTCATTAATCGCCTCAAGAATCTTTTCCTCTTTCCTTGACACAACGATCACCCCACACAATGACAACATATTTGTATATTCCGGCCCAAATCGTCCACCCATTCCGATTTAAGTTCTGTCGGCTCATTCTGGAGAAAAACGCCCATTCCCTTCCTCACTCCGCCAAGCCGTCACTGGCATACCTTCCTCGTGCGCCCCGGTCCGTCTAACCATATACCCTACCATGTCTCCCCCGGCTTAACGTCCGAGGAAATCACGGCCGACTGTCCAGCCCTTTTACCGCCGCCAAACGGCGAACACAACCGCGAACCGCCCTCTCTTCCCCATCCTCACTGGGCTTAGCGTTGTTCAACGCTCCTAAAACCCGCGGGGAGGGAACTTGGCGAGTTGTTGCTGCAGACTTTCTACCCATGCCTCAAGTTCATTGGGAGTGCATTCTAGATCCACGTAAAGATCTTCTTCCACTTCATGGCTAGGCGCCCACGACGGTCGGTTTTCTAATTCGAAGAACACTTGCAACACTATAGATCCATTATTTCTTCCTTTAAATTTAAAAGATAGATTCGGCTCAACAAAATTGATTTCGGTTTCAGCCTCATTACCGCTTTTGATAGCGCTGATCCAACTAATAAGCGATATAATCTCCACAGTTGAAAGACACGGATCTATGGTCTGCCAACTTCTTCCCCTGATTGCCGCAAACGTTGAAATCATCAGCCAGTTTGAATCATCTTTGTCATGAGCAATTTCGGGAAACTGATAGTTTACAATCTTAATACTGAACTGGTTGCCATTTGGTCCGTGTAGAATAACCTCTGATGGGAAATTGTTTGGATTATCTCGTTTCTTTACCATGACCTCGGGTTTACCCGTACCCTTATCTATTATTGGAATTAACATTCACTGTTCTGTAAAAAATATCGTTTACCCTGCAAAACCGCCAGTTGTTCACCTTCACTGCCACGTTCCAAGAGCCCTTCTGCCCAAGGAAATCTCCCCCCGCTTATCTCGTACAATATGTTCTCATGAACTGGTCGGTAATGCGTCCCATGCGTTCATCAAGAATGCTATACACCCTCTGCTTTATATTTTCCGGCACTCCGCCGTAAAAGGCCTGCGCTATTCCCCCGGTTATACACGCCAGCGTATCTGTATCACCACCCAGGGAAACCGCAGTTCTAATTGCGTCTTCAAAATCGACAGAGTCAATAAAGGCTCGTATCGCCTGCGGCACGGTTCCTTGAGACGATTCGTCGAAGTAATACGACGGGCGGATCTCATCGACGTGTTTACTGAGGTCGTAGCCAAAGGTCGTCTCGGTGTACACCTTAATGTCCTCTTTACTGCTTCCGGTGCGCGCAAGGAAAATGGCAACCGCGGCTGCCCGACCACCCTTGATCCCTTCCGGGTGGTTGTGCGTGATCTCTGTGAATTCCTTTGCCTTTTTAAGCACTGACTCGAGCGTATCGAACGCGAACCCGACCGGGCTGATACGCATTGCCGCACCGTTTCCCCAACTGTTGTACGGTTCCGTTTGACTGCTCATTGCCCAGGCGGAAAAACGGCCGCCATATCCGCAGTTCGGGTACCAACGGAAGAACTTCTTCAGATTCGCCTCGTACGGTTCACCGGTGAGGATGGAATCCGCAAGGGCAACGGTTAGCACAGTATCATCGGTAAAGAAGCAATGCCTCGAAAAAAGGGGGAAGTCCTTCGTCTTAATATTGTTCCACTCGTATACCGACCCGATAATATCGCCGGCAATCGCACCCATCATCGCTACGTCTCCCCAACTTAACCCATAAAACATGCTACTGAATTGTTTCTATAATGAAGATAATGCTTGTCAATTTACCCATATTATTTATAACATTCTTTATAATGTTAGACAAAACCTGTATCTACTTTTAATTACTCAAAAAACGGAGGGAAAACAGTGGCATCGTCGTTTGGCTGGGTAGATTATTCGGAAACGGAACGCCGGCGGATGATAGAGCTGATAAGTCGCTTTGGTGAGCAGGATACGCGGGACGAGCTGGGAATCGGCACAGTCCGTGACGCTTTTGCAGACCTAATGTTTCCGGGTACCAGCACCATCCAAACCAGGGCCAGGTACATGCTCTTCATACCATGGATCTATATCGCGCACGAAAGACGCAGGACCCCGACGGGCGAAGTCAGAGGTAAGGCCCGGCAGGATGAGGTGTCCCTTATATACGCCCTCCTCAAGACCGCAGACACCGACGGGGTGATCGGCAAGGAGGCCAAGGCTGGCCTTCAGCGCCTTCCCAGCACGATATACTGGTCTGGTCTCGGGGTATGGGGGATCAGACGTTTCGAAGGCTCGCAGGAACAGTATCACCGTTCCTTGTCTCGCTGGTACATCCGGAAAGCGAACCTGCGGAAAGAGGACGGGGAGTTCCTCGACGGCATCCTCAGAGAAAACTGGGATCCGGCTATTCCGCCCCAGCCCGAAGGATTTCCACATTCCGCCTCATTGGAACTGACCAAGGAAGAAGCCGTCTACCTTTACGACCGGATAGTCAAAAACTGTAATAACAGCGTTCTGGCACACCTTGTAGACAAAACGCGGCCCGCGGAAGTTAAATTCCCATGGATGCATCCCGAGTTGGCTTCATTCCCGCCCAACCTTCGCGAGCAGATTGAACACGCACGCAACTTTTCCGAGGCAATGCACGGCGCCGCCCTGCTGTACAACCTCATGCTGGCGGAGCAAAAAAGAGATAACGAGCTTATCATTGAATACGAAGCCGCACTAACCGAATGGTCCGGAAGACTCGCCAGACGCCCGGAACTCCGCGCGTGGGACCGCCGGCGCTTCTGGGAAACCGTCGAACAACAAAACGCCGCTATCCCCTATTCCACCCGGCGCTTTGTCGACAGATGGCTGGACAGCGCCCTGCTTCGCTTCGGATCGGAAATGGTCGGGGATAAAAGCGCCCGCGACCTGATAGCGGAGCGGGAATACACATTAAAACGGAGCCGGGCGCGACTGCAAAACCGGCGCGCCCTCGACAATTGGAACGGAGCGGCGGGGACCGCACAACTCAATTACCGCTGGCGGGTCGTAAACAGCATTGTCAATGACATTCTGCGCGGATTGGAGGGCAACAATGCTTAACCCCGATTCTCGTATTATGTATGCGGAGGCTCTCCGCCCGCCTGAAGGTTATACTCTGGACAAAGCCGTTGCCACAACGTTTTCCCTTGACCTGACCACTGTCCTTATTGTCCCCCTGTCTTTAGCGGCCTTCGAATGCAGCAGTTTCGAGAACCCGGACCCGCTGATAATTATCGAAGCACTGCGCAGGACCGCGCAAAAGGTTACCGTCTTTTGTCAAGAAGGACAGATAAAGGTCCCTGCATCCGATACTCCCCTCTATTCACAACTGGAATCAACCGTCGTGGAAGTCAACTCTCCTAACGCCGGAGGAGTTTTTCACCCAAAGACGTGGCTGCTGCGGTTTGTTTCAGAAGGACAACCGGTACTCTACCGGTTCCTCTGCCTTTCGCGCAACCTGACGTTCGACCGCTCATGGGACACCATTCTTACCCTTGACGGGTATGTGGGTAACAGGCGTTTCGCCCGCAACCGCCCGCTGGCCGATTTTCTGAAAGCGCTGCCGTCCCTGGCGAAACGCCCTTCGGAGGAACTTGCCGCCGGCATAAGCAATCTTGCGGATGAGCTGATGAGGGTTAACTTCGAGCCGCCCGACGGGTTTAACGACTTCAGCTTTCGCCCCATAGGAATACCGGGGTACCGGCGTTTTTCAATTCCATCCCCCTACAACCGTCTTCTGGTCGTGTCTCCGTTTTTGAAGAGCGGCGTGCTTGAAAGACTTCTGGCCGAATGCAGCGGCCGGGTTATCCTTATTTCGCGGCAGGAGAGCCTGGACGAGCTGCCGGAAAAGCTCAAAGAAAGGTTTTCGGCGGTATACATTCTGGACGACGCAGCCGATATTAAAACCATCGCCGGTGACGTTGACGCCGCAAAGGACAGCGACTCCGACCCACCGTTGTCGGGACTCCATGCCAAGCTTTTCGTCGCCGAAACCGGTTTGGAAGCAAGGGTCTGGACCGGCTCGGCCAATGCCACCAACAGCGCGTTTAATAACCGGAATGTCGAGTTTATGGTTCAGCTTAACGGAAAGCGGAAGGATGCCGGCATAGACCGCTTCCTTGGATCAGAAGAAGACAAGGAATGTTTTAGAAACATGCTCCTGCCGTACCGGAATGGAAGCGTCAGTGACCCCAACGCCGAGTTGATTAGTAAAATGGAAGCCCTGCTCGATGCCGCCAAAGAGGAACTCTCCGGCCTGGACCTTACCCTGGAAGCCTTCCCGGCGGGAGAGCAGGTATACGACCTGTGTTTATCCGCCGGAAGACCCTTTACGAAGGACAGCGTCAGCATCCGGTGCCGGCCGGTAACGTTAAAGCCCGCCCAGGCGCTGACAATCGACGCCCTGGGACCCGGCAGCAAGCTTGTGTTTCACCGGCTCTCGCCGGTATCCCTTACCGGCTTTATGGCTTTTGAGCTGAGCACCGCATCAGGCGGACTGACAAGGTCGACGCGTTTTGTCTTCAACCTTCCGTTTACCGGAGGACCGGCTGACCGGGCGGAACTGGTGCTGCATCACGTCATTTCCGACACAGACCGGTTTATCCGCTATATCCTTCTACTCCTGTATGACGGGGAAACATCTTCGACCGATATAGCCTCTCTGACTCGAAGTCATAGCAACGGTGAAAGCCGCTTCGTTCAGAGCCCCTGGCAGCAGCCCGTCCTTGAAGAGATGGTCAGGGCGTACAGCAGAAACCCCGAAAAGCTGAAGAGGATTCACAAACTGGTTGACGATCTAAGGCGGCCGGGCGGGCGCAATGTGATTCCCGACGAGTTCGACGACATCTGGAACGCCTTTATGGAGGGTTTAAAAAATGAACAACGATAACTGCCGGCGTCCCGACGTCGCAGCGATCATGGCAGGTCTTAAGGATTTCCAGCGGCGTTCGGCCGAATATGTTTTCAGACGTTTTTATCTGGACGAAAACCCTGCCGGCCGCTTCCTTGTCGCCGATGAAGTCGGCCTGGGGAAAACCCTCGTCGCCCGCGGGATCATTGCCAGGACCGTTGATTTTTTGTGGGACAGGGTTCCGCGCATCGACATCATCTATCTCTGCGCAAACAGCGAGATCGCGCGCCAGAACATCAACCGGCTGAACATTTTGGAGGACCAGGAGTTTGCGCTTTCCTCCCGGATCACACTTCTCCCGCTCAAAGTCGGACACCTGAACCATAATCATGTTAACTTCGTCTCTTTTACGCCAGGTACGTCCCTCGACTTAAAATACAGCACAGGCACTATGGATGAGAGGGCGCTCCTTTACCGCCTGTTGGAAGAAGAATGGGGTTTCGGCCGGCGCACAGGCCCGATCAACCTGCTTCAATGCAGCGCCGGTAAAGATAACTGGCGAAGATATCTAAAAAGTTTTACCGGCTCTATCGACCAGGAGCTTAAATCCGGATTTATCGAGGCAATCCGCAGCCGGAGCGATATCCGGGAACGATTCCTGGGTCTCGCAGAAAGGTTTCAATATTTTCGCAAACACCTTCCCGGAGACGACCAGAAAGATCGAAACATGCTGATCGGTGAACTGCGGGGCATTCTGGCTCAATGCAGCATCAGCGCACTTGAACCGGACCTTATCATCCTGGACGAGTTCCAGAAATTCAAACACATACTGGACGGAGAGGACCAGGTCAGCACCCTGGCGCGGCAGTTGTTCAACTACTGCGACCGGAACAACAAGGCCAGGGTTTTGCTGCTGTCCGCCACGCCGTACAAAATGTACACCATGGATCACGAAGCCGGCGAAGAGGACCACTACGCAGACTTTATCCGTACCGTGGGGTTCCTTCTCGACTCGCCCGCGGAAACCGAGGAATTCCGCAAAGAACTCAGGAACTACCGCAACGAAATCTACCGCCTCGGGGTGGACGGAAACGCGGACAACTTGTTGAACATAAAGCAGCGGCTGGAACAAACGCTCCGGAAAGTCATGATCCGCACCGAGAGAATCACTGCCTCGACCACCAACGAGGATATGGTTTGCGAACCAAACAACATACCGGCAAAACTGCAAAGCTCGGACCTTGCGCAGTTCGTCGTCGTCGACCGCGTCTCCCGGTGTCTCGAAGCAGGAGATCACGTTGAGTACTGGAAATCGGCGCCCTATCTCCTCAACTTCATGGACGACTATAAGATCCAGCGGGAGTTCCGCAAAAGGATCGATGCGCCGCACGGCAGCGCCCGGCTTTTCGATACCCTCAAACAAGCCGGAGGAACGCTGCTCACACGGGAAATGATCGATAACTACAGAAGAATCGACCCCGCCAACGGCAAGCTGCGCCTTCTGATGGCAAACACGCTGAACACGGCCGATTGGAAACTGCTCTGGGTGCCTCCCTCACTCCCGTATTACCGCCCTGCGAACGTCTATGCGGGCTTCCCGGGGTATACCAAGAGTCTGGTATTCTCATCATGGCAGGTTGTCCCCAAGGTGATTTCAATGATCTGCAGCTACGAAGCGGAACGGTGGATGGTACTGAAGCCCGGGATAAAAACCACCTACGACGCGGCCAGGCGGCGCAGTCCCCTGCTCCGTTTGAATACAATTGACGGACGCCCCGCGGGAATGCCGCTGATGTGCCTTTTTTACCCGTGTATCGCTCTGAGCCGCAGCATAGACCCTCTTGCCATCGCCGCGCGTATCGCGGGTGACGGTGAACCTCCGTCCGCAGAACAATTGACCGCGGCGGTCAGACATACCATCACTGCGATACTGAATAAGATTGATGACGTTTCCATTTCTGAAGGCAGCATCCCGGACAAGCGCTGGTACTGGGCGGCATTGGCGCTATTGGACCGGACCTTTTACCGTGAAGAAGCCCTTTCTTTGTTTAAAGAGGATACCGCCTCCGAATGGCTGAAGAATATTTTCAGCCGGGGTGAAGACGGTGAGGACACAAACTTCAGAGCACACCTGGACGAACTGCACCGCTGGCTGGTAGAACCGGAGACCCTGGGCATGAAGCCTGACGATCTGGTCGACGTGCTCGCCAAGGTCGCTCTTGCCTCACCCGCCGTTACGGTGCTCCGCACATTTATGCGCCGGAACCAAACAAAACTTTCGGGTACGGTCCTAAAATCAGCCGCCGGAGCAGCGCTGGGCTTCCGCACGCTGTTCAACATCCCTGAGTCAATGTCCCTCATAAGAAGCATTAACGACAGCGAACCATACTGGGAACGGGTTCTGGAATACTGCCTTGACGGCAACCTCCAGGCTGTTATTGATGAATATGCGCATGTGCTTTATGAATCCCTCGGGCTGTTTACGAAAGATAACGAATCCGCCGCCGAAAAGCTGGCCGAAACAATACACGCCGCCGTATCCATTCGTACCGCGCGCCAGGATTTTCAAGAGGTAATATTGGATGGCGAAAAAGTAGAGCTAAAGGCGCATGGCATTCGCTGCCGCTACGCAATGCGTTTCGGGCAGCAAAAGAACGACATGGATGATGAGGTTACACGGGGAGACCAGGTCCTCACAGCGTTCAATTCACCGTTCCGCCCGTTCATCCTGGCCACCACGTCCATCGGCCAGGAAGGTCTGGACTTTCACCAGTACTGCCATTCCATCTACCACTGGAACCTGCCGTCAAATCCCGTCGACTTTGAACAACGCGAAGGACGCATCCACCGCTATAAAGGCCACGCCATCCGCCGCAGCCTTGCTAAACACTACGGCCTGCCCCCGGTGTCCGGTAGCTCCCCCGCCCCGGACCCCTGGTCTTGGCTTTTCGCCAGGGCGCTGGCCGAAAGGCCGCCGGGCACGAGCGACCTGTACCCGTACTGGGTGTATGACATCGAAAACGGTTACAAAATCATGCGCCACGTCCCGGCACTGCCGCTGAGCCGCGAACTGGACCAACTGCGAAACCTCAAGAGCTCTCTCGCACTGTACCGCATGGTCTTCGGCCAGCCGAACCAGGAGGATCTGCTGACCTTCCTCCAGGACAGGCTCAACGATACCGCAATCGAAAACATCTTAAAGCTCAAAATCGACTTGAGCCCGCCGTAAGGCTTTTTTCTAACGGCTTCATAGGGGCTATCGAAATATGGGTAAGCGCCCAATTATTTAACCCTTCCACAATGGTTCCTCAATATCCCACGATTCGTTTCGCATATCTTTGAAATCATTTGTGACAAATTTACTACGATGAATCGAATTAGACCTGACTTGATGGTAAAGTTGCTTCAGCCTTAAGCCACGGCCTCTCCTACCGGTTGTCTGCCGGATCACAGTGCTCCGGGACGACGCGACATCGGCTTGCTTCGGAGCGAACGACGGCGCACTTATAGAGCCTGACGTCGGCCGTTTCTCGTTGTCTGGTTGGTAACAAGAATTCGCCTATCTGTCTTATATAATGCGTTCTTCAATTTCGGCACGATGCGTGCGCCTGTTCTCCAGCACTCAGGAAACAATATAGCGCGGAAAAAACACAAGGCTTTGACTTGGTTCTTATCTTTGACAGTACGTTACAAGTTGACTGAGTGCTGGACGACCTTCGCCGTGTCCGCGTAGGCGTCCCCCCCTCAGAGCGTTCCTTGCAGACAAAAGGCAGATGCCAGGGAATTCTCACTACCATTTGTTGTCACAAGAACCGTCCCCATGACATCTGCTACCGGATTCCCGTTACCGTTGTTGTCAGCAGAACAATCCCAGTGACAATTTGCCCATGACAGTTTGAACCGTCCCCGTGACAGTTCGGTCGCACCACCACCGTGCTCAGCCTGTTTTCGTCTTCATGTCGCGAGGCCTGGGTTGTACCTGGTCTGATAAAAGCAAAACGCTGGCTATAAAGACCAGCGGGCTACCAATACATTTTGCTTTATACCAACTTTTCTTGTTCTCCTGCTATTTGCAAAACACTCTCATATAGCTGCCGACTTATGTATATTCCGCTATCAACTAATGTATCAAGCAAAGGCTTAATGCTCTCGACAAGACCAGCTTCTTTGGCTTTAAGCAGTACCCCAAGGGTCCCGGTAAGCGTTAAATTCAGGTACTTAGCATATCTTCTGGCGAGATAGTCGTCAATTATCACTAAATCTGCGTTTATCTCTTTTGCCAAGACCATAACTTCTGCCTCGCCAGCATCAACGCTGGGAGTCAGAAACTGTCGGGCTTGTTCATTACTAATTGCAACGATTTCAATAAAATCGGATTTCTCTAAAACGTCAGAACCAACTTTTGACTTACCGTCTATACTTACTTCCCGATAGACCGCTTGAGGAATATAAACTCTGCCATAGAGCTGTCTTAATAAGTCCAACTTACCGATTATGGAAAGTGAAATAATGGGAGTTGCATTTACCACAACCCTACGCATTTGTTATATCCTCTAGTAATTCAGCCTTTGTGTCATAATGAAAGATAGAAACATTGGATTTACCAAGGAATTTTATAAACTCTTCTTTTGACATTTCAGCCAGTTCTGCACTTTGTCCCAGTGATAGTTTCTTTTCCGCATAATACTTAACCGCGATAGTTCTTTTCATTTCTTTAATGAACTCATCTCCACCTTGTCTCAGAGCCAAAAGTATCTCCTCCGGCAACTCTATCTGCCTGACAACTCTCATTGTTCTATCCCCCTTACGAGGCAAAATACCACTGGTTTACACATTTACAGTTTACACCATATAGAAAAGCCGGTCAATTGCAGGAGAATTCGCACTCTGGGATACTTAATCGGTACGGCCGATGCGTGTGCTTGTTTACTTAGCCGAACCTTTACCCTCTCCGCGCAGGCGTCCTTCCCGCAGAGCGTTCCCCATAGACAAACGGCAGCAGCCCGCGGGATTCCCGTTACCGTTGTTGTCAGAAGAACCGTCCGAGCGACTGAGCAATGTCGCATCATATAGCGGGTGAGAATCCCGTCAGGTAAAGATTAGCCATCAGCCTGTAGCCAGCCTTGGAGCCTTGCTGGTGACAGTAAGGTT
>JBFMBL010000012.1:0-73340 GCA_040755195.1 Bacillota bacterium
GTCCAGGATAGCGAAGCTCGTTGCGTCAACATAAGAGAAGTCCTGATCGCCGTACTTTCTCAGAATTTGTCTGGCCTTTTCTTCTGTTGGACCGTCTACCCCGATTATTCGCAATTCACCAGCTAATACAGCTTCCTCCGTAACATCCAGGAACTTAACCCGCAACGGTGTGCGAAACATGATACCGTAACCAGGTGTACGTCTCCGAAATCACTTAGGTATCTTTGCGGACATACAGTATACAACAAGGAGGAAAAGAGGAGTTAGAGTTTCAATTCCTCTTAGGTAGGCTGCGGACGAAGTACCCGATTACCAAGTTTCGTTAGACGCTGCATGTTTCAATTCCTCTTAGGTAGGCTGCGGACGCGGCGGGTTAATTCGTGGGTTTCTTCAATCGGCTGGGTTTCAATTCCTCTTAGGTAGGCTGCGGACCAAAAATGTGGTTCGAGTGGCGTGAACGTATTTAATCGTTTCAATTCCTCTTAGGTAGGCTGCGGACGCGGCCCCAAGCAGGGTTTTAAATCATTCTTCCCTCGTTTCAATTCCTCTTAGGTAGGCTGCGGACTTTATCGGCTCCCAATTCTTTATCACCACGTAAGCAAGTTTCAATTCCTCTTAGGTAGGCTGCGGACGGCGGGGCTTTTTAGGCTGGCCCCAAGCCGAAAAACGTTTCAATTCCTCTTAGGTAGGCTGCGGACGGTGGGCCTCGCTGTTTCTGATTGTAGAATATCACGGGTTTCAATTCCTCTTAGGTAGGCTGCGGACTAGGAAAAGTTTTTCTTCTTTTTCAACCCTGGTCGGGTTTCAATTCCTCTTAGGTAGGCTGCGGACGGTGGGCACTCGTGGAAGCCCGCCCGGACGGGGCGGGTTTCAATTCCTCTTAGGTAGGCTGCGGACGCTGTGCCACGGAATAGAAGTGCTTGCACTGGCCGTGTTTCAATTCCTCTTAGGTAGGCTGCGGACGAAACAATGAAGGAATGTCAGTTCGCCGGTATTGGAAGTTTCAATTCCTCTTAGGTAGGCTGCGGACCGCTCAAAAACTTGGTCAACAGGCAACCCATGCTGAGTTTCAATTCCTCTTAGGTAGGCTGCGGACGGGTGGGCACTCGTGGAAGCCCGCCCGGACGGGGCGGGTTTCAATTCCTCTTAGGTAGGCTGCGGACCCACCCGGGTCAGGTAGAGGTCATCGGGGGGGTGGTGTTTCAATTCCTCTTAGGTAGGCTGCGGACTTTATTTTCAGAAATTTTTTCGAGGTTTTCCGGCGGGGTTTCAATTCCTCTTAGGTAGGCTGCGGACCGTCGTCGAATTTCATGCAATCATCTCCTTCCCGAGTTTCAATTCCTCTTAGGTAGGCTGCGGACTAAAAAAAGTATTGCAATTGTGCCGCTATCGTGATAGTTTCAATTCCTCTTAGGTAGGCTGCGGACGAGTAAGTCGAGACCGGCATCCTCGATTGCCTTCTCGTTTCAATTCCTCTTAGGTAGGCTGCGGACTCAGCACGTTTCAGGTTTTTAACCGCAGCATCGAAGGTTTCAATTCCTCTTAGGTAGGCTGCGGACTCCATAAGGGGGTTTATCTGATGAACCGAGCTGATATGTTTCAATTCCTCTTAGGTAGGCTGCGGACTCTCTTCTTCTTGACTTCCGGCATAAACATCCTCCTGTTTCAATTCCTCTTAGGTAGGCTGCGGACGCCCCTTCGTGCCAGTGCGTTTCACATCCGCAGTCGTTTCAATTCCTCTTAGGTAGGCTGCGGACTATTCGTCAGGCGGACAAATCCCAAGTGCTTCAAAGAGTTTCAATTCCTCTTAGGTAGGCTGCGGACCCATTTCGACCATAGAAACACCTACATGCTGAGATTTCCCCCATTCTATCCATTCTAGCCTTCAAACTCTCCGAACGCCTATTTACCATGCTTTTCACAACTTCCATTGTCGTCAACCTTCCAGCATTTTTACGTTACCTTAGATCGACGACATAAACGAACCGCATGGTTTTGATTATAACACAAAATCCTTCCCCCTTCCGCCCCATACAATCACTCAAATAATCCCTCACGGGGCAAACAACCGTTGGCCGCGTCGAGCCCTTCCGCCCCATACAATCACTCAAATAATAAAATCCTCTCCTCCCTTTTCCAACCCCATGATTTCGCGGGAAGAATATTTAGTTGTTCTCAAGTTATAAATGACTACCGAATCTTCGTCTTTCGTAATAAGCCGGTCAAGCTCCATCTTGAGTTTTGTTAAGGCTGCCTCGGAAATTTCGCCTTCAAAGACCGAGTTTTGCACCCAGTGCAGATACTTACGACAGATTTTGAGCGCTTTGCCGACTCTTTTTTCATTAAAATCATAGACCAGAATAATAAACAATCATGCCACCACCTGTCACTACCCAGTTTACCAGGTAGCGACAAGCGGCGCATACTCCTTTTCCCCCATCAAGTGTTTTTCTATTTTATAGAGTTCAAGGCGTATGAGCCGGCGATAAGATACCGGTCGTCCGATTTCGCGGTGGTTGATAGTGGTTCTTAATTTTTCTTCCAACTGCTCAACAAAACAACGCTTGGCCCGCTCTTTCATTAAAATCCCTTCGGTACCTTTCTCAAAATCCTCAATGCCAAGCATCTTTCGTCCCAAAACGGTAAAAATCACACGATCCACAATTATCGGCTTGAAAATTTCCGCGATGTCAAGGTTTAAGGTAAATCGCCGGAAGTTCGTTGTATGTAAAAACCCGATCCTTGGATCTAAGTGCGTTCGGTAAATCTGGCTAAGACAAACGGTATAAACAAAAGAGTTGCCGAAACTGATAAGGGCGTTCAAGTGATTCTTCGGCGGTCTCCTGGTGCGGCTCTCAAAAACGAAGTCCGGTGAAGAGATTATATCGTCGAAAGCCCGATAATACTGATCGCGGACATTGCCTTCCACCGCCATCAAAGCCGGGATATCGCCGCATTCATTTATGGCCGGCAACAGATTTTCGATCACGGTAATACGGTCACTGACGTTCTTACCCCGATTGTCATAGTATTTTAAAACCCGCAAAATATTTTTAACGGCCCCTTCTATAAAACGCCTCGCAATACCAAGTCGCTTCATCTCATCAAGGTAATGTTCGGCCTGTTTAAGAATCATATAACCGGAGTTTAAATGCTCCCGCGGATAAAAGCTTCCCATGTAATAGCCGTAATGACTGAAGTAGTGCAAAATGATCTCGTTCTGGGAAAGAAACTCCAGAAAGCGTTTGTTGACGTCTACTTCCCCAAAGACTACTATTTCCGAAGTATCCTCAACCGGAATAAACCGCCTCTCGTTATCCTCGGTCTCAAAATACAGCGTGTTGTCGCGGCGTCTGAAAGCGCCGGAAGAAAATACGTAGAAAGTCTTCTTCATCGAATTGGTTTCCCCTTACTGCTTTCCTAATTCGTCCTTCTTCAAACCCTATTCCGTTCAAACCCAGCAAAATTCCGCGTAAGCACACTTCTTGCAAAACCGGTTTTTCGCCGGCGCCGGCGGTTTCTCCATATCCACAAGTTTCAAAATCTCCTGTTCAGCCTTTTCCAATTCAGCCATTACAGTCGAATCAAGAACCACCTCTTCCCGGATTTTCTCCTTGGGAAAGCGCAACTCTCCCCTGGCCTCAATCCCATGCGCAGCAAGCTCTTTAAGGTAAAAAGCCAGCTGCATCCGGGCACTCTTGCGGTACCGGGAACTCTTTTTCACCTCGCCCACGACAAGCTTACCGTCGGCAAACCGGTATACGTCTATTTTAGAAGAGCCAACGACTAATTGCTTTTTCTCCCTCGCATACGATGTTTCGTCGATAAACCTTCCCAGCGCCACATTAGTATCGTCCTGGTCGGGCGTTAACTGATGCGTAATAAGCCAGACCTCCCGGGGGCAGATGTAATAATACCATATAAGCGTTCCGCTGACGCCGATATCCGCCAAATCCGCTCCTCCTATATAAACTGCTCATCGAAAGCCCCGTCCGCGGCAACCACTAATACAGGCCTTCGCCATACGGTTGTACCGTACCGCCACCTGGATTACATACAACCATATGTTTGCTTGCTTGGGTGAAAACCGGTAATTGGATCATAATACTCCTTAAGATCATGTCGTCCAACGTAATGAATACCGTGAACAACAGGGGGCAGACTACCCTCTTCCGACCGCCTGCCACTTATACGATAGCTTATAGTATAGGGTGCCATTGCGCGGCGCAAGCTCATCAAGAGATTCCGTTTAGCGTACTTGTCACCCTGATAACCAATAGCTTCCTCATACTTCAGCCAGATTTCCTGAGCCTGCTCATCCAACTCAACAAAAACCGGCACATGATAGCCGTCTTGAGCAATGAGTTTAAATTCGCCGACTTGCTCAAATTCTAACCGTTCCACGGCTTCAAGAAGCGACTGTGACTCATCAATGCTTAACCGCTGTTTCAGTCGAGCGTAATACTCATCAAGCAGTGTGTACAGATCCCGTTCATCGCCTTCCTGCTTCGCCTCCAAGAGTTCACGGGCAGTGGATACCAACACGGGGTCGTAGATGTACTCCCATGTCTCTCGACCAGTAATTAGGGATAATAACTCTACGGTACCAAACGTTGACTTCCAAGACCGGTTGCACCTACCACTGACTTGAACCATTGAATCCAAAGGACCAAAATCGCGAATAACAACGCCAAAATCCAAGTCCACCCCGGCCTCGACGAGTTGTGTGGTTACCAGAACCTTCAACCCCGGTGACTTTAATTCTTTAATACGCTGCAAACGTTCCAACGGCACCACATGCGCTGAAAGAAACCTAACCCCGGCAATACTTGATAAACGTGAAAAAACCTCTTCTGCGCTCTTAATGGTATTGAGCACCACCATCAAACTCCGTCCCTGCCCATATTCGGTCAAAACCCGTTGCTGCAAAGCAGTCGCAAAGCGATCGAGTTCGTCTTTCCCCCGGAAAGCAAAACGCACCCTGTTCGGTACGCACAATGGATGCTTCGCCGAACTCAAGGGAGTCACCGGCCCGGACAGGATAGGGGGTTCAGTAGCCGTCGCTACCACTACGCTGCAGCCACCGAATTCAACCATGTGGTTCAACATACTATCAACCAACCCCCAGTACTTGTGAGGTAAGGCTTGGATCTCGTCGAGCAGAAGAACGGCACCCGGCAAACGGTGGAATTGAGTGGATCGCCTGTTGGTTGTTAATGATTCAAATACGCTGACAAAAGTCGTAAAGACCACTTCACTAGTCCATGAACCCAGGAGGAGTTCCGCTTGTTGCGTGTCATAGTCGGTCTCTTCATCGTCGTACCGGAATTCAACCAGATGATGCTGTGCGCCAAGAACGCTGGTTGGCACTTGCTCAGGAAAGGCCAGCGACAGCACCTTTTCACACACCTTGTAGTTTTGATCTACAATGCTTAGAAACGGAAGTGCATATATAATCCTTGGCAGATAATTCTTATCTTTGGCGACCCGCGCCCGCATAATAAAGGCTGCCGCCAGCATCGCTACCGTCTTGCCCATGCCCGTAGGCGCAATCAGTGTGCAGATCCTTCCCCACGGGACTTCTTGAGCAGCTTGGGTCACGTCCTGATACAGCCGGTTCCGTAAATGGTCAACATCATTGGAAGGAGTGTCGAATCCCTGATGTCGCCGCCATCGATCTACGATATCAGGCGGAATTGACGATCGTTCTGATTCCCTTGCCTCTCCAAAGACAACGTCCCAACGGTCAGCATATGTCAGTAAAGAAAACAGATAGTTAAAAAAGAAGTATCGACGTAGATCACTACCCGAACAATTCTCTTGAAAATCATACAGATGGAACCGGGACTCCTTGAGCTGCCGTTGTAAAGCATTAATATCCGGCAACACCCTCTTCCCCAGTTCGCGCTCCAAAAAGGCCACGTATTCCGGATCGAGGTTCTGAACCTGCTTTTCAAGCAGCTCAAAATCGTCGTCATCCAGCGACAATTCATCATGTAGGTTCCGGGCGTATCCATGATGCCTGCGAATGAGAAGCCAGGCCAATTCAGGGATCAAATCCGCGCCATACTCGTCTCGTAGCAACTGATAGGCAGCCGCAGCCCCCAACAGCGCGTGACGGGACAGCTTCAGATCGCAACTCTGCCCCGGTCGTCCGCCACTGAGCTTTTTCTGGAACCAGGGAGTCGCCTTCCCGAGGTCGTGAAGATAACCGATGTACCGTGCTGTATTCTTTAAGCATTGAAATGAACAGCCCATGAAACCCTCCCAATCGACGGCGGCCTCAAGAGAGTTGATTTCACGCTCCATACAAGCAGCTACACCTGTAACATGATCCGCAAGATACCGGTGGGGATGCGATCGAACAGCCATCGTCATCAACTGCTCCTTTACAAAAACACAACCCTTTCGATGGATCCACCGACATTGCCTTCCCAAACCTGCGCTTCCTCAGTTTTTGCACTGGCGACCCGTATGGCCTTTCCGGACCCTTCATAGGCCAATTCCACGTATCTGGCAACCCGCCGCCGACCATCCATATCAACCGAATGCGTTTCCCGGAAATATCTTTTGCCGGGCTCAATTTCCAACACAAACCAATCTAACGGCACCAAACTATGCACTTCGGCGGGAACCGGAATGTTTTTGAATTCCACAAGGTCGATAAACTTAAATGTGGCAATAAACTCAGATAGGCCGAGATATGGTGTATAGTAACACGCGCCATTTTGCAAACTTTTCGTCAACTCGGTCAGTAGTTCATCCGCCAAACTAACGTACAACCGATACCGTGGCTCCCGTACCAATTCCACCGGCACCTGGATGCTTCGGCCCCGCTTGTCAGGCTTGGTCTTAAGGTAGTTCACATTGAACTTGGTTTTGCTGATACCACCTGAACCAAGGCTTACGGCAAACTTTCCACGGTGCTGCCGCAAAAAAGGCAGATGGCTACTGCGGCCGAATCCTCCACTTTCAATACCCATAATTGCGCCAACCAGACCGGCTGCGGCAGTTATCGGCGGTACCGCAAAGGAAAGCGCCGACGTTGTCGTGTAGGGCTTGCGAAAGTGCGCATAGTCAGACCAGACCTCAAATACTACTGTTTTCATGAGCTAGTCCCCCAACTTAGAATGGAAACTGTTGGGTCTTTGAACCGAAATACGTCATCGGGTCATTAATAACGCCTGAGTTGTCTTCAACAACCAGTCGATCATCAACCCTCAAGTAGATAGCCGCGACGTGATCGTCATACTTGCGCAACGCATCTCTCATTTTCTCGACATTCAAATGCAACTGCGCCACGTCTCGCAACTCTTCGTCGTCTACGGAAGCGTTTAGCCGGACATACTTGTCCAATTCACCAATGTGCGTATTGACTCCCTCACGGTAGCGGACAGCAAGCAAGAACCGTGGCATTTGTTCCATCTTTGACCGTGTGATCAGGTTCTTGGTGCCGTTCCAGACTGCCTCGAACATCAGTGACACATCTTCTTCGCGCAAGCCCGTATTCTTGGCAGCGTTTTGATTGACTATACCGTAAAAGGCGATAAAGGAATACGGCAGCAGCCATTCTTCCCGAAAACTGCGCTGGGCCGCATTTTCTTTTGATACAAAAGCCGCGGTCCCTTGCATGAATACCGGTGCCACCCGGTGCAGGGAGCGCCCCAAGCGAAACTGTACCGGCCCCGTAAGGGATACCCCTTCACCCTCTCCGCCCCCTTCGCCTTCTCCGCCTTTCTTGCGCAGCTTAAGCGGCAACGTACCGCCAAAAAGCCGCAGATCAATGCAGTTCTCCAACAGGACCTGCAGGACTTGCTCCTTACTCTCGTATTTCGCCCCAGCCTGAGCGAGGATTTGCTCCGTTCTCTTTTGCGAAGTCACGGTTTCTCCTGATACCCAAAGCTGGTGACCCCTTTCCGCCAATTCATCGCGAATCGTCCGCTTCAACCGTACATCGGACACGAGATTTATTCCGGTTTGTTCATCGAGCCGCGGTTTATTCTCATCCAATGGATCACCATTCGGATTGCCATCCTTGATATCGTAACAAAAGACGATTTCAAAACGGTTCTTAAGAGAATTGTGCATCGGCAACTACCTCCTCGTTTAAACTCGGTTCTTCCTTCGGATTGAAAAACGCTTCGTCAAAAGAAAGGCTCAAACCTAACGCAAAAACGAAGTTAAGGTCTTCAGCGCGTGTTTTCCATCCCTTGCCGGCCGCCACCAGATGCTTTGACGCCGCGCTGGTCAATTCACCCGGAGGCTGCCTTCGGTATTGCTGGTACTTCAAGCAGATTTCCGGCAACAACTGCTGAAAATCTCTTTCTTGCATCTTCAGACCGCGGAGCTTTTTAGCAAACGGCTGACTCTTCCTCTCCTTCCGCTGGTGATACATTAGTCTTTCCGTCAGTATCCCGAGAAGGAATACCGCCTTTTCCTCCTCACTGGAAAAGAATTTCTCGTGAGCGGTAAAAAAGGCCTCGACCTTTCCTTCACCCTCACCCATCGATCCAATCCCTCCTTTTATTTCCCTTAAAATCCCTAATTCACCCATAAACTCCAACATCGCCAGGGCATCCAACACCTTCTCCCTAATCGGATAGCCCTCTCTCAAGGAACTGCTCACCTGATCAAGCACGCTTTGCAAAAACGGCATTTTAGAGATACTACTCCCACCCAAAATACTGCGTACGTAGTCAAGAAAGTGCTTTTTTCGCCCCCTGCCGAACGCTCTGTAAAGACGCTCAAAGCTCACGCCGGGAACGTATTCACGACTTTGTACAGCAAAGCCGTACCGCTGCAACCGCTTTTCCACGCTTTTCTTGGTATTCAATAGGTCACTTAGATACGTAGGAAGTACATCCTCGACGTAAAGCTCGATCTTGACTTCGGAATTGTTCTCCCGGAAGTATAGAAAGTCGAACTGAATCCAATTCTGCTCATTCCTAAATAATTCAAGTGTGTCCATCTCCAAATTAAGATAAGATTTCGCTTGTTCTTTCTCACGCATAGTAACGCTGAAATCCGCAACCTTTTTTTTCAACTGAGCGGTAAAGTAGCGTAACGCTTTAGATGAATCACTAACCGTCTTTGGTATAATCCAGGCGCTATATCCAAAAAAGCTGAAACGGAACAACTCGTCCAAAGTCACCCTGCCAGCCGCCAGTGCCCCGAAACACCCGTCACATACAGGCAGGTTCACCCAGGAGAGTTCGGAATCCATAGCATAGGCAAACCCCGGTTTGTCAAACGTAGCGAAACGGAATACATCACTAACTTTCCGGCCTAGTTCGTTTCTGTCACCACAGACCGAACAGGTACCTTGTGGAAGCGTCCCAGGCTCATGGTGATCTTGCCTTCTTACTCGCTGCAAGAAAAGCTTGCGCATAGCCTCGATATCGCCGGGATAGTATTCCTGCCCTTCTTCCTGCAATAGGATCGTAATAAAAGCGTTTTCAGCCTTCTTTTGACCAACAACAGCCAGCATTCGTGCTACTTGGTCTTCTACCTCCTCCCGATGCTGGACGAGCTCACGATGCAGCGCAGGAAACAAGTCTTCGTTCAGCTCTGCGCAGTAGTTGATCAGTTTCTGGACCAGGGGAGAAGCGCCCTTACCGGAACTGCGCAAGGTAGGAGACCAAGGTACCTTTACATTACCCTTCTTCTCCCGAAAAAGATAGCTACGGGACCGACTAGCCTCACGAAGCTCGGTTTTAAGAAAACGCAACTCTTCCCCTCGGCGTTCAAAAACGATACCAATTTCATGAATATAAGTCGGCCCTACTCCCATCGTAAATTTATCAGCGTCATCTCCGTCAGTGCCACCCCCTAACAACCCTGGCAATCTGGAAACAGCTCTCAACATATCCCTCACCTCCTAACAGCACCACAACTACAATCGAACAGCACCTTTCACCCGCGCCCCAACGTCACCAACCGCTCCAGAAACATCGCCATCGCCTCCCTCCACCAACTCACAACACCCGAAGCCCTGCGCGTTTTTCCCGCCAAGCCCAGCCCCAAGTGCAACCCCTAACAGTTGCGGATCACCCTGAAGTTGGTAAGTCCCCATCCATCCCTTAATTACCGTACCTTTGTACTTGAGTACTTTGAAATCCTTTTCTTTTACTGCCGTCGGAAGTATTTCGAATCCTGTCTCGTCCGCCGGCTTGCCGAATATCAAAAGGTGTTTCTTTGCCAGATTGGCTAAAATGAGTTCACAAAAACGCGGTTCAAAAGGAGAGTAATAATAAGTATAGCGGGCGTCCTCCTTCTCAAGGGTGCTGTACATGACAACAGGAGAAAGCATCCGGATCAAAATGCTGTTGTATCTAATATTCTCATCGGAAGCAACCACCTTCTCGACCGATAAACTGCAATCTCCCAACCGCAATCTTCCCTGGCGAAGAAAACCGTTTCCAATCTCCTGGATGAGCAAAGGGACCGGCGAACACACCACCAGGTATAAAGGAGGTGAGAAAATCATGCGCTGGTTTGTCTTGTCCACCCGCAATCTCCCACCAAAAAGCCGTGAGAAAGTGAAAAGCTTAAACTTGCGTTGTCCAAACATAAATCCCTGCTCATGAAGATAGCTCCTAAGAGCCGGCTGCTCAATTTGATGGTAAATCGCCGCCTGTAAAAGGTGGTTGTGGTGAAGCGGTAGCACAATATCTCCTTGATTGTTCAAAGTAACAGTGAGACGCACTCAATCACCCCTCTTTCCGAACATCAAATACTTAAAAGCGTTAGTGCAATCAGATTCCTTATAGGTAGGCTGCATTATAGAACCCGAAAAAATTTCAATCCCTTGTAGGTAGGACTATTTGTAGGGTTAGGATTACTATCTTGGAAATCGACGAAAACACCCAGTTTTCCCCTGTGGGGTATTATAACTTAGTTGGTGTATGTTCGGCAAGTTTTATTTTTGGGGTTCTATAATAGTTTTTCCTCACCCCCTCTCCCACGCCTTCCGGTGCTCCTCCGCCACCCACTCGCGCAGGCCCGCAGGTTCTAACACCTCCACATGACTCCCGTAATACAGCAGCCAGCTTACAAAGTCGGGGGTTACAGGCAAATGCAGCTTAAAGAGGATGCCTCCGTCAGGCTGTACCTCGACCTGCTGGCTGGAGTGCCAGTGTTCTTCCGCTGCCCCGCGGCCCGTTCCGGTTCGAAGCGTAGTACCATGTCCACCGGTTCGCCCGCTTCACCGCGCATCATCCCCCAGGCAGGACCGAGGTAAGACTCAAGATTGAAGTCTTCCGGGACGCTATAATGCTCGTCCAGCAATACCACTATCTTAATACAGGCAGGGGGAACAAAGCGGTTCCCACAACTTGATAAAGATTAAAGTTCAATCTTTAACCGTAAACTCTTTGCGCCACTTCGACAACAAAGCGCAAGATTTGAGGTTATATATTCGACATGCTGCCAGTTTTTCCTTTATGAAGCAAAGAATTCCCTTTTTTGTTTGTCGACACGTAGATTGGACGCGCCGTAAAACATAAAACCCGCCTCAGAATTCAAAAGCGGGTTTTATGTTTCTATACTATTTATATGTAACTTATGCTTTACTTCCAGACCACAAGCAGCAAGGACGTAGCGCCGAAAAGCACCGCCACCCATATGGTTACTTTAGCCAGCCACTCATCCAATCCCTTCTTCTTACCAAAAATACTTTCAGCGCCGCCGCCGATGGACCCTGAAAGCCCGGCGCTTTTCCCGGACTGCAAGATCACGGCGGCAATGAGCAATAGACAGACCAGGACGTAAAAAACGGTTACGACTACTTTCATTGGCTTCCCTCCAAACCGGAAAACATTATAACACAACCCGGCCAGGGTGACAATCCCGAAGATTTAATACTGAAGATTTAATACTGCCTGAAAACCTCTTTCCCCGGATAAACCGCACTCTCACCCAACTGCTCCTCGATGCGCAAAAGCTGGTTATACTTGGCCACGCGTTCACTCCGGCAAGGGGCGCCGGTCTTGATCTGCCCGGCCCGGGTCGCAACCGCCAGATCGGCAATGAAGGTGTCTTCGGTCTCGCCGGAACGGTGCGAAATGACCGTGGTATATCCTGCCCGCCGCGCCAGATCGATTGTTTCCAGCGTCTCGGTCAGGGTGCCGATCTGATTCAGCTTTATGAGTATCGAGTTTGCTACGCCCGCGGATATGCCCCGGTTCAAGCGCTGCGGATTGGTTACGAAGATATCGTCACCCACCAGTTGCACCGTTCCTCCGAGGCGCCGCGTTAGAAGCTCCCATCCCTCCCAGTCTTCCTCCGCCAAACCGTCTTCGATGGAAACAATGGGGTATTGCTTTACCAACCCCTCGTAGTATTCAGTCATCTCCGCCGCGGTGAGGGTCCTTCCTTCGCCTCTTAATACATAACGGCCCTCATTGAAGAACTCGCTGGCAGCAGGATCAAGCGCCAGGGCCACTTCCTCCCCCGGGCGGTAACCGGCGCCTTCGATGGCGGTTATAAGCAGCTTTAACGCTTCCTCGTTGGAAGCAAGCCGGGGAGCAAAACCGCCTTCATCACCAACCGCAGCGGTAAGTCCCCGTTCATGGAGAACCTTTTTCAAACGGTGGTAAACCTCCGCGCCCATCCGGAGCGCTTCCGCAAAAGTACCGGCGCCGACCGGCACAATCATAAATTCCTGAAGATCCAGGTTGTTGTCGGCGTGCCTGCCGCCGTTGAAAACATTCATCATAGGGACGGGAAGGAGTGAGGCCCCGACACCTCCGATATAGCGGTGGAGCGGTAAGTCAAGGAAAGCCGCCGCCGCCCGGGCTACCGCCAGCGATGTCCCGAGAATAGCGTTTGCCCCCAGGCGCGATTTGTTTTCCGTACCGTCAAGCTCGATTAAGAATTCGTCGACTTCTTGCTGGTCAACGGCGTTCATACCCACGAGTTCAGTGGCGATTTCGCTGCCGACGTTTTCAACCGCCGTGGACACACCCTTGCCGCCGTAACGGGGGTCATCCTCATCACGCAACTCAACCGCTTCATAGGTCCCGGTTGAGGCGCCCGAAGGGACTGCGGCCCGCCCTACAGTGCCGTCCTCCAGAACCACTTCCACCTCGATCGTAGGGTTGCCACGCGAATCAAGTATTTCTCTCGCGTAAATGTCGGCGATGATACTCATTTTCAACCTCCTTATACCTTTGGCGCGGCTTTAATAATGCCGGCGAAAGAGTCAACCTTAAGGCTGGCCCCCCCTACCAGGGCGCCGTCGATGTCCGGTTGGTTTAGCAGAACCGCGGCGTTTTCCGGCGTCACGCTCCCGCCATACTGGATACGGATCTGCTCGGCCACCGCCGGGGAGTACATCTTCCCCAGGTTTTCACGAATAAAGCGGTTGACCGTCTGGGCATCCTCCGGCGCCGCGTTTCGTCCTGTGCCGATGGCCCAAACCGGCTCGTAAGCGACAACCATCTCCGCCACCGCAGTGCCGTCCACTCCTTCGAATGCCCCGGATATCTGCCGCCCTACAACCTCGAAGGTCTTCCCCGCTTCCCGCTCCGCAAGCATCTCACCCACGCAAACAATCGGCAGCAAACCATTACGCAAAACCGCTTTTACTTTACGGTTCACCGTCTCGTCCGTCTCGCCGAAATACTGCCGCCGTTCGGAGTGGCCGATTATCACATACCGGCACCCCGCCTGCTCCAACATCGCCGGCGAGACCTCCCCGGTGTATGCCCCCCGCTCCTCCCAGAAAACATCCTGGGCCGCAACCCGAACGGCGCTTCCCGACACCGCGCCCGCCACCGGCCAGAGGGCGGGAAAAGCCGGGCACAACACCACTTCAACACCGGAAAGATCGGCGTTTCGCAACAGGTCTTGCGCGAAAGCAACCGCTTCCGGAATCGTCTTATTCATCTTCCAGTTAGCCGCAATTATCTGAAGGCGCGCCACAAAATCCCCCCTCACTTATCCTGCAAAACCGCCACACCGGGAAGCTCTTTTCCCTCAAGGAATTTCAACGAGGCTCCGCCGCCGGTGGATACGTGCGAAATCCTGTCCGCCACCCCGGCACGCTTTACGGCCCGCGCGGTGTCACCGCCGCCGACCACCGTGGTAACCCCGTTTCCGGGAAGCGCCCGGGCGATGTCGACCGTGCCGGTGTCAAAGGGCGCCAGCTCAAACAGGCCGAGCGGCCCGTTCCAGAAAACGGTCTTGGCGCCCGCAAGCGCCGCGGTGAACAAACGTACCGTTTCCGGTCCGATGTCGAGCGCCATCCATCCGTCCGGTACACCATCTGCTGCAACAACACGGTACGGCGCACCCGGTTCCCGGCTCTGGGCCACCACCAGATCAACCGGCAACAACAACCGCAGGTTGCGTGCTTCCGCGCGCCTGAGGAGGCCGGCGGCCACGTCCGTTTTATCCGTCTCTACCAGTGAAAGCCCCATTTTACAGCCCCGCGCCGCAAGAAAGGTGTTTGCCATCCCGCCGCCGATAAGCAGGCTGTCAACGCGCCCCACCAGGTTTTCCAAAACGCCGATCTTGTCCGAGATTTTTGCGCCGCCGATAAGAACCACAAAAGGATGCTCCGGCTGCCTTAAAAGCCGGCTCAGCACGTCAAGCTCCTTTTCCATCAGGAAACCGGCCACCGCCGGGCGCAATGACGCCACTCCCACAGTTGAAGCGTGCGCACGGTGTACGGTGCCGAAGGCGTCGTTAACATAAACTTCACAAAGATCGGCCAACTGTCGCGCCAACCCGGGGTCATTCTTTGTCTCGCCCGGTTCGAAACGGATGTTTTCCAACAACAATACCTCCCCGGGACGCAGCGCTTCAACAGCCGCCTTAACCGCCGGGCCTGTGCAATCGCCGACCTTCTTAACCGGCTGCCCCAAAAGCTCTCCCAGACGGGCGGCCACAGGATCGAGCCGGAGCTGGTCGTCGGGCGCTCCCTTCGGACGTCCCAGGTGCGAAACCAGGATAACCCGGGACTCTTGCCGGCAGAGGTATTGAATCGTCGGTAACGACGCCTTGAGACGAGAATCCTCGGCTACCTTTCCTTCTTTAAGCGGCACATTGAAATCAACCCTTACAAGCACCCGTTTGCCTTTTACGTCAATGTCCCGCACGGTTTTCTTCGGCATTAATCGAATCCTCCTGACAAATATGTTTCCCCGGTCTGGAATTACTTTAGCCCTTTTGCGGCAATATATTCAACCAGATCGGCGGCGCGGGAAACATAAGCCCATTCGTTATCGTACCAGGCAACCACCCGGACAAGGTTATCACCGATTGCCATTGTCGACAACCCGTCCACCACGGCGGAATGAGGATTCCCGTTGTAATCGTGCGAAACCAGCGGCAGTTCGGTGTAATCCATTATACCTTTCAAGTCGGTCTGGGCCGCCTCTTTGAGCGCCGCGTTGACTTCCGCCGCGCTTACAGGCATGGAAAGTTCCGCGACCAGATCCACCACCGATACGTTAGGAACAGGCACCCTGAAGGCAAGCCCGTTCAACTTACCGTTAAGTTCCGGCAGAACCCGCCCTATGGCGCTGGCGGCCCCGGTCGTGGAAGGTATGATCGACATGTTGGCCGCACGGCCGCGGCGAAAGTCCTTGTACGGCATGTCGAGCATCTGCTGGTCGTTCGTATAGGCGTGAATTGTGTTCATTAAGCCTTTAACGATTCCGAAACGGTTATGAAGAGTCTTGGCAACGGGAGCCAGGCAATTGGTTGTACAAGAGGCGTTAGAAAGGATGTGATGTTGATCGGGGTTGTACAGATGATTGTTTACGCCCATTACTATTGTGATGTCCTCGTTTTTAGCGGGAGCCGTTATGACAACTTTTTTAGCCCCGGCGGCAAGATGCTTGGCCGCTTCAGCGCCATCACGGAATTTGCCGGTTGATTCAATCACTATTTCAGCTTTCAACTCGCCCCAGGGAATGCTCTCCGGATCCCCTTCCGAACATATACGCACCTCACGGTCATCCACTTTGAGAAGCCCGCCTTCGCTGCTTACCTTCCCGGGAAAAGTCCCGTGAATCGAATCGTACTTGAGGCTGTATGCCAGATGGCGGGCGAAGTCCTCTGCGTTGCCGGACAGCCGTCTCGACTTATGGTTCACTGCGACCAAATCGATTCCTTCCCGGGCAAGCGCCGCACGCATGAAAAGACGTCCGATACGGCCGAAACCGCTGATTCCAACCCTTACACTCATACTCATCTCTACCCCTTCCCTAATATTTAAGTAAACACCGTTAACTGAACCTCGGAAAGCCGGAAACAAAATATTTCACCACAGAGGCACGGAGTTCACAGAGAACAGAAATATCAAGACTAAATAACAAAAATGAATACCTCTATTTCGGTTTTTCCCCCTCCGTGTTCTCTGTGTCTCTGTGGTTATTTTTTCTTGCCGTTTTGCCCCCCCGCCCGAACCCGCCTCTTGGAAGTCCCGGAGATTCCCTGATCCGCACGGTATTTCGCCACTGTTCGCCGTGAAACCTTGATCCCGCGCACGGAAAGTATATTTACAATCTCCTGGTCGCTTAGAGGTTTTCCCGGGTTTTCGGCTGCCACAATCTCCTTTATCAACCATTTTACCGACTGGGCGGCTACCGCTTTGCCGCTTGCGTCGCTTACTCCCCCGCTAAAGAAAACCTTCAGTCTAAAAATCCCCCTGGGGCACTGTACATATTTTCTGGCCACCGCACGCGAAACCGTGGATTCGTGGAGTCCTACCGCCCGGGCGACTTCTCGTAGGGTCAACGGTTTCAGCGCGGCGATACCGGTGTCCAAAAAATCTCGCTGCCGCCGGACCAACTCGGAGACAATCCTGTACAGGGTCATCCTGCGTTGTTCAATGCTCTTTATAATCCAGAGCGCCTGCTTGTACTTGGTTTGAATGAAGTTCCTGGCTTCGGGATTTGCGGTGT
Organism: Bacillota bacterium; assembly: GCA_040755195.1. Classification (GTDB taxonomy): domain Bacteria; phylum Bacillota; class Desulfotomaculia; order Desulfotomaculales; family Ammonificaceae; genus SURF-55. The sequence continues at coordinate 16,914 of JBFMBL010000012.1, forward strand.
CCCGGCGGACCAGTTCCTGGTACGCACGGTTTATTACCAAACGCGGGTAAGCCGTCTCGTTAACCAGGACCACGTATTCCCCGCCGACTTTCTCAATGATAACGTCGGGTAAGAGGTACTGTACCGGTTCACCGGGGAAGCTGCTGCCGGGCTTCGGACTAAAGCCTCGTATAGTTCCGACGGCCTGCGATACTTCTTCCAAAGTAACGCCGAGTTGACGCGCGATAATCGGCAACTTTCCCCCGGCCACCGCTTCAAGGTGGTCGGAAATGATTTTCCCCACCAGCGCTTCGGCCAATCCCTTACTCTCGGCCTGTAAAAGAAGGCATTCTTTAAGGTTACGCGCCCCAATACCGGGAGGATCTAATGTTTGCACCAGCTTAAGCGCTTTCTCTACTACAGCCGGCGGGACGCCGAGAGATCCGGCGGCGTCCCGTACGTTAACCCTGAAGTAACCATCGCCGTCTATGTTACCGATTATGTATTCACAGATTAAATGGTCGTATGTCGACAGATGCAAAAAACCGATCTGGGTAATCAGGTAGTCATAAAGGGTGGGCGCACTACTCGAGCGTTCCGGGTCACCGCCGTGAGCAGGAGGTTCGGCATCCCATGCCAAACCGAGATCGCTGGAGTCGGAGAAATAATCCATCCAGTCGGCGTTTTCTCGCTCATCGTCAGTTCCCCTTAATTCATTGTCAAGGGAATCCCCGTCACTTTCTTCTTCCTTTAAATCGAGCAACGGGTTCTCTATCAGTTGTTCGCTGATAAAGCTCTCAAGTTCTTGCGAGGAAAACTGGAGTATCGCTACCGCCTGTTGAAGTTCATTTCTAAAAACCAATTTTTGCGTGTGTTCAAGACGCACATCCGGACCGGTACCCATAACCTTACCTCCAGGGTTTTACACACCGCAACCAAACTTCGATTAGACATTGTCTTTGTTGCCGTCCGACTCCATCTTCTTTCTTATACGCCGGGCAATGGCGGACAGTCTGCGCAACCGGTGATTGACACAGGATTTCGATACCGGAGGATGCAGCAGTTCGCCCAGTTCTTTCAGAGTGATCTCGGGGTGTACCAGTCTTAAACGCGCCAGTTCCCTTAGTTCATCCGGTATACCCTCCAACCCTACGTGTACAATAATCAGCTCTATTTCTTCTTTGCGCCGCAGCGACGCCTCAACGGTCTTGTTAAGATTTGCGGTTTCGCAGTTCACCAAGCGGTTGACCCTGTTTTTTATTTCCCGAAAAATGCGGGCGTTTTCCAGATCTAAAAGCGCGCCGGTCGCCCCCATCAACTTGAGGCACTCGCTTATCGCCGCGCTTTCCTTTAAATAAACCACATAACCGCTCTTCCGAGCGGCATAACGGGCTTTTAAACCAAGCCGGTTCAAAAGCTTTATTATATCCTGGGCGCAGGCCGCCGAAGGCGATAAAAACTCAAGGTGATAACCCTCGCCGCTGTTGCTGACCCAACCCGCGCCAAGAAAAAGCCCCCGGAGATATGACCGGCGGCAACACTCTCGCTGCAACAGCATACGCCGGATACCGGGAAGAGGATGCCCAAAACGGTCCACAACGCCTATTTTGGCCATTATTTTATTGGGGTCCCCAGGAATCCGTACGAGAAAAAGCTTCGTTTTCCTAAACCGCCGTTGTTCCCGCGTCACAACAGTGACCGGTACGCCGAATACGGTTTGTGCCAACCTGTATGCCTTCCTGGCAACCGCTGAGTTCTCGGTCCGGATGTCTACCCCGGGACCATTACCGGAACCTCTTGCCACACGCGCGGCAACTCTGGCCAATCCGGCGAGTTCGCTCAACACGCAGCATGGCCGCTCCCCTACGACCCTTACCAGATCCCCTTTAGTAGCCCGGGAAAATGACGAAACACCCATTCTCACAACGCCTTTCACCGACATTATACCACTAAACACCGGCTGATTGTGAGGCTTTTTCCAGCCGTGCAAGACCGCTGTAAAACCGCCCTTCGTTAAGGAGTATAACGTGTGATCTCCCGGACAAACCTCCGGTTGCTGTAACGCCCCATTATCCGGATCCGCTTGAGCATATAGGGATCGTCCTTTCGCCTGTTAACGCCCTGAATACAGGTAACCGCAGTTTTGAAACCGGCCGCCCGCACCATGGCCGCAACTTGCGGGTTAACATCGCCGTAGGGATAGCAAAAATGGTCGACCCGGCACCCCAGTGTTTTTTCGAGCCTGTTTTTGGCCGTTACAATCTGGTACCGGGCCTCGGCCGGGTCGAGTCCGGTGAGGTGCGGGTGGTCCATGGTATGCGCTCCGAAGTCGACCATTCCGGAGGCTCTCATCTCTCTGATCTCATGCCAGCCCAGCATCCGGTTTCTGGGCTGTACTCCCCGGTCGGCATCGAAGAAGTTGTAACCCCCGGTCGAGTTGTACACCTGGTAGATGGTAGCGCAAAAGTGATACTTTTTTAATATAGGCCAGGCGTAAATGTAATTATCGCGGTAGCCGTCGTCAAAGGTAATAACAACAGGCTTGGGTGGCAAAGTCCCTTCTCCTTCCAAGAAGGACTTCGCTTCATCCATACTTACGACAGTGTACCCGTGATTCTTGAGGTAGTTCATTTGCCAGTCAAACTTCTCGGGAGAAACGCGCAAACCCAGACCGCCCGCTGCCCGGTCCGGGTTAATCTTATGATATGCAAGAATGGTTACCACGTCCGGCTTGTTACCGGATAAAACAGTTCTTGTGTAACCGGTTATTAAAGGAAACATGAGAACGAACGCCAATAAGACCCCAGCGGCCGGCAGCCATAAACGCAAAAAAAGGCCTTTTGTACAGACCTCGGATTCGTTTCGGCCCAAATGTCTCTTAGCCCCTAACCCAATAAACTTCAACACCCGGCGCCTCTTACAACCGCAACGCTCAGCCTACTGACTGACCGCCTTCCCGCTGCACATCCCTGTGGCGAACGGTTACCTGGTATTCTTTGGCCGTAAGAATCTCGTCCAGCCTGTTTGCAATCGCCACAGACCGGTGACGGCCGCCAGTACAACCCACAGCCACCGTCAGCATGGTCTTTCCCTCTTTAATATACAGCGGGATCAGGAAGTCTATAAGGTTTGTGAATTTGGCTAGGAACTCAACGGTTACCGCCGAGGCAAAAACAAATTCCTTTACCGGTGTATCATCCCCGGTAAGCGGGCGCAAGCGTGCAATGTAGTGTGGATTGGGTAGAAAACGTACGTCTATTACCAGATCGGCGTCGAGCGGAATACCGTATTTATATCCAAAAGAAAGAACGGTTATCCGGAAACGGCGGAGGTCTTCACCGCTGCCGAACAGATTGGTCAGTTGTTCCTTAAGCTGCTGGACAGGCAGCTCGGTGGTGTCGATGATTTTGTGCGCGCGCCCCCTGAGTTCCTCAAGCCGCATCCGCTCTTCCCTTATTGAGTCCAGCAGTTCGCCGCCAAGAGGATGGGGCCGACGGGATTCCTTAAAACGCCGTACCAGCGTCTCGTCCGACGCCTCAAGGAAAACGATTTCATATGGAAAACCATCCCGGTCCAAGCCCGCAAGCACCTTGAAAACCGCGTCGAAGAGTTCACCGCCGCGCACGTCCACCACCAGGGCGATACGCTGGATAGGGGCAGCCGCTCGCGCGCACAGATCCGCAAACGTCGGGATCAAGGAAGGCGGCAGGTTATCAACACAGAAAAACCCGATGTCCTCAAGACACCGCACCGCCTGTGTTTTGCCGGCGCCCGAAAGTCCTGTTAGGATTACCAGCCTGGGACTCGGCATTTCAAGTACCTCTTTCGAGTTACGGGTTGCGGGTTACGGGTTAAGTCCTAAGTCGAAAGTCGAAAGTCCAACATCCGAGATTGGGAACTGGAAACCAAAAATGCAAATTGCAATACAGGAGGCACGGGTTGCGAGTTGCGAGTTGCGAGTTTCCGACCCCGAAGTTCTGAATTCGGGGACTCGCGACTTTGGACTCGTGACTCGTGACTTGTATCTTCTGACTTCAGACTTCGGAATTCCGAATTCTGATTCTACCGCTTCGCCAATTCCCCTTTTAAGTAGTCTATAACCTTAACCGGCCCGGGGTCAATGCCATAAAGCGCGGCAAGGTAAAAACTCGTCCAGTCGCCCATGTATATAAGGGAGTAAAGACGGGCAAGCATACCGCTGCCGGTGGAATCAATCTCCGAAATACCGCCGACCTTATCCGCAATAACCCGCCTTGTAACCTCCATCCGGTAGTCCACACGCGGATGATCCCCTTTGTCCTTGAGCAACACCACCCATAGTTTTTTCAGCAAATCCGCAGGATTCCCAAAACCGACAATTTCGTTGTGGTTAAGCTCCGGGAAGACGTTCCAGTAGGCGGGCGCCTTTGCGTTTTCGTTAATCTGCCCCTTCCAGCGCTGGGCCACAACCTCGGTGTTACCGTGAGACCCCCAGATCACCGGGATGCGGTCCTTAAACTTCTGCGCAAGCTGTTTGGCAGGGTTCTTATCGACTGGTGTTTCTATCCTGTAGACGGCGGCGTGCTTCTTCATCTCCCGCTCCAGTTCGTCTATCTCGGGGCTGACGCCGCCAAGAAGCCCCAGCCGCTCAAGGACCGCCAGCATCGGCAGGAAAAGGTAACCCGTCGCGGCCCGCGGCTGCAAACCGCCGGGCACCTCTATAACCGGTATGTTGTCCGCGTCCGCGAGCGCCCGCAGCTTTCCGCCCGCAGTCAAAACGATAACAGGGGACCCTTTTTCCCGGGCCCGGTGGTATGCGCTCAAGGTCTCTTCGGTATTTCCCGAATAACTCACCGCAAAGACCAGGGTTTTGCCGTCCACAAATGCCGGCAGCGTATAATCTCGATTCACCTGAACCGGCACGCCGAGCCGCTCCTGACAATAAATGCGCAAAAGATCCCCCCCGATGGCGGAACCTCCTAAACCCGTTACCAGCACCGCCCGGACATCATCCACCGTCCGTAAGGGCGCCTTTTGCCCCGCCTGATATGCCTGTAAACACTGGGCGCCCAAATCCGCCAGCGAGGAGTGCATTCCCACGGTATCCAGAGCTTTTAACTTCGCTGTGTCGTTAAGATCCACCAACCGCCTTCCCCTCCTTCTTAAAATATAGTACTTCTTTCGATGAGCGCAGCGATGAGCTTCGCATTACTGCGTCAGACCGGCAGAGCCGAATCCTCACGTACCTCCATGTACGCTCCGGTTCGTCTCTGCCGGTCTTCCTTGTACTGCTCGCTCCTCGCCGCGTTCCGCCTTTGTTACGTTACCGCTTCGAAGCAGCCAGCTTAAGGATCTACATTTTCATCGTTCGTGGTGCCGCCCAAGACAACGAACTTCCAGCACATCTTCCGCATACGCCCGGAGAACCTCCGCCACTCCCCAGGCCTGGGCAAAGCAACCCCGCGGCAGATGAGGCATATCCCCGTCAAAGATTTCAGACACGTAACCCACTCCGTGGTCGCCGAGATGGTCCACGAAAGGCGCAAGAAAGGCACGCGCCCGTTCGCGGCTTGCCTCGGATTGATTGTGTACCTTACGGTAAGCGGTAACAAAGGGGCCGGCAAGCCAGCTCCAAACCGTTCCCTGGTGGTAAGCGGCATCCCGGCTTCCGACATCCCCCGAATAGCAGCCCTTATAAGCCGGATCCCCTGTGGAAAGGGAACGTAACCCGTAAGGGGTATAAAGCTCTTGTTCGACGCAGCGCAGCACCGCGCGCGATTGTTCCGGCTCAAGCGGGGAATACGGCAGACTTACGGCAAAAATCTGGTTGGGACGAATACTGGGGTCGCTACCGTCACTGCGCAGGACATCGTAAAGGTAACCATCCGGACACCAGAAGGCTTTAAAACCATTGCGAACCCGCTCGCGAAGCCCGGCGAAAGGAAAAGCAAGGCCAAAGCGATGATAGAAGCTTTCGAGGACACAAACAGCATTGTACCATAGTGCGTTTATCTCCACCGCTTTGCCGTGCCGGGGCGTGACAACCCAGCCGCCGACCTTCGCGTCCATCCAGGTGAGTTGGATCCCGGGATCACCGGCCTGAATAAGGCCGTCGTTATCCATCCGGATCCCGAAATGCGTTCCTTCGGTATAGTGGGTCAAGATCTCGGTCAGCACCGGAAGCGCCGTCTTAAAGACGAAGTCCTCGTCTGCCGTGTACTCCAGGTATTTATAAACAGCATGGAAGTACCAGAGCGCCGCATCTACCGTGTTGTAAAGCGGCTCTCCGCCGCTTTCCGGGAAAAGGTTAGGCAAAAGTCCGCCCCTGAGGTGTGAACCAAACAAAGTCAGAATCTCACGGGCTGAGGCGTACCGGCGGGTTGTAAGGGTCAGTCCGGGCAAAGCAATCATGGCATCACGGCCCCAGTCGGTGAACCACGGGTAGCCGGCGATTACGGTCGCGGTATCCGTCGCGGCCCGTTTTACCACAAAAGCGTCCGCCGCTCGCACCAGGGTCAAAGCGAAAGGGTCACCCAGACCGGTATCTTTTTCAAGTTCCCGCAGCCTCTCCTTTTCCTCTGAAAGAAGCGCGCCCGCAACGGCTGGATCAAGACCTTCGCCCGCGGCAGCCGTTACCGCGAAAACGGTCTCGTCTTCCGCCGACAACGCCACTTCGAACCGTCCCGGCAGGAAATGATCCTCCCAGGGGTTCAGCCCCCGCTCGGCCTCTTCCGGGTAATGCATACCGTAAAACCAGTCAGGAGAGGCATAAAACTCCCCTTTGCCGCTCTGCAGTATTAAAGGCGGCAACCCTTCCCCGCCGTTGATCATAACGCCCCCGGAAACCGGTTCCTGGCGGAAATCAACCTCGCCCTTATAGCTGTTCCCGTGATGGCTCCGGCGGTTCACCATCGGCGTCAGGATAAGGCGCGCCGCGGGGCCGCCGTTGAATATCCGGTAAATTATAATGGCAGCGTTCACGCCATGGGGCATGAAAATAAGCTTTCGCAAAAGGATGCTTCCGAAGGAATAGGTGAATTCCGGAAAGGGGTCTACGGTCACCCGTTGGAGGTGAACAAAGCCGCTTTCGGTCACCCCGCCCGCGGTGTGGTTCGTCGCCAGATTATAATAAGTGCCCCCGCTTTCGACCTTTTCGTCAAGCTTGGCAAGAAGAAGAAAGCGTCTGGCTGGAGGGTTCAACGCCGCTATCAGAAGCCCGTGATATCGCCTTGTATTAGCTCCGATTACGGTGCCGGAGGCATAGCCGCCAAGCCCGTTGGTCACCAGCCACTCGCGCTCACATCCCCGTTTGAAGGTCTTCCACGCCTCTACGCCGAAATGCACTTTTATTTTCCAACCTCCAAAATTAGTCACGAGTCACGAGTCGCGGGTCGCCAGTCCTGAGTCAAAAAAATCGCTTAGTTATACCTATCTGCATAATCCGCGGTTCCAACGTTCCCCTTGCCTCCTGCCTCATTCATCATTCCGCATTCATCATTCCTCATTCCGCATTTTGGTTCCCTTGGCGTCTTGGCGGTTTAATTATTTTCCGAATAGTTATCCTGGTTTAAGGGCGTAAGCCACGGCTCCAAAAACGCCCGCCCTTCCGCCAAGCTCCGCGGTTGCCACCTGCGCCGCCTCCCAGGCGCTCGAGAAGGCGCGGCGTTTTGCCTCTTCCTCAAACGTTCCCCAGAAAAGTGACGCGCTTTTCATCATCCCACCGCCAAGAACAACAATGGCGGGGTTGAGGAGGTTTATAACCCCCGCTACCCCGATTCCCAGCCAGCGGGCGGCGGCGTTAAATAGACCCAGCGCCTCGCCGTCTCCCCTGATAGCCGCCTGGCTTACGGTCTCCGCAGTCACCGTCTCAATCACCCCGCCGGCCGCGGCCAGGATCGCCCTTCCTTTCCCCTGGGTGATAAGGCTTTTGGCCTCCCGGGCTACCGCGGTTCCCGAAGCGAGTGCCTCAAGACAACCTCTGTTCCCGCACTGGCACAGCGGCCCGTCAGGCAGGACGGTAATATGGCCGATTTCACCGGCGCCGCAACCCGCCCCCCGGTAAAGCCTGCCCCCCAAGACCAGGCCCCCGCCGATTCCGGTGCTTACCGTGAGGTACACAAGGTCGTTAACGTCTCTTCCCGCGCCGTAAACGAACTCACCCCATGCAGCAAGGTTGGCGTCGTTATCGACGAAAACGGGAACCCCTATAATCTCCTCCAGGGAAGCCTTGAGCGGCGCGTTTCGCCACCCCAGGTTCGGCGCCACGTACACAATACCCGTTTCCGTGTCGAGAGGGCCGGGGGCTCCAACCCCTACCCGGAGAAGCCCTCCGGAAACCCCTGCCAGCCGCTGTACCTCCGCCACCGTTTCCGCGATGCGGTTGAGAACCACCTCGTAGCCCTCCCGGGCAAGGGTAGGAACCTTTAATTCCGCCCGTATCTTACCGTCAAGCGTGGCCAGAGCCGTATAAATTTTCGTCCCGCCGAGATCTACCCCGACCACGTAACTGCTCAAATAAATTCCCCCTAAGAAGATTTCCCGAAAACAAGTTTCTCAATGGCCAGCGCCACCCCATCCTCGCTGTTGGCCGCGGTAACGTACGTGGCATGCGATTTTATCTCGGCCCGGGCGTTTCCCACCACCACTGCCGTCCCGGCAAAATCGAGCATGGGAATGTCATTGTAACTGTCACCGACGGCCATGATTTCTTCCGGTATGAGATCGAATGCGATTGCAAGTCTTTTGAGCGCCTCTCCCTTGGTGGCCTCCGGGTGCGAGAACTCCAGAAAATGAGGTTTTGATTTGCTTACGTGCAAACAACCGGCATAACGTTTCAAAAGCTCCGGCAGGAGTTTGTCGATCTCTTCTTCGGGCGCAACCATCAGCACCTTCGTCGGCGAAACACTCAAGAACTGAAGCAAGTCCCCCACAATCCGGGGGGTTACCCCTGAAAGCCGGGCGTATCGCTCGCCTTCAGGCGTGAGCCGCGACATGCAAAGGGTGTCGTCAACGTAAGCCTGAATATGAAAACCGGTTGGATTGAGATGCCTGATTACGTCTTGCGCAAGTTCCAACGGCACCGGCTGGTAAAAAAACACCCTTCCCGCCCGGTCCTTTACCAGCGCTCCCTGGTAGGTGATAAGCGGTGTATCCAGTACAAGCTCCCGGGCGTAAGGGAGCGCAGCGCAAAACATGCGTCCGGTGGCAAGAACCACGCTCACACCGCGGCCGACAGCTCCTCTGACCGTTTCTTTTACCCGTGGTGAAATCTTAAGCCCGGAATCGAGCAACGTATCATCCAGATCAACCGCAATCAGCTTAATCCTATGCATTATCCGCGCCTGTAAAACCTTCCTGTTTAGTCCTTAGTTTCATGTTTATATTCGTCGTTGTTACCGTTTTTACCCCTTTTCCCGAACAAAACAGCCTTACTTTTTCCCCTTCTGTATTTCCGGCGCCGCATCTTGAAAGTGTCTTTTAACCGCTTCGGCGGCGCGCCGGTTCATTCCCGGAACCCGGCAAAGCGCGTCCAGATCCGCCGCCTTCAGCTCTTCCAGCGATGGAAACGAACGCAGCAGTTCCCGGCGCCGTACCGGTCCGACACCTTCAATGTCTTCGAGAACGGACTTCAAACTCCTTCCCCTGCGTTTACGGTGGTAGGAGACCGCAAACCTGTGGGCTTCGTCCCGCACCCGCTGCAGAAGCATCAAGGCGGCGCTTTCCCGGGGAAGCGCGACAGGCGCCGCCTCGCCGGGCCGGTAAAGCCATTCGTTTTCCTTGGCCAGCCCGAAAACCGGGATTTCCGTATGACCGAAACTCAACAACACTTCTCTGGCCACCGCAGCCTGACCGGCTCCCCCGTCAACCAGCAGCAGGTCCGGAAGCGGCAGGAATTTCGCCGCCTTCTGGGATAACACACCGTTTTCAACAGCGCGCTGTTCCTCCCTTGCCCGTCCAAAACGCCGCCTTAGCGCTTCCCGTAAAACGCCGTAATCGTCCGGTTTACCCGTAAAATCCGCCGCAAAACGTCTGTACCCATTTTTCTGAGGCTTTCCATCGCTGAAAACCACCATCACCGCCACCGGCGCAGTTCCCTGAAGACAGGAGGCGTCGTACCCTTCGATCCGCCGCGGCAACTCCTTAAGCCCGAGTGAACTTACCAGCCCCATGAGAGCGTCTTCCTTTGGTGACGCCTGCAGGTCCGTTTCTTCCAATCCGAGCGCCGCGTTTTTGCGCGCAAGGTCAAGAAGTTCCCTTTTTCTGCCGCGCCGGGGGACGGTAAGGACGACGGTTTTGCCGACCTGTCCCCTGAGGTAAGCTGCTAAAACCGCACCCTCATCCCCCGGGTCCGCCGGGAGGATTACCTCACGTGGAATCGACGTCGCCACGCCGCTGTAATACTGTTTCAGGAAACCGGCGGTTACCTCGTTATCGCTCCGCCCGGCTGCCCCGTCAAGCACAAACAGCTCCTGTCCGACAAGTCTGCCGTCCCGGACCTGAAGCACGGCCGCAACCACGCCTTCGTCCGAGCGGCCGAGAGCTATCACGTCCTGATCCTCGTTTTTTCCGGAGACCACCCGCTGTCGAACAAGGATTGTCTCTAAAGCCCTCAGCCGGTCCCGAAGCACGGCCGCCTTCTCGAAATCCAGGCCGGCCGCCGCCTCCTCCATCTCTTTTTTGAGTTGCCTTAGTACCGGCTTGTAGCGACCCTCAAGGAACAGACACAGATTCCCTATCCCCCGCCGGTAAACCCGGGGGTCTACATTCCCGGTGCACGGCCCCGGACAACGCTTTATGTGGTAATTCAGGCAGGGACGGCTGCGTTCCGGCACCAACTTCTTGCACGAGCGGTACGGGAAAACGGTCCGGGTGAACCTCAACGTCTCGTAAACCGCGCCCGCCCACGTAAAGGGACCGAAATAACGCGCGCCGTCCTTGATCCGCCGCCGGGCAAAAAGCACACGCGGGTATTCCTCCCCAAGGGTGACCTTGATGTATGGGTAGCTTTTATCGTCCTTGAGGATAATGTTGTAGTGGGGCCGGTGGCGCTTGATCAGGTTCGATTCAAGCACCAGCGCCTCAACCTCGTTTCCGGTAACGATGAAGGTAAGTTCGGTTGCCTTCTCCAGCATCGCCAAGACCTTGGCGTGCTGGCCGTTCTGAAAATAGGAGCGCACCCGGTTTTTCAGCGAAACGGCCTTACCGACATAAATCACCTCGCCGGCCGCGTCATGAAAAAGGTAGACCCCGGGCTGCTCCGGAAGTTTTTTTGCCTTTTCCGCTAAGGGATGTACCAATCTGATATCTACCCCGCCGTCAGCATCAACCGTCATCCTCAGCTTCCAGCTCGTCTTTGACTCCTGACTCCTGACTCCTGACTCCTGACTCCTGACTCCTGACTTCTATATTCTGACTTCTATATTCTGACTTCTATATTCTAACTTCTGAATTCTCGCTTCTGACCCCTGAATTCATCAGCATCAGCCTAAACTTTGAACTATTCGCCTGCCGCCCCGGCCGCCAACCGGCCCTTCCGGTCACCAAGATGCCGCCGGAGGTACTGCCCCGTATAAGACTGCGGCGCAAGCGCTACCTCCTCGGGAGTACCCGCAACAACCACCGTACCGCCCCTGTCGCCGCCTTCCGGGCCCAGGTCGATGATGTAATCCGCCGTTTTTATCACATCGAGGTTGTGCTCTATCACCACAACCGTGTTGCCCGCGTCGACCAGCCGGTGAAGCACGTCGAGAAGCCTCGCGACGTCGTCAAAATGCAAGCCCGTAGTGGGTTCGTCCAGAATGTAAAGCGTCCGCCCGGTGCTCCGGCGCGAAAGCTCCGTCGCCAGCTTTACCCGCTGGGCCTCGCCGCCGGATAGCGTGGTCGCCGGTTGGCCCAGGCGGATATAACCCAAACCCACGTCATGCAGTGTTTTCAGGCGGCGGTGAATTTTCGGCAGATCCTCGAAGAACTCGAGCGCCTCGTCCACCGTAAGGCCGAGGACATCGGCGATGCTCTTCCCCTTGAACTTCACCTCGAGGGTCTCCCGGTTATACCGCCGCCCCTTGCAGACCTCACAGGGGATATAAACGTCGGGCAGGAAATGCATCTCTATCCTGACTATGCCGTCCCCGCGGCAGGCTTCGCACCGGCCGCCGGCAACGTTAAAGCTGAACCGCCCGGGTTTGTAGCCCCGCATTCTTGCCTCCGGCAGGAGGGAAAAAAGCTCGCGGACATCGGTCAGCATCCCGGTATAAGTGGCCGGGTTGGAACGGGGTGTGCGGCCGATCGGAGACTGGTCGACATTAATCACCTTATCGATGTTCTCAAGGCCCTCAAGCGCCCGGTGGGTTCCGGGAAGCTCGCGCGCCCCGTGAAGTTCCCTCGCCAGTGCCTGGTAGAGAATGTCGTTGACCAGCGTACTCTTACCCGAGCCGGAAACACCGGTAACGGCGGTAAACAGGCCGACCGGGAACGCCACGTCGATGTCTTTAAGGTTGTGAGCGCTCGCCCCGACCACTTTTAACCACCGTTCTTCCAGTTGACGGCGGGACCGCACCGGAATCTGCTTTCGACCGCTCAGGTATTTCCCCGTGAGCGAGTGCGGGTGGCGCATAATTTCTGCCGGCGGCCCCTCCGTCACCACCTGCCCGCCGTGCGCCCCGGCCCCGGGCCCGATGTCGATGATATGGTCGGCGCTGAGGATCGTCTCCGCGTCGTGTTCCACGACGATTACGGTGTTGCCGAGGTCCCGCAGACGCTTGAGCATCGTCAGGAGTCGCCCCTGATCCCGCGGGTGAAGCCCGATACTCGGCTCGTCCAGGATGTAGATGACACCGATCAACCCCGAACCGATCTGCGTAGCGAGACGGATGCGCTGCGCCTCCCCGCCGGAAAGGGTGTTCGCCGACCGGTCGAAGGTCAGGTAATCCAATCCCACATTGGCAAGGAAGCCGACGCGGGCCTTTATCTCCTTCAAAACCTGCCTGGCGATCATCAGCTCACGCGCGCCCAACTCGAGTTCCTCGAAAAACCTCAGGGCTTCTGCAACGGAAAGCTTCGTCACCTCATTTATCGATCGACCCCCGACCTTCACCGCCAGGGCCTCGGGCTTCAAACGGGCGCCGCCGCACGTGCCGCAGGACTGCGGCCGCATCAGACGCTCGATCTCGCTTTTTATATAGTCTGAGGTTGACTCGCGGTAACGCCGGGTAAGGTACGGTATAACGCCCTCGAAAGGAGCAAGGTACTCCCGGCGCCGTCCGCTCATATCCTGGTGGACAAAACGGACCCGCTCACCACCGGTACCGTAGAGTACAGTCCGCTGGTGTTCCGGCGCCAACCGCCCGAACGGTTCGTTTACGGCGAAACCGTAGTGCTTCGCCAGCCCTTCCAGCAGGTGGTACTGGAAACTGTAAAACGACCAGCCTGCCACCGCACCCTCCTGGATGCTCTTGCTCTGGTCAATGATAAGTTCGGGATCTACTTTCAAGTGGGATCCCAGACCTGTGCAATCGGGGCAGGCCCCGTAAGGACTGTTGAAGGAAAACAGCCGCGGCGAAAGCTCGGGCAGGCTGATCCCGCATTCCGGACAGGCAAACTTGCTGCTGAAAAGCAGATCTTCCCCGTCCACGATCGACGCTACCGCCAGCCCGTCTGCCAGTTTGAGCGCCGTTTCAAAGGAGTCAGCCAGGCGGGAAGCCGCCTCTTCCTTTATCACCAGCCGGTCGACCACGACTTCAATATTATGCTTTTTATTCTTATCAAGCCGGATTTCCGCGTCGGCTATCTCCTGAACCGCCCCGTCCACCCGCACCCGTATAAACCCCTGCCTCCGGGCGTCGTCAAAAACCCGGGCATGCTCCCCCTTCTTGCCCCGCACCACGGGGGCAAGAATGTAAACCCTGGTCCCTTCGGGAAGGGTAAGCAACCGGTCCACCATCTGGGAAACCGCCTGCTGCTGGATGGGCAGGCCGCACTGGGGACAGTGCGGCTGGCCGATACGTGCGAAAAGAAGCCGCAGGTAATCGTAAATCTCGGTTACTGTGCCCACGGTGGAACGCGGGTTGTGACTCGCGGATTTCTGGTCGATGGAAATAGCCGGCGAAAGCCCTTCTATGCCGTCAACGTCGGGTTTGTCCATCTGCCCCAAGAACTGCCTGGCGTATGCAGACAGCGATTCGACGTAACGCCGCTGCCCTTCGGCATAAATGGTGTCGAAAGCCAGGGAGGACTTTCCGGAACCCGAAAGCCCCGTTATCACCGTCAGCTCATTCCGGGGTATGCTCACCGTGATGTTTTTTAGGTTGTGTACCCTTGCGCCTCTGACCGTAATCATCTTCTGCATAACTGTCACCAAAGAATATAGAATTCAGTAGCCAGAATCCAGAATATAAAAATACTTTTTTAGCTCCGGGAAAATACGCCGGATCACATTTCGTTTCCTCTGTGTTCTCTGTGCCTCTGTGGTAACCCAGCACTCAACTTGCTGATCTTAAGACGCGGCGTTCTAAGTCGCATTGTTTACAACGATGCAAAGTAGTTTTAACGTGCCGTTGAGTGCTGGGTGGTTCCGGCTTGTCCGGGTCAGGATCCGGCTCCTGCTTTCTGTTTCCTGCCTCCCACCTTCTGACTTCTGACTTCCGACTTCTGACTTCTTCTCAGCGGGCCTTCTCTCTTTGCCAGCTCGGCCCTTAGCTCCAGGAGAATATCACGCAACTGCGCGGCCAGCTCAAACTCTAGATTCCTCGCCGCCTCACGCATCTGTTTCTCGTACTCCGCCGCCATACGCTTGAGCTTTTCGGCCGGTATCTCGTGGGGCTTGACCTGATAGACCCCTTCTTCCTCCGCAACCCTCGTCGCCTCAATGACATCGCGCACCGGTTTGTAAATCGTACGGGGGGTGATGCCGTGCGTGCTGTTGTATTCCAACTGCAACCGGCGCCGCCGCTCCGTTTCCGCAATAGCCCGGCGCATCGAACCCGTCTCCGTGTCGGCGTACAGGATTACCTGTCCGTTGATGTTCCGCGCCGCGCGCCCGGACGTCTGGATAAGCGAGCGCTCCGACCGTAGATACCCTTCCTTGTCCGCGTCGAGTATGGCCACAAGGCTGACCTCCGGCAGGTCAAGGCCCTCCCGCAGAAGGTTGATCCCCACCAGGACGTCGAAAACCCCCAGCCTCAGGTCACGGATGATCGCCATACGCTCGAGCGTATCTATGTCACTGTGGAGGTAACGAACCTTAATTCCCGCCTCTTTCAGGTAATCGGACAGGTCCTCCGCCATGCGTTTGGTCAGAGTGGTCACGAGCACGCGCTCGTTTTTCGCCACCCGCGCCCTTATTTCCCCCAGGAGATCGTCTATCTGTTCCCTTGTCGGCCGAACCACAACCGAAGGGTCAACCAGACCCGTCGGCCGGACGATCTGTTCCACCACCTGGGTACTGTTTTGAAGTTCATAATTCCCGGGGGTGGCAGAGATGAAAACCACCTGGTTCACCCGCTCGATAAACTCATCGAACCGGAGCGGCCGGTTGTCGAAGGCCGAAGGAAGCCGGAAACCGTATTCGACCAGCGCCTCCTTCCGCGCCCGATCGCCCTCGTGCATCCCGTGAAGCTGCGGAATAGACACGTGTGATTCATCCACAAACATAATAAAATCCTTCGGGAAATAATCCAGGAGGGTGTACGGCGGCTCGCCCGGCGCCCGCCCGGTTAGGTAGCGCGAATAGTTTTCAATCCCCTTGCAGAACCCTACCTCCCGCAGCATCGCCAGGTCAAAACGGGTGCGGTTTTCGATCCGCTGCGCCTCAACCAGCTTCCCCTGCCGCTGAAACCATGTCACCCGCTCCTGTAACTCCGCCTCAATTTCCGCAATCATCGTTTCCAGGCGCTCACGTGCCGTAACATAGTGCGTGGCGGGGAAAAATGATACATGGTAGCGTTCCCCGGCCACACTCCCCGTCAGGGGATCGAACTCGACGATGCGCTCGACCTCATCGCCGAAGAACTCGACCCGGACCGCCGCCTCGGACGTCGATGCCGGAAAAACATCCACCACGTCGCCGCGCACCCGGAACTTGCCGCGCACGAAATTGATATCGTTGCGCTCGTAACGGATCTGGACCAGTTTCCGGAGTACTTCGTCCCGGTTGTAGCTTTCCCCGCGCCGCAGTGAGACGACCTGCGCCGCGTACTCCACCGGGTCACCCAGGCTGTAAATGCAGGAGACGCTGGCCACGATGATTACGTCCTTGCGCCCCAGAACCGCCGCCGTCGCCGCGTGCCGCAGCTTGTCTATCTCGTCGTTGATCATCGAGTCTTTTTCAATATAAAGGTCGGACTGAGGCAGATAGGCTTCCGGTTGATAGTAATCGTAGTAGCTCACGAAATACTCGACCGCGTTCTCCGGAAAGAATTCCTTAAACTCGCTGCAAAGCTGCGCCGCCAGGGTCTTGTTCGGGGCGAGTACCAGCGCCGGCCGCCCGGCCCGCGCGATTACGTTGGCGATGGTAAAGGTTTTTCCCGAACCGGTGACGCCGAGAAGCGTCTGCATCCGGTGGCCGTTGTTAATCCCAGTGACAAGCCGTTTGATAGCCTGAGGCTGATCCCCCGCAGGCGTAAAATTCGACCGCAACTTAAAGGAAGACACTCTATCACTCTCACATGAAGTATTCTTCGATCATTATACCATAAACAGATAGGCCCCTTGATGAGGGCCCGCTTCTTCGGTGTTTAAGCCGCAAATGTGACGATTACGGTTTTCTTAACGTTCGGCTACACTCTTCGCCGTTGCTTCACCGATGCCCTTTGCCAGGTGTACCGTCCTTATCGGGAACGGGATTTTAATACCTTCCTTCGAATACCGTTCATGCAGCCGTTTAATAAACTCATGCTTTACAGGGTACTGGTCGATAAATTCCTTCACCCGCAATATGACAGAAAAATTAATGCTGAAGTCCGCGAAAGTATGGTACCTGATAAAAGGCTCAAACTCGGGAACTCCGCCGGGAACCTCATTCATCACCTGTTTCGCGACTTCCACAGTTACTTGCTCGACCTTATCCAGGTCGCTGTCGTAACTGACCCCGACCTGAACAAGCACCGACATCTCCGGTTCGGGCAGGTTGTAGTTGATAACGATCGCCGAGGCCAGTTTGGCATTCGGGATGACGTACGTGTTGTCGGCCAGCGCCTGAATGGCGGTGTTGCGCCAGTTTATGTCCGTTACGTAGCCCTCCTCGCCGCTGCTGAGCCTTACATAATCACCCGGTCTTATTTGTCTCGAAACGATCACCTGGACCCCGGAAAACAGGTTGGAAAGAGTGTCTTGAAGCGCAAGAGCAACCGCGAGACCCCCGACACCGAGGGCGGTCAGTATCGGCATTATAGGAATATTCAGGGCCTGGAGAGTGACAAGCAACCCGATGATTAAGATAAAAGCCCGGGCGATGTTTACGAACAGCGTGGTAGAAGGCAAAACACCCTTCGCCTTTTCGGCGTAAAGGTTTATAAAACTCTCTGCGAGTCTCATAAAGAACAAGGTGACGGAAAGGATGGCGATTACCAGAAGGATTTTATCAAGCAGTCTCTGGATGTTCGGCGCCGGGGAAACAGCAAAGACCGCTCCATAGACGCCGCCCAAAAAACACCAGAATATTATTATTCGATAAAATGCGCCGATAATAATTTCATCACCCTGCCATTTAGTCCTCCGGGCCATCCTGTGGATGCCGGCTATAACCATCTTTTCTAAGACTATGCCGGCAAGGAGTCCTCCCAAAACAAAAAATGCGGGTATAAACATTTTTAAAGCCGGAAAATCAAAAGGCATAAGAACCTCCGTGTGAACGACTTGTGATTACAGGTATTATACCAGTTCCCTCAACAGTGATAATACCTCTTTAACCGACGGGAGGTTTAATTTTGCCTGTGACGGAACCAACCCCACCTTGATGGAGTAAGCCGTCTCGGGAAGAACGGCAAAGATATACTCATCCGTCCAGTCATCGCCCACAGCCAGTACGAAATCCCATTCGTCTTTTACAAGCCAGCGTAATGCCGCCTTACCTTTATTGATACCCCTGTTTTTGACCTCGACCACTTTGTTGCCTTGCAGCACCTGAAGCTGCGAGTTCACCGTGAGATCGGCGATATTGTTCATCAACTCCCCGGCCCTCAGCGAACCCAGCTCCGGTTCCGCCTTCCGGTAATGGAACACCAGGGAAAAGTCTTTTTCCTCCACAAAAGACCCCGGTGTTCTGTCGACATAGAACTCGAATATGGAACGCATTTCATCCTTCCACTCGCCGGTGAGAGGCTCAGTCATAACCCACTGGCTGCGCTTTTCTTTAATATACAAACCGTGTTCGGCGATAAGACTCACCGGCAGCGCCTCGAACCATTTTTCGAGCATGTCCCTTCCGCGCCCACTTATAAGGACTACTTCATTTTTTTCACTGGCGGCCAATTTTTCGAGAAGCCCCAAAACCTCTTTGTCCGGTGTTGCGTTCTCGGGCTTGTCGAAAAACGGTACAAGCGTTCCGTCATAATCGAGAAAGATCAGACGGCGGCCGGCCCTGGTGTAATCTTTCACCAGCTTGACCCTGGCTCCGGGGCTCAACCGCTTAACCAGAAATCCTTCCTGGCGTTTCTTGGCCTCAATGAGCTTTTCAATGTACTTGTCCGCCCACTGCGTCACGTTCCAGCGTTTCAGCCGCTTCTGCATCACCCTGTTTCTTACTATTTGTTCTTCTTCGGGCATTTCCAGTGCTTCTTTCAGGGCATCCGCCACCTCTTCTTTATTATTCGGGTTTATAACCACGGCTTCGCCCAACTCGCTCGCCGCCCCGGCCATCTCGCTGATGATCAGGACCCCTTTTCCTTCCACCTTTGTGGCGATGTACTCCTTGGCGATAAGGTTCATGCCGTCCCGGAGCGGCGTAATAAGGGCGATGTCCGCGACGTCGTACATGGCCACGAGAGGCTGGAAGGACAGTGAACGGCTCAGGTACTGGATGGGAACCCACCCGACCGTGGCGTACTTCCCGTTAATGTTACCCACCAGTTCGTCAACCTGCTTTTTCAAAAGCCGGTACTGGTCCAGACTTACCCGTGACGGCGCGGTGACCAGGATAAGCGTCACCTTCTCGTGCCATTGCGGATATTTTGTCAGAAATAGATCGAAGGCTTCCAAACGCTGCGGTATACCCTTGGTGTAATCCAGCCGGTCAATCGACAGGATGATCTTCGTGCCTCGCAACCTCTGCCGCAAAGCTTTGGCTTCTTTCTGAACCTTGACTTCGTAAACGGCCTGGGAGAACCGGTCGTAATCGATCCCCATGGGAAACGAATCAACCTTAACAACACCATCCCTGGTGGTGATCTCGCCCATCTTATGGTCGTAACCCAGCAGGTGGAGCACGCTGCTCAGAAAGTGCCGCACGTAATCGTAAGTATGAAAACCGATAAGGTCCGCGCCGAGGAGTCCCGCAAGGATCTCCCGGCGCCATGGCAACAGCCGGAACAACTCGAAGGAAGGGAAAGGTATATGGAGGAAAAAACCTATGGTTGCCTCGGGCAACGCCGCCCTCAACAGCCTGGGAAGGAGCATGAAATGGTAGTCGTGGATCCAGATGGTGTCGTCAGGCTTTGCGATGCTTAAAATTTCGGCGCAAAAAATCTCGTTTACCCGCCCATAGGCTTGCCAGTACGCTTCTTCGTATACAGTGTAGGAAGGGAAATAATGAAAAAGCGGCCAGACGGTCTTGTTGCTGAAACCGCCGTAGTACCCGTCGACATCATGCGAAGAAAGGAAGACCGGGTAGCAGTTAAACTCCTTCAATAGCCTGTCCTTAATGAAATCCCGGTCTTTATCGTCCTGCACCTCTCCGGGCCATCCTACCCAGATGCTGTCTTGCGCGCCGTGAAAAGACTTAAGTCCCGTAGCCAAACCGCCGATACTGGGCGAGAAGTGATATTCGTCTTTCTTCCGGGCAATGGTAACCGGTAGTCTGTTAGAAGCGATTAACAGTCTGCCCATATACGCACACTCCTTTCACCATACAAGGGGATAAATCCTCAATCCCTTCAAAAACCGGGGCTGGAGCTAAGTCGTGGTATCAGCAGCGAACGCGTATGGGTTCATCCGGCACGGTGGAATTCCTGATGGGGTTTCCGGTTCCCAGGTTTCGGGCGAAACCTTTAATAAACTATCCACCTCCAAAAATAACAACACACTCCGGAGTTCTCTCAGGAGTGCGCACAATCATAAGTAAAACACCATAACCGGCGTTCCACAAATCCTTCCACGCTTACGAGGTTAGCTGACGGGTTCGGGTTGAAAGTTAACCCTACCCGGCACTCAATCGGTAATTTGTCTTGCTTTTAGCTTTAGCCCAGCCCATTTAATATTAAGGCAACTTCAGCCATACTACCTTTGAGCGCCGGGACTCACCCCAATAACCTGGTTCCCCCGTTTCTGCTTAGAGAACTCAGCGATAAATTTTAACTGCTTTTTTATAGTTAACCAGATAAACTGTGAATCGTCAAGTTTTTAAGCCGCGTCAATTTTCAAATACGTCTCATGGGTGCTAATTGTACCTGGTTCCGGCATAGACTGTAACAGTCGTCGATCGCCGGATGAAAGGAGTTAAACAGCGTGCCGCTTCCCTTTGTAATTCGTCCAAGACGGAAACAACCTCTGCTTGAAGAATTCCACCGGGTACTTGAACTCGTCAGGATCAGACACAAGCAGTTTAATTTCTGCGACATGGAGTTTGTGGATACAAGTGTTTTTAATATCAGTGCGGCGGAAAGCCGTCTGACAGCCATCTTACAGCAAGCCCGCCAGCAAGGAATCACGGCGTGGTGACTTTACTCTTCAACTATTCTTCAAGGCTTTATATTCGTCCCGGATCTTTTGGAAGTCCTCCCACACCTCTCGTTTCTTGCTGGGATCGCGTAAGAGCGCCGCCGGGTGGTAGGTGGGCATTACCTTGGCCCCGTAGAGCGGACCCAGCCACTGACCGCGCACCCTGGTAATCCTCGCGTCCGGGCTTACCAGGTTCTGCAAGGCCGTTGAGCCCAGCAGCACCATGATCCTTGGTTTAATAAGCCCGATTTGCTGCTGCAGAAAAGTAATGCAGGCTTCGGCTTCTTCCTTCAACGGGACGCGGTTGCCGGGAGGCCGGCACTTAACGATATTTGCTATGTAAACCTCTTCGCGGGTTATCTCGCAAGCAGCAAGGATACGATCTAAGAGCTTGCCCGCCGCCCCCACAAACGGCTGTCCGAGCCTGTCTTCATCTGCGCCCGGTCCTTCTCCCACAAACATCACCAACGCGAAGGGGTTGCCGTCACCAAAAACCACGTTGGTCCTATTGGCGGCAAGACCGCATTTCTGACAATTGCTGATGCTGTTCTTTAATTCCTCAAGTGTCTGCGGCCCGGCAAGATCCTCAAAAGTCAACTGCAGTCCTTCCTTAATTCTCTTTGACATTCAACCTCCACCCCTGGTCCGAGAAATAAGTCACGAGTCCCGAGTTTAAAAAAGAAAAGCCCGCTGCCGGGCTTCAATGGCTTGCCGTTGCGTAGTTTACTCCCGCTCAAGAATGATCTTGTGGTCAACTAGGGCCAGTTCCTTTATTCTGGCCTTGACGATCTTCCGCCTCCCGTAAATATCTTCAAGCATCAGTCCGTCCTCAAAAGGAACCACTTTATCCACCATTTCGAACACCAGTTCTTCATTCTCTCCCTGGCGAAGGTAAGCATTAGCCTCACACATTCTTTATCACTCCTCACATTTTCGTGGGACAATCGACTTTGTTTAAAAAAATTATAAGAGTCCGCAAGTTGAACTGTCAATGGCTCAACTTGGCTGTTATACCGAGCCCCGGACACCACTGGGAAGTGCGAGGCGCGAAGTCAGAGGTGAGAGAGTTGAAGGAATTCGCTGGGCGAATCCACCCTCCTATTCTCACTTCCAACTTCTCACATCCCACCTCTCTATTCGCCGGCCGCATTCGGCAAAGCATGCTCACTCAGGTCTTTTATCAGTCTCTCCTGTGCCGCCGAAAGCTGACGGTCTGTGTTATCATCAACGGGCTGCTCTACTTTTACGTCCGGCTCCACACCTTTTTTGTTGATATCGCGCCTCTTCGGCGTAAGATACTTGGCGGTGGTGAGCTTCAGTCCGGCTCCGTTTCCGAGATCGTAAACGGTCTGAACCACACCTTTCCCGAAAGTTCTGGTACCTATCACCACACCCGTTCTTGTATCTTTAATGGCGCCGGCAACAATCTCCGCCGCGCTGGCGCTGTTTTCGTTTACCAGAACCACCAGCGGCAACGAGAGCCGGTAGGCATCAGCCTTGTGAACCTCTTCCCGGCCTCCCCGGTATTTAACGTAAACCACCGGTCCCCGCGGCACAAAGTAATCCGCCACCGCCACCGCCGCATAAAGCTCCCCGCCGGGGTTATCGCGCAGATCAAGAATTACCGCCCTCATGCCCCTGGCTTTAAGGTTGTTGATGACCCCGTCCAGTTCGCGCGGCGTTTTTTCGGTAAACTGGGCGACAGAAATATATCCGATTTTTTCGGGGAGAAGCTTTCCCTCAACCGACGGCACGCTTATTTCTTCCCGGTTGAGAGTCACCCGCAACGGGTTGCTCCCGTGACGCATTATTGTCAGCGTCACCTTTGTTCCTACCGGTCCGCGCATGAGGTTTACCGCCGTTTCCAGGTCAAGCCCTTCAACCTCACGTTCACCGATCTTCACGATTACGTCCCCGGCCTTTATCCCCGCCCGTCCCGCCGGCGTATCCGGAAACGGCCTGATAACGGTCAGCTGATCGTCTCTCATGCCGACAACAATCCCCAGGCCGCCGAACGACCCCCTGATCTGCTCCTTAAGGTGTTTGTAAAGCTTCGGTTCCAGGTAAACCGAATAGGGATCATCAAGGGAATCGACTATTCCTTTAGTTGCCCCGTTAAGAAGCTGTTTAAGGTTTACCTCCTCGATGTAATTCGAACGGATGAGAGAAACGACTTCAAACAGGTTTTCCGCCTGGTTTAACCCGACAAACGCAGCCGCCAGCCCGATTAAAAGGCCTAATACCACCAACCCTATGCATCCGGCCACCAACCAGAACCGGCTTACACTGTATAACCGCACGCAATCCCCCCGTCCTTTGACCGCTCCTTGTCTCCGGAAAACTGCTTTACATTATACGTAACTATTCAGGTGTCCCGGTCGTCGGGCGCGGCGATATGCTGCGCATGGCTTTGTCAGCCGGCCAGGGGCAGTGCTCACGTACTCTGTGTACGCTCCGCGCTACCCCAGGCCGGCTTTCGCGCTCTGCTTGCATCTCACCGCGTTCCGTCAGAGAAACACTAAGCGGCTGAATAGTTACCATTATACCATAAATACCGGCGCCGTCTGAAAACTATGCCAAAAGGTCAAAACACCGGCTGAAAACCTGCCGGTGTTTAAAAGTCGTGACCAAAGCAACAACCGTGAATGCAACTCCTACAGATAACCGGTCGGGTTCTGGGGTGTACCGTTAAGCCGTACCTCAAAGTGCAGATGCGGCCCCGTCGACATGCCGGTGCTTCCAACGCGCGCGATCTGACTCCCGCACTTTACCTTTTGCCCTTCACGGACGCTGTAACTGGAGAGGTGAGCGTAAAGCGTTGTCAATCCCCCGCCGTGGTCCAGCATCACAACATTGCCGTAACCACTCATTGTGCCCACGTAAATCACCGTCCCGTCCTGAGCCGCCACAACCGGCACACCGTAAGACGCGGCAATGTCGATCCCGGAATGGTAGCGCATCTGGTGAAGGATAGGATGCATCCTGTTGCCGTACCCTGAGGAAATAACCCTCGAACTCGGACAAGGCCAGAGAAACGCTCCGGCAACACGCTTCCCTTGTTTTGCCCTTTCGACGGCGATCTGGCGCAGGATTTCGCGTTCCTGGGCCTCAAGGGCGTCGAGTTCCTTCTCGAAACGTTTCAGATCATCCTTGCTGTCCGCGAGCAGAACCTCTTTTTCATCCTGGCGGGATGCCAGCTGAACCTTTGCGGATACCTGTTGGGAACGAAGGTCAGCCAGATGGTTGCGTTGGGCTTCAACCTTCTCTTTATAATCCGCCACGGCCTCCCGGCGGACAGTCATCTCGTCCACCAGGGCCTTATCAAAGGATGTGATCTCGCGCAAGAACTCCGCCCGAGAAATCAGGTCGTTAAAATCGGTGGCGCCAAACAGCACGTCCAGATAGCTGACATTTCCCTCTTCGTAGATCGCCCGAAGGCGCTGGCGGAATACGGCTACGGTCTCGTTGAGACGGTCCTCGGCGTCCTTCAGGTCACGCTCGGCTTTCCGAAGCTTGGCCTCGGTTGCGCCCAACTCCTGGTCTAAGTTGTCAATTTCGCGTGATTTGTCCCGGATGGCCTGGTCCAGCTTTTGAATTTCCTGAATGAAGCTGTTAACGGTTCGCTTCGTTTGGGTTACCGCGCTGCGTTTTTGGGTCATCTTGTTTCTGGTTTCTTTAAGCCTTTCCTCCAGGGTCTTCCCCCAGGCGGCAGACAAGGCGCCCGTAAACAGACTTGCAACAAGGAATACTACGATGAGGCTTCGCCAAAAACGCACCAACATCTCTCCCTAACCCGGACAAGCCGGAACCAAATATTTACACCGTCAGGGAACGGTGTATTGACAAAGCGCTGGCAACCGCACCCAGCAAAACCCCGCACCCCAAAAGGGAACCGAAAAGCGGGACGGCCACATCGCTGCCCGGCACGGGCTGCACGAAAATAAGAGACGCTTCGTTAACCTGTTGAAGAAGAGAGGTGTAACCGTAGTAAAGCAATCCCGCAGCCAGCACGGCGCCGATGAAACCTATAATAATTCCCTCCAGGATGAAGGGACCCCGTACAAACCAGTTCGTCGCGCCAAGGAGCTTCATGACGCCGATTTCCTCCTGGCGGTTCAGGATGGAAAGACGGATGGTGGTCATGGTCAAGAATACCGCCGCCAGGCCGAAAAGCACAACCAGTCCGACCGCGGCAATCCTCACCCAGTTGGTAAGCTGTAAAAGTTTTTCCACTACACCTTCCCCGTAACGCACCTTTTCAACACTTGGAAAGGTCGCCGCCTGTTTGGCAATCAGCGGTACCAAAGACGCATCTTTGGGGCGCAACCGGAAAGTATCGGGCAACGGGTTGTCGTCTTCAAGCCCGTTTAGAAGGCCGCTTCTTTCCCCGAGGTCCCGTCTCAGTTTCTCAAGAGCCTTCTCTTTAGGCACAAACGTAATCCCGGCCACGCCTTCTATTTTCCCCAGTTCCTTTCCCAGTTGAGAAACAAGGTCAGGGGAAACATCCTCCCGGACGAATACCGCCACGTCAATTCCTTCTTCGACCGCCTGCGAAAAATGCGCGGCATTCAGAGCCAGCAGACAAACAAAACCGAGAATAAGAAGGGCTACCAAAACCATTCCTGCAGCCGATACCGCCATCCACCCGTTGCGGAAAAGGGAAATGAAAGCCTCCCGCCACCAGCGCCAGAGGGTCCTAAGTACCATACAGATAGCTTCCCCGTGACTCGTATTCCACAAGGCGGCCTTCGTTGAGGCTGATAATCCTTTTGTCGAGCGCGTTGACGATATCCAGGGCGTGTGTGGCCATCAACACCGTGGTACCCTCCCGGTTTATCTCCAGGAGAAGCCTGATAAGCTCGCGGGCGTTTTCGGTGTCCAGGTTTCCGGTAGGCTCATCCGCCATCACCAGGCAAGGCCGGTTGACAAGAGCCCGGGCTAGTGATACCCGCTGCTGTTCCCCGCCCGAAAGCTGGCCGGGGAAGGCGCGAGCTTTCGCAAGGAGTCCGACCTGATCGAGCACCTCGGGAACCCGCCTTTTGATCTCACGCCAGGGAACACCGTTAATCTCGAGGGCCAGCGCCACGTTTTCAAACACGGTTTTACGCGGCAGCAACCGGAAGTCTTGAAAAACCATACCTATACGCCGGCGGAAGAGAGCCACTTCCCTGTGTTTCAACCGTGAGATATTCTTGCCGTCGAAGATCACCTGACCCCGTGTGGGCAGCTCCTCCCGGCAAATAAGCCTTATAAGCGTGGTCTTTCCCGCGCCGCTTGGCCCCGTCACAAAGAGGAACTCCCCCTTGTTTAAGGCGATAGTCACGTCTGTAAGGGCTTTGACGGCGTTCGGATAAATCTTCGTAACGTTGTACAGTCTTACCAATAAAAATCACTCCTGCCAGGCGCTTAAAACTCAGTCTGCGTCTTGTTATTACATCGGCTCGCTATAAACTAAAATTGATTGGATAAACGGCAATTGTTTTAAGCGTCCCGTATTATTCCTGATGGTTCTTCGTGGTGTAACTATTCAGGTGTCCTGGTCGTCGGGCGCGGCGATATGCTGCACATGGCTTTGTCAGCCGGCCAGGGGCAGTGCTCACGTACTTCTATGTACGCTCCGCGCTACCCCAGGCCGGCTTTCGCGCTCTGCTGGCATCTCGCCGCGTTCCGACAGAGAAACACGAAGCGGCTGAATAGTTACTTCGTGGTTAACTGAAGAACGCCAACTTACTTGTCCATTCGACATTCGCCTATTAAATCCTCTAAAAACGGGAAAAAAAGTAAGGAACTTGTTACCTCGGGTTCCTAATAAAACAAAAAAAGGATAGTGGGTTGGAGTTTGCGAAGACAAAGTCGAATGAAATCGCCTATGGGTAGCTTTCCCTTAATGGATCTAACTTTTCAGGAGGTATGTTTGAAGGGAAACGTTATCAGAATGCCGTCTCAGGCACCCTGTACGCAGGAGGATTAAAGCCGAAATCAGGTCGGCTTCCGTTGAGTTTTTCTATTCCCTCTCACTCGCAACTTGCCGGTCTCCATATTACTGGATCGGGACCCAGGACTTTGGACTTTGGACTTTCGACTTGGGACTTGATTTATAACTTTACCTCTTCCGTTTCATTGCCCTTTTAACCGATAGCACAATATTGGCTGAGGTAAGCCCGTACTTGGCCATCAGTTCGTCGGGTTTCCCTGACTCGCCGAAGCTGTCCTCAATCCCCACTCTCTTAAGGGGCACCGGATAGTTTTCCGCCAATACCTCCGCCACGGCGCTGCCCAGGCCGCCGATTATGCTGTGTTCCTCCGCGGTAACGACAGCGCCGGTCTCCCGCGCCGCCTGTACCACCGCCGACACATCGATTGGCTTGATTGTGTGAATATCGAGCACCCGAACCTCGATCCCTTCCCTGCTTAAAGCATCCGCGGCCTCCAGTGCAACGGCGACCATTATCCCGGTGGATATAATGGTGGCGTCGTTTCCATCCCGGAGCATTACCGCTTCACCCGGTTTGAACACAAAATCTTCCCCGTGCAAAACCGGTACCGGAGCACGCCCGAGGCGTATGTAAACCGGGCCGTTAATGGCCGCTGCCGCCCGCACGGCGCCTGCCACCTCCACGGCGTCCGCGGGAACAAACACCGTCACATTCGGAAGCACCCGCATCAGCGCGATATCCTCAATCGATTGGTGGGAACTGCCGTCTTCTCCTACCGTGATTCCGGCATGGCTGGCGCCTATCTTTACATTTAAACGCGGATAAGCGACACTCTGCCGCACCTGGTCGAAAACCCTGCCGGTAGCGAAAACCGCAAAGCTGGAGCAGAACGGGATCTTTCCCGCAGCCGCAAGGCCCGCAGCGGTACCGATCATATTCTGTTCCGCCACGCCGAAATCGAAGAACCGATCAGGATATGCCTTCTTAAAATCTATCGTCTTCGTGGATTTAGACAGGTCCGCATCAAGAACCACCACATCCGGGTTTTCCGCGCCGATTTGAACCAGCGCCTTGCCATACGCTTCCCGGGTAGCTATTTTCTCCGACATTTTGTAGTACCTCCTCCGGAAATAAATCTCACCGCCAATCCAGCACTCAACTCATCACTGTAAGTATTCCAGGAGAAAGGCAATCATTAGCTATGACGCAAATCATATTGAGTGCTGGACAAGAACGCCATGAATCAAGAAAATAAATATGTGTCAACAGGTAAATCGCTATTTCCAGCGCCGATTTTCAGATTTCCGCCTTCATTCTTCATCCTTTACCTACCGGGGCGCCCCGAGTTCGATTAAGGCTTTCGTCGCCTGCTCTCCCTTCGGCGCTGAGCCGTGCCAGTCCACCTGGTTTTCCATGAAGGATACGCCTTTGCCTTTTATCGTCCGGGCCACCACCATGGTTGGTTTGCCCTTAACATTTTTTGCCTCTTCCACCGCCTGCAGGATCGCCTTGAGATCGTGACCGTCGATTTCGATGACGTGCCAGCCGAAAGCCCTCCATTTATCCGCCACCTGCCCGAGCGACATGACCTCCTCCACCGGTCCGTCTATTTGCAGCCCGTTGTAATCCAGAAAGGCGGTAAGGTTATCCAGCTTGTAATGCGCCGCCGCCATTGCCGCTTCCCACACCTGGCCTTCCTGGGTTTCCCCGTCGCCGAGCAAAACGTAAACCCGGTAGTCCCGGCCGTCAAGCCGTGCCGCAAGCGCCATCCCGTTCGCCGCTGAAAGTCCCTGGCCCAGCGAACCGGTAGACATCTCTACACCCGGTAGTTTGCGCATGTCCGGATGCCCCTGCAAACGGCTCCCGAGTTTCCGGAGCGTCATAAGTTCCTTCACAGGGAAAAAGCCGCGTTCCGCCAGGGTTGCATACAGAAGCGGGGCTGCATGTCCCTTGGACAGCACGAACCGGTCCCTGTCGGGATCATCCGGCCGTTTGGGGTCGATCCGCATCACATCAAAATACAACGCCGCTACGATATCGGTAGCGGAGAGAGATCCTCCGGGATGACCGGAACCCGCTGCGGTGGTCATCAGGATGATATATCGTCGTATCTCCTGCACTTTTCCCTGTAACACATGAAAAGGTATAGACATCTATCCCAACCTCCGAACCAACAGGCGATCTATAATGCGCCGTTGATAGAATTCAATTTGCCGGATTATCGTCTTTTCCTGCCTATTAAACTTGACCGTTGAATCTTAGGTGTTGAATAACCTTTTACTCTCTGCCTTCTGTATTCCTTGAACCCCTCTCCTAAAACCTCATGAACATCGGCTAAGACTATAAAAGCACGGGGATCTATCCGGTAGACCACTTCCTTTAGCCGCGTAACCTCGCTCCTGGATACCACCGATAGCAGAAGTGTACGGTCTTCCCCGGTATAGGCTCCCGTCCCCTTCCAGAGCGTCACACCCCGGTCGAGTTCCGTCAGCACAATTTTTGCGATTTCCGAATATTTTTCCGACACTATTAAAAAGGCCTTAGTGTACCCCAGCCCCTCCTGGACAACGTCAATCACCCAGGCGGAGACGAAGATGGTGATAAGCGCGTACATCGCCAGTTCGGGTGATCTAAAAGCGAAACCGGCGGTAAGAACAACCGTCCCGTCGATGAAGAACAGCAACTGGCCGACATTAGTCCCGACATAACTTCGCAGGATCGCCGCCGCCAAATCAGTCCCGCCGGTAGTTGCCTTGGCCCGGAAGACAGCGCCCAACCCCAGCCCCAGCAAAACACCACCGTATAGACTCGACAGGAAGGCATCGGCAGTCGGAACAGGCAGGTACGGCACAAGAAGGTCCACCGCACCGGAAAGCAGCACCGTTCCTAAAAGCGAGCGCAGGCTGAAACCCAAACCCAGGCGGAACAATCCCCAGAAGAAAAGCGGTACATTTAGCGCCAGCATGGATACACCGACTGGAAAACCGAAAAGATAATGGAGTACCGTGGCGATACCGCTTATCCCGCCGGCTGCGATCTTGTTCGGCACCAGGAAAAGGTCCAGCCCCAGGGCGATCATGATAACCCCGATTAAGAAAAGTACAACATCCCCGACCACCCTGCCGAACATCGGCACCCCTGATGCTTAGCATGCCCTCATAAGGGTTCCTTGTGTGCATCACCATCCCATAATTACTGCCGGATTATACGAAAGAAGCACCGCCTCTTCGTCAGACTAACCTTAAACCGTGAACCAAGAAACCCCCGAGGAGGCCGTTGCAAAACTGCGCCTGGCTTTGTCAGGCTCGCCGTCCGCGCCATGCTTGTTTTTCGCGGTATCCGGGACCCTTTCTAAGATTGACCGCCGAAAGCCGTTAGGCTGTTTTTCTACTCGATTAATTTGTTTTGCAACGCACCCCGAGGCTGTTCAGGGTGAAACGTTTTATCTAATTCGCGCTTCTGCGGTTAAATCCTCCTTTTACCCTGGGAAAAACAGCCTTTTCGACCGTAAGAATAAAAAAAACCGGGTAGGATGGGAACCTCCCGGTTTCAAACTTATTTATAACTTGGCCTAACTCTTATCCCCACTATTTTCATCCCGGCAGTAAAGGTCAACCGGTCTGAACCTGGTTGCTGCGCTCCTGCGCCTCGGATTGCAGGAGGGCATGTATAAAGTCGTCGATTTCACCGTCAAGCACCGCCTGGACATTGCCGCGTTCGAGGTTCGTCCGGTGGTCTTTAACCAGGCTGTAAGGATTCAGTATGTACGAGCGGATCTGGCTGCCCCAAGCGATCTCGCGCTGTTCCCCCCTGATTGTCGCCAGCTCCGCCTCCCGCTCCTTGAGCTTCAGGTCCAGAAGTTTCGCTCTCAGAATCGTAAAAGCGGCGGCCTTGTTCGCCGCCTGGGAGCGCTCGCTCTGGCAGGTTACCGAAATCCCGGTATCCAGGTGCGTAATCCGGACCGCCGACTCCGTCTTGTTGACGTGCTGCCCGCCGGCGCCGCTCGCCCTGAATGTGTCGATCCTGACCTCATCCGGCTTAATCTCCACCCCGGTATCGTCCTCCACCATGGGCAGCACATCCACAGAGGAAAAAGAGGTGTGCCGCCTGCCGCCGGCGTCAAAGGGAGAGATGCGAACAAGGCGGTGCACACCTCGCTCCGCCCGGAGATAACCATAGGCGTTGTCCCCTGCAACCTCGAAGGTAACACTCTTTAAACCCGCTTCATCTCCAAGCAGCAGGTCGAGGGTTTGGACCCGGTAGCCGTGTCCCTCAGCCCAGCGGGTATACATCCTGAAGAGCATCGCCACCCAGTCCTGGGCGTCCGTACCCCCGGCGCCCGCATGCAAGGTGACAATGGCGCCGTATGAATCGTAAGGACCCGAAAGCAGTACGGCCATTTCAATGGCTGCGACCTCCCCGGCAAGAACCTTTACATCCTTTGCCAGATCGGACGCCAACCGCCCGTCGTCTTCCTCTTCCGCCAGCTCAAGCAGCATGCAGATTTCCTCATGCCCCTGACGCAGGCGTTGATATTCGGACAACACGTTGCGCAGGACGGCCAGTTGCCGGGAAACCTCCTGGGCACGCCCTTGATCATCCCAGAATCCCGGCAGAGCCATTTGTTTTTCTAATTCTGCAATCCTCTGTTCTTTGGCAGAAGTGTCAAAGAGAGGCCCCGAGGCTTCCAATTCTCTCTTCTAAAACCTCGAGGTCCCGCCTTAGTTCCGTGAACATATTTATCCTCCTGTCTCCCTCGAAAATAAGCGTTCTTTCGATGGGCGCGGCGATGAGCCTCGCCGCGTTCCGTGTATGTTACAACACTGCTCCTAAATTCCAAGCTTACGGGTCCATATTTTCATCCTACGTGGCACCACTGAATGCGGCATGTAGGACTTCTGACTCCTGACCTTGGACCTTGGACCTCGGACCTCGGACGTCGGACCTCGGACCTTGAACGTTGGACCTCGGACCTTACCCCGTCGAAACCTGCCGGCCGCAGCACTTCTTGTATTTTTTTCCGCTCCCGCACGGACAAGGGTCATTACGTCCCACCTTTTGCTCCCGCCGTACCGTTTGTCCGTTGCCTTCCTCGGCCTGCCGGTTTTCGACCATCTGTCTCCGCTCGGGTGCTTCCGCAACCCGCACGCGGAACAGGTAGCGGACGGTGTCCTCCTGAATTGAAGCCACCATGTTCTGAAACATTTCGTAGCTCTCAAATTTATATTCCACAAGCGGGTCGCGCTGGCCGTACGCTCTGAGCCCGATCCCCTCGCGCAACTGGTCCATCGCATCGAGGTGGTCCATCCACCTTTCATCCACCAGCCGTAAAACGATCAAACGTTCGAGTTCCCGCATCGTCTGCGAACCGAGTTCCCTCTCCCGCTGATCATAGAAAGAATGCGCCCGTTCCAGAAGTATTTCTTCTATTTCCTCGCGCCGCCTGCCGCTGAGTTCGTCAGGATCGATCCCGTCGGGAACAAGAACTTGGGTTGCGTAATCCGCCATGGCTTTGAAATCCCAGTCTTCAGCGTGCACGCCATCCGGGCAGTAGGTCGCCACCGCACGTGAAACAACCTCTTCGATCATCCCGCTGATTATCTTCTGGGTATCCTCGCCGAAGAGAACCTGCCGGCGCTGGCCGTAAATGATTTCACGCTGCTGATTCATCACGTCGTCGTACTCAAGAACATGTTTGCGTACAGAGAAGTTACGGCTTTCCACCCGTTTCTGGGCGGTTTCAAGCGAGCGCGTTACCAGGGAATGCTCGATCGGCACATCCTCTTCCAGCCCCAGTCTGGTGGCAAGGCCGGAAATCGTGTCGCCGCCGAACAGCCGCAAAAGGTCGTCCTCAAGTGATGAGAAAAACTGCGTTGATCCCGGGTCCCCCTGCCGGCCGCAACGGCCTCGAAGCTGGTTATCGATACGGCGGCTTTCATGCCGCTCCGTGCCTACAATATGCAGCCCTCCAAGGGCGACTACCTTTTCCCGTTCGGCTTCACAGGTTTTGGTTATCCCGGCCAGAATTTCTTTAAACGCCTTCCGCGCCTCCGCCACCTCCGGCGTCGAGGGTTCCCCGTACTCGGTCGCTTCCGCGACCACCGTCACCGGGTAGGAACGCCGCAGCTCTTCTTTGGCCAGAAAAACCGGGTTGCCCCCCAAAAGAATATCCGTGCCGCGGCCGGCCATGTTGGTGGCAATGGTCACCATACCCAGGCGTCCGGCCTGCGCGACAATCTCGGCTTCCTTTTCGTGGTGTTTCGCGTTGAGCACGTTATGCGGAATCCCGCGCCTTTTCAACATATCGCTGATGATTTCCGACTTCTCTATAGAAATCGTCCCCACCAACACCGGCTGCCCGGTGGCATGCCGGCTGGCTATTTCTTCCACCGCCATTCTGAACTTCCCGCGTTCGGTCTTAAAAACAGCGTCCGGTAAGTCCTGCCGGATCATCGGCTTGTGCGTCGGGATGACCACCACGTCAATCCCGTAAATCTTCCGGAACTCCTCTTCTTCCGTCGCCGCGGTGCCGGTCATCCCGGCAAGCTTTTCGTACATTCTGAAGTAGTTCTGGAAGGTGATGGTGGCCAGGGTTTGCGATTCCCGTTCGATTTTAACCCCTTCCTTGGCCTCGATCGCCTGATGCAGCCCCTCGCTGTACCTGCGCCCGAACATCAACCGTCCGGTGAACTCATCAACGATGATAACCTGACCGTCTTTAACGACATAATCCCGGTCCCGCTTCATCAAGGCATGGGCCTTGAGCGCCTGCCGCAAATGGTGCATCAGCTCGATGTTCTTTTCATCGGAAAGGTTATCCACCTTGAGAAACTTCTCCACTTTAGCCACGCCGGATTCAGTCGTGGTAACAGTATGCGCCTTTTCATCCGTCACGTAATCCTTCTCGGCTTGAAGACGGGGCACCAGCCGGGCGAAGGTGTAATAAAGATCCGTCGGCTTGGCGGAAGGGCCTGAAATAATAAGCGGTGTGCGCGCTTCGTCGATCAGGATGGAATCAACCTCATCAACGATGGCGAAGTAATGTCCCCGCTGGACCACCTCATCCGGACCGAGCGCCATGTTGTCCCGGAGGTAGTCAAAGCCGAACTCGTTATTCGTACCGTAGGTTACATCCGCCCCGTATGCCTTTTTCCGGGCGTTCCAATCCAGGCCGTGTACCACAACACCGACATTCAGGCCCAAAAAACGGTATATCTGTCCCATCCATTCCGCGTCCCTGCGGGCCAGGTAGTCGTTAACGGTAACGACATGGACACCCTTGCCGGTAAGTGCGTTGAGATAAACCGGGAGTGTCGCCACAAGCGTCTTGCCTTCACCGGTCTTCATCTCCGCAATCCGGCCCTGGTGGAGCACCATCCCGCCCATCATCTGCACATCGAAATGACGCATCCCGGTTACCCGGCGGGACGTTTCGCGCACCACGGCAAAAGCCTCCGGCAGGATGTCGTCGAGCCCTGCTCCCTGGTCCAACTGTTCACGGAATTCTCCGGTTTTCGCGGCGAGTGCGGCGTCGGAAAGCGCTTGCATCGAAGGCTCGTATTCGTTAATCTGGGTTATCGAACGTTTCAGCTTTTTGATTACCTTGGCGTTATCGTCCAAAATGTTGCTTAACAGCTTAAGCAGGGTTATCCCCTCCACATAAATTAAGGAACCTTAACGGTTCCTTAATTTTGACTATTAACTAAGATTGAGCTTTGCTGACTTAAACTATTTTAGCACTTTGAGCGTTTCCATTCAACCGGTCAGCACGCTCAGGCGGCGGTTAACCGCATCCAGTGTCGCCCTTATGATGGCATCGGCTTCTTCCTCGTCAACTACCGCGCTTCCGGTTAAAAACTCCTCCCCCATGGGGGAAAGGAGCGAGACGGCCACAAGAGCCACTCTCTTGCCGGCCAGGGAGGCCACCGTGAGATCCTCCAGGATGAAGGTGTGCCCGCCCTGGATCCAGTTGCCCAAGGCTATGAGCGTGGCCTGGGCGATCAACCGCTGGCGGTTACGGGTGGAAGAAGGACCTACCGCGATCCCGTTAACAACCGTACCCTCGTTCGCGATCTCCACCTTGATCTCGACCTGGTTGCCCTTTGAACTGATGTTAAGACCGGCAAAGCGAGGACGTCGTTCAATGGACATGGTGTTATCGGTCTGCGGCGGTTCTTGAAGGTGCGCAACGGTAACCATTTCCGGTTTGACATCAACCGCAAAATACTTCTTCATTACCGCTACCACATCCGCAGCAACTTCCGCCGCACTGCGCTCCGCCCCTGCCAGCACCTGAACAGAACTTGCGGTATTCTCCGGGCTCAATGTTACGCGGGCAGAAACCACATCCGGAATGTTGCGAAGCATCTCTTCACACAAAGATACCTGCCCGTTTCCTAATTTACTCATCTTAATCTCCCCACATGGACCGGGATATTATCCTTCCGGCTCAATCAGCCCATAATTTCCGTCTTTCCGCCGGTATATAACGTTTACGGCTTCCGTCTCCGCATTAGTAAAAACAAAGAAGCTGTGACCGAGCAGATTAATCTGCATTAAGGCCTCATCTATATTCATCGGCTTCATCGTGAAACGCTTAACCCTTACCACGCTGTTTTCTTCCACGGGTTCTTCCTTGATCTCAGGCGCCGGAGCCTCTACACCGGAATTGGCGATCTGGCGTGCCCGCCGGTTGAACCGCTTCTTGTAACGCTCCACCTGCTTCTCCAGTTTCTCTACCACTACATCCACCGCGGCATACATGTCGTGGGTGGCTTCCTCACCGCGTAAAATCATTCCGTTTACCGGAATCGTAACCTCAATACGGTGGTTTTCCCGTTCTACAGAAAGCGTTACCTGTGCTTCACCGAAATTATTAAAGTACCGGTCCAGCTTGGCAAGCCTTTTTTCTACATAATTTCTCAACGCGTCGGTAACCTTAATGTTTTTCCCTCGTACGGTTATTTGCATTTTGCCCAGCTCCTTTCTGATAAACGAAGGGATTTATGGTATATTATTTCCTCCTTTCGAAGCAAATTCCTGCTAACAAATTTAGAAACCTTTCGACAATTAGTTGCCTGTACGGACCGAAGAAATTTCATTAAAACAATGGTACAGTACCTTTAGTCTTTTCTCACTGCATCGCGTTCAACCGCGTCCCGGCTTTGTCCCCTCCACCAGAGATAAAAAAACCCCGGCTTGTCAGCCGAGGTCTTTGGTTCATCTTTGTTAGACTTTTGTCACGTTCGCCGCCTGTGGTCCCCTCGGACCGTCGACTATTTCGAATTCAACTTCTTGTCCTTCCTGGAGTGCTTTAAACCCGCGCTCCTGAATGGCGGAGTAATGTACGAACACGTCGCCGCCGCCATCCAAACGCTCGATGAACCCGTAACCCTTTTCCCTACTGAACCACTTGACTCGACCTTGCATTAAAAAACAACCTCCTAAGAATTTATCCGCGGCATGCCGCTTAAGGCATTTTATCACAGCCCGTTTGTTATGTCAAGTTTCTGGAAAAACGGTGTTATCCTTATTGTGACATCCTTCCGTACTGTCGTTTTGTAATATTATTCAAGAACGCTCTCCTATTTCCCCACCCTATACGGCAATACACGCAACGCCTTAATTCACATTCGAAACCTTAGCGTTTTTCCGAATCAGATCCGTTATCGCGGTTCGACCGGAAAACGCACCTCGGTTTCGAGTTTGTCCACCGGCGTTTCATAGAAATCCCGGGGGTATACCTCCTCCGCAGGCGCGGCAAGACGGTATCCCTTGTCGTATACCACCTGGAACAAGGCCGGGAGCAGGAATTCTATGCTTGAGTAGCCGCCCCGGTACATGGCAAACACTACTTCGCGCTGCGGAAGGTCCTTAACCCCCGGTCCGTTTTCATCCGCCGCGGCAACCATCTCCCCTTCCACGGAGATCTGTAGCTCCCATTCCCTTAGCGGCGGCGGCATTCCGGCCGGGTTGCTGTGGTAGATTAAAACCGGCTCCCCTACCGGTCTCAGTTTATTTGCTTTAATCCACGCAACGAGTTCTTTAAAGACATCCGAAATGCCTTCGTACATTCCTTTCCGCATAAGGTATGCCACCCTTGACGGGGGTAGTGTCTTCACTCCCACTTCAGGCCACATGACAATTCAACTCCATTCTCACTACTTCGTGTAATGTTATAATAACTTAAACATGGTCTTCCGGGGGGAAAAATGTGTCCTTGATTTTGATAGTAGACGACGAGCGTTTACTTGTTAAAGGTCTGAAACGCAGCCTCGAAGAAAACGGGTTTACGGTGGAAGCGGCTTACGACGGCGAGGAAGCTCTTAAGGTTTTACAGGAGAAGCGAATCGACCTCGTTATACTCGACATCATGCTGCCTAAACTCGACGGTCTGGAAGTCTGCCGCCGCATCAGGAACCGGTGGGACATCCCGGTGATCATGCTTACCGCCCGTGGGGAGGACACCGACAAGATCGTGGGACTCGAACTCGGCGCCGACGATTACCTTGCCAAACCGTTTAACACCAGGGAGCTCATCGCCCGGGTCAAGGCCGTGTTGCGCCGCGCGACATATACCGGGCATGAGCCGGCCGGCGCGGTCTTTAAATTTGACGAACTGGAGATTGACATCCCCCGCCAGCGCGTTACCGTTAATTCCAGCCAGGTGGAATTAACGGTAACGGAGTTTAACCTCCTGGCTACCCTTGCCCGCCATCCCGGCCGGGTGTTTACGCGTGAGGTTTTGCTTGAACAGGTCTGGGGATCGCCTTATACCGACCCGAGAACCGTCGACGTTTATATCCGCCGCGTCCGCGAGAAGGTTGAACCGGACGCCGCCCACCCACGATGGATCATGACCCGGCGGGGCGCCGGGTACTATTTTCAGGAGTAACGCCGTGCGCCTGGGCATACGATGGAAACTCGCCGGGGTTTATTTTGTTGTTATTATCGCCATACTGACCGGCACCAATTTATTTGTGCTCCGTACCCTTGAAAAAGGCTACCTGCAAACCCGCCAGGCAACCTATTTGGGGAACGCCAATATAATCGCATCCACAGGGGGAAATGCCATCCTGCAGGCGGACCGAAATGCGTATTATCTTGCCCGCCGGTTCAGCGAGCAGATGGGAGCAAGGGTGCTGATTGTAGACCACCGAGGCCGGGTGATGGTGGATTCCTTTGACGAAACCTGGCTGAAAGGCCGGATCCTTCAACATCCCGAGGCACAGGCGGCATTGAAAGGCCAAAGTGCCGCAGCCGCTCACATTCTTGCGGACGGAGAACGCGTTCTTTACGCAGCCGTTCCATTGGCGGGTGAGAACGGATCAACGGGAGCAGTCGTGATTGTTGCCGGGCTCAGCGATGTTTACACCGCTCTTGCCCAGATACGCGGCCGGATGGCGGCGGTTTCGCTCGGCAGCGGTTTTTTCGCGGCTATGCTGAGCCTCACCCTGGCCGGTCTGCTCACCAGGCCGCTCAACGAACTGAGGCGCGCAGCGCAGCGCATGGCCGCGGGGCGCCTGGGCTTTTCGGTGCCCGTGCGAAGCAGGGACGAAATTGGAGAACTCGCTCATGCTTTCAACACCATGAGCACGGAACTGGCGCGTGTGGACAAGATGCGGCGCGAATTTCTGGCTAATGCATCTCACGAACTCAAATCTCCTTTAAGCTCAATCAAAGCGCTTTCACAATCGCTTATCGACGGGCGGGAAGAAGATGTCACCGTATACCGCGAGTTCCTACGTGATATAGATGCGGAGATTGACAGGTTGACCCGCCTGGTAAACGATATGCTGGAAATGACACGTCTCGAAGGCGACACCCGCCCCGTACCCCGCACGGAAGAAGACATCGGTGGGTTGATAGAGCACGTGGCGGCCCTTCTCAGCGCCAGGGCTCACAACAAGGGTATCACCATGCGAATCGCGGCGGACCGGGCGTTGAAGTGGCGGGTGAACGCGGACCTGTTGACACTTGTGCTGGTAAACCTTACAGACAACGCCCTTCGCTACACTCCGCCCGGCGGCGAGGTCTCCATAACCGCCGAAGCAAATACGGGAAACCTTGTTGTTACGGTTCAGGATACCGGGGCAGGCATCCCCGCGGAAGAACTGCCGAATGTTTTCGAGCGTTTTTACCGGGTTGACAGGGCGCGTTCCAGGGAAACCGGGGGAACGGGGCTTGGACTGGCCATTGTAAAGCGGGCAGTGGAGCGCATGGGCGGCCGGATAGAACTTGAAAGCGCCCCGGGTAAGGGGACAAGTTCTACAATAAGACTGCCGAATACTGTAACATTACCGTAACAGTCAATTTATTGCGTTGTAACAATCTGGTCTTACAATTACCTTAAAGGCTGCGGCC
Organism: Bacillota bacterium; assembly: GCA_040755195.1. Classification (GTDB taxonomy): domain Bacteria; phylum Bacillota; class Desulfotomaculia; order Desulfotomaculales; family Ammonificaceae; genus SURF-55. The sequence goes on from JBFMBL010000012.1 coordinate 56,039, forward strand.
AAAACTAAAATACGGAGGTCTCACTCATGTCACGGAAAAGAAGCAACCGGAAGTTATTTCTTTCAGGTCTCGCGCTGGCGGCACTGTTGACGTTGACGGTCTTGATCGGCGGGTGCGGCAACAAACCGGACGCCAAGCCTGACATCGGAGGCGCCGGGCACAACGCCGAGGACAGAACTCCGGACATCAGCGCTGAGCCGAAGGAAACGAAGGAAAAGGTAACCCTTTATTTCGGCGACAACCAGGCGATGTACCTGATACCCGAAACGCGTGAAGTGGCAAAGGGCGGCCGGACGCTCGAAGAGGTCATTATCAACGAGCTGATCAAGGGCCCCCGGAACCCCGAACTCACCAGGACGATACCCGGCGGGACAAGTCTTATTTCTGTCCAGGTGGTAGACGGAGTTGCTTACGCCAACTTCTCCAAGGAACTGCAGACAAAACACTGGGGCGGTACGGCGGGCGAAACGATGACCGTCTACTCGGTGGTAAACTCGCTGGCCAAGCTTGAAGGCGTAAAACAGGTGCAGTTCCTGTTAGAGGGCAAAAAGCTGGAAACGCTTGCAGGACATTACGACCTTACCGGACCGGTGGCGCCGCGGTGGGACCTGGTGAATGAGAAGTGAGAGGTGAGAGGTTGGAGGTGAGAAAAGAAGCAGGAAAGAGAAAAGATAGAAGTACAATATGGGGCTGTACGAAGGTCAGCCCCTTTTCTATTTAAAGGAATTATGATTTGTTGATCTGCTTGGTTGCGGCTAAGGGAGGCGGCTCCCGTTGCCGATTTCACTCCCTTGGACGGTGCAGCGGGAACAGGATCACCTCGCGTATGGAGGAAACACCGGTGAACAGCATTATGAGGCGATCGATCCCGATACCCAGGCCCCCGGCGGGCGGCATCCCGTACTCGAGCGCCGTGACGTAGTCCTCGTCGAACATGTGCGCTTCCTCGTCGCCGGCCTCCCGCTTGTCCAACTGGCTCAAAAACCGCTGCCGCTGGTCAAGCGGGTCGTTGAGTTCGGAGAAAGCGTTCGCGATCTCCCGCCCGGCGATGAAAAGCTCAAATCTGTACGTCAGCCGCGGGTCGTCCAGCTTTCGTTTCGCGAGCGGCGATATATCCACGGGGTAGTCCAGTATGAAGGTCGGCTCAAGCAGTTCCTGCTCCACCTTTTCCTCAAAAACAGCGTTGACCGACTCCCCCCAGAGGGGCTTGTCTCCCACCTCTACGCCGAGACGCAGCGCCGCGTCCCGGGCCTCCGTAGCGTCGAGCTTGCTGAAGTCGACACCCGTTTTTTGCCGCACGATATCGAGGAATGACAGGCGCGGCCAGGGTGGTTGGAAGCTCAACGTTTCCGCACCGAACTCCACCTCGAAGGTTCCGAGCACCTCCCGGGCAACGGTGCTGATCAGCTCTTCGGTAAGGTCCATCATGTTGTTGTAATCGGCGTATGCCTGGTAAAGCTCGAGCATGGTGAATTCCGGGTTGTGTCTGGTTGAAATGCCCTCGTTGCGAAAGTTGCGGTTAATTTCGTAGATCTTCTCAAAACCGCCGACAAGAAGTCTCTTTAAGTAAAGCTCCGGGGCTATCCGCAGGTACAGTTTCAGATCGAGAGCGTTGTGGTGGGTGATAAAAGGACGTGCCGCCGCGCCGCCTGCAATCGTCTGCATCATGGGCGTCTCCACCTCGAGGAATTCGCGGTGGTCGAGAAAGCGGCGAATGGCCTGAATAACCTTGCTTCTCAAAACAAACGTCTGTTTTACTTCGGGATTAACGATAAGATCGAGGTAGCGCTGGCGGGAGCGGAGTTCCACATCCCTGAGCCCGTGCCACTTTTCGGGAAGCGGCCGCAAGGACTTCGCGAGCAAGGTAATCTCCTTCACCCCGATGGTGATCTCTCCCGTACGGGTCCGAAAGACGGTGCCGCGCACGCCGAGGATATCGCCTATGTCTATCTTTTTAAAGATCTGATAAATTTCGGGCCCGACCTCATCCTGGCGGACATGAATCTGTATCCGGCCGGAAAAATCCTGGAGGTCGCCAAATGCGGCCTTCCCGTGACCGCGCTTGGCTATCAGCCTGCCCGCGATACTCACCTCTTTACCTTCGAGGCCCGTAAAACCGCTGGTGACCTCGTGCGTGCTGCAGGTTCGCTCGTATCGCCCGCCGTATGGTTGGATCCCGGTTTCTCTCAGCTCTTCGAGTTTCTCGCGACGTATCTTAAGCAGCTCGTCAAGCTCTTCTTGAGGTTCACGCATCTTTAAATACTCCTGCCACATTTGGGATTACTTCTTTATGATATCGAGGATCATCAGTTTCCGTGTTCCGGCAGGGGCCTGAACGTCAACGACAGCACCTTTCTGCCGCCCCAATACGCTCTGCCCCACCGGCGACTCGTTGGAAATCTTCATTGACCCGGGATCGGCCTCCGCCGAACCCACAATTGTGTATTCGTACTCCTCGCCGTCGGAAAGGTCCTTCAGCTTGATGGTCGATCCGATACTCACCTCGTCGGTCCCGACCTCGGTCGCATCTATCACACGCGCATTGCGGAGCATTTTCTCGAGTTTTAAAATCTGTCCCTCGAGAAATGCTTGTTCGTTCTTGGCATCTTCATACTCAGAGTTCTCGGTTATATCCCCAAACTCGATCGCTTGCTTGATCCGCTCCGCCACTTCGCGACGCCGGACAGATTTCAGGGTTTCAAGCTCATCTTCCAGCTTTCGCAATCCTTCATCTGTAAGGATGACTTCTTTTTCTCTCATTGAATCTTCTCCTTACCAACTGTAATTGCTTCGAACCAATATAATATATCCATATATGCGCTGCATCTCTTAATATTCAGTCCGGGATATAACCTGTTAAAAACAACTTTAGCACTGCGTCCGCTAAAAACAGCACAGTGCCTTCCCCGACCTTTGGGCATCATTATAAAAAGCCCGGTTTCAGTTTGTCAAGTACGGCTTTTTTGCATCGCCGCTTTCCTCACCTGTTCAATGGCTGCCTCGTCGAGAGCTTTCTCGAAGCTGCGAAAACCGGCGAGCCCAAAGCCGTGCTTTTTTGCAAGAGCCGCAATTTCTTCCACCTTCTCGGTTGTAAGCTCACGGCCCAACGTAAAGGATTCGTAACGACGTTCGAGAGCAAGAACCATCGTTTCCGCCATGCAGGCGTAAGAGGTTTTAGGCGGAAAACCGAAATTTATGTTAAAGTTTACGTCCCCCGGAACCGCGACGACACCTCCCTCGATCACCAAGACATCCGGCCGTTCGGCCGCAACCCGTCGGGAAACATCCCGGGGGCGCGCCACATCGCACACCACGGCGCCGGGTTTCAGGTATTCGGGTTCGATAACGCTGTCCACGGCACTGGTCACCGTAATAACAATATCGGACTTTAACAGGGTTTTCTTGATGTCGGTTGCGATCTTTGCAGCAAGGCCGGTCTTGTAAAGGATTCGGTCCGCAATCAGCTCGAGCTTTGCAGCGTCCCGTCCGACGATGGTTAAATCCTTCGCCTCGCGGCTCAGGAGCTCGGCGCACACCTTCCCAATGGACCCGGTGGCCCCGACAACCGCCACTGCGGCTTCGCCTAGATCGTGCCCCATCAACCGCGCCGCTTCCTTTGTTCCTGCCACCGCCGTCGCCACGGTGTAACTGTTTCCGGTTGTGACCGGAATCTTCAGCGCCTTCGCAACACTTATTCCCGCGTCGCCTACAACCTTGGTGAAGGCTCCCAGCCCGAGTATCCTCGCACCCAACCGCTCGGCAAGCTTTCCGGCCCCAATAATCTTTTTTAAAACGTAATCCGGCGGCAGGCTCATGATCTGCTTTGCAGTCAGCGGGCAGGAAACAAACCATCCTTCAGCCTCGGCGTGCGGCGAACGCACGCCGGTGATGTGCGCCACTTTCATCGAAGGCAACCACTTAAAAACGCCTTCGAGCATCTTGTCCGGGACAAAGCGGGCAAATTTGAATTTGCGCGCCACGTCTGCCGCTTTGAGCGGGTGCATTACGAAAGCAAAATTCTCCATGTTTTTTACCTCCGCGAAACAATCCTTCCCCATAGTAACAGGGGATGGCTTTAGCAGCAAGCCAAAAATTTATCTAAGAGGGATAATATCTCGTCAAAGCCGGCGGCGCGGTATACCGATTCCCTCAGACGGGCCGCTCCCTTAAGTCCGCGGGTATACCAGTCCGCCTGCCGTCGCATCTGCACGAGGACATCTCCCGGTTCCAGAGCCATAAGCAACTCACAGTGTCTGACAGCGGCTGCAATCCGTTCTGTAGGCGTGGGAGGCGGGAGCCTCCGTCCCGTCTCCAGATAACTCCGGCAGTCGGAAAAGATCCAGGGGTTGCCGCGTGCCGCACGCCCGATCATTACGGCGTCGCAGCGCGTCTCCTCAAACATCCGGGCTGCGTCCTCGGGTCCCCATATGTCGCCGTTTCCGATAACCGGTATATCAACCGCCTGCTTTACGGCGGAAATGATTCCCCAGTCGGCGCGGCCGGAAAAAAACTGGCTGCGGTAGCGCCCGTGCACCGTGACTCCATCTGCCCCGGCCTTTTCCACCGCCCGCGCCACAACCACCGCGTCGTGCGAATTCTCGTCCCAGCCCCGCCGCAGTTTGGCCAGCACCGGAAGATCAACGCTGCTCTTTACCGCCGCTACAATCGCTGCCGCCAGTTCCGGTTGGAGCATCAGGGCGGCCCCGGCGCCGCTCTGCACAATCCTGGGCACCGGGCAACCCATGTTTATATCGATGGCGGAGGCCCCGGCCGCCGCCGCAACCGCCGCCGCCTTCGCCATCTCTTCCGGCCGGGCGCCGAAAAGCTGCGCCACCACGCCGGTTTCACCTTTAAGATTAGGCAGCATGTGGGAATAGGTTGAGGAATGACACAAAACCGGTGCGGCAACCATTTCCGTCCAGGCCGCCGCCGCCCCGTGCTCACGCGCAATCAGCCTGAACGCCTTATCGCTGACCGAAGCCATGGGGGCAGACACCACCGGGAAGCCGGAACCGAGTAATCTTTTAAGCCTGCTGGTTCCGTTCATGTATCAGGCGAAGGCCCGTTAAGGTGATATAAGGGTCCACTTGCTCAATCGTCTGGCTCTGCCGGGCGATCAACTCCGCAAAACCGCCGGTCGCCACCACCGACGGATCCTCCTTAAGTTCAGCCTTGATCCGCCGCACGATCTCGTCCACCATGCCGGCAAAGCCCAGCACGATCCCCGCCTGCATGCTTTGGACGGTATTCCGCCCAATGACCGCCGGCGGCGCTACCAAATCAACCCGCGGAAGTCTTGCCGCCCGGGAAAAGAGGGCCTCGCAGGAAATACCCACGCCCGGCGCGATAACCCCGCCCAGATATTCACCCTTGGCCGAAATGACATCGAAGGTAATGGCGGTTCCGAAATCAACGATGATAAGCGGGCCGCCGTATACCGCAAACCCCGCTGCCGCGTTGACCACTCTGTCGGCGCCGACCTCCCGGGGGTTTTCATATTTTATCGGAACACCCGTTCGGGTGCCGGGTCCGATGAAAAACACCTGCCTGTTGAAATAACGCTGTGACATTTCCTCAACCACCGGATTCAACGGCGGGACAACGGAACAGCCGGCCACATCCGTTACCTCTTCCGGATCGAGGCCTTCTTCCCTGAGAAACTGGCGGAGTGTCATCCCCAGCTCGTCCGCCGTCTGCTCGCGCCTGGTCGCCAGGCGCCAGGCGGCAATAAGTTTTCGCTGTTGAAAAACACCCGCGGTTATATTAGTGTTACCGATATCCAGCACCAGGATCATGGCCCGCTCCCCTCCCGTACCGTTACTTCACCGCCGCTCAGATGTATCGTTTTACCGTCCGGCAGCCCCAGCACCAGCCTCCCGCCGGCCTCGACGTCCAGCACAACACCGCCAAATACCCGCCCGGCATCGTCCACCACCACTTCTTTTTCGAGGCAGCAGAGCCGTTCTTTGTAATCTTTAAGAAAAGGCGCGAATCCTTCCCGGCACCAACGAAAATAACTGTTTTCTAAGGTCTTAAGAATAACGCCGAGCAGTCGAGCGCGGCAGGTCTCTTTTTCGGTATATATCTTAAGGGACGTGGCAAAAGCTTCAAGCTCTTCTGGGAAAAAAGTGATGTTCACATTCAAACCTACTCCGGCTACGGCGTAATGCACCTGCTCCGCCTCGGCGCTTATTTCGACTAGAACCCCGCCCGCTTTGCGGCCGTCCAGAATTATATCGTTCGGCCATTTCAAATCCGGCCGGATTCCAAGAAGTTCTTCAACACCCTGTACCACCGCCAGCGAAACGAGAAGCGAAAGTGTATGAATCTCCGCCGGGGAAACCGTAGGAGGCTGTTGCAAAACTGCGCCTAGCTTTGTCAAGCTCGCCGTGCGGTGTTCACGCACTTCCGTGTACGCTCCGCGCCGCCCGGCTTCGCTTTCCGCGCTATGCTTGTTTTTCGCAGCCTCCGGGAACTTTTCTGAATTTGACTGCCGAAAGTCGCAAGGCTGTCTTTCCACCAAGGTTAAGGTGTTTTGCAACGCTACCGTAGGCCGTAATATGAGCGAAAACCATAACCCGCCATGCGGCGAGTGCCATAAACGCCCGCGCCTGCCGCGCCCTCCGGTCTGCTCTTCGGCCGCAACCACCGTCCCTTCAACCGCCCCAGCGTGAGCCAGTTCTTTCGCCCTGTCGTTCGTGGAAGAAAGAACCCCGTGGTAGTGGTAGGGGCGGCCGAAAGCCCCGGTAAGCGACGGAAGAACAACCCCGGGATGCAGCACATCGGGAACGTCGAGCAAAAGGTACCCTTTGCGCGGGCTTGCCGAAATCACAAACCCTTCCCGCCGCAAAGCACGGATATGTTTCCACACCGCTTCGCGGGAAACACCGAGATCCTGGCTGACCTCAGTCCCCGACAGATACCCTTTGGCTGTCAGCAGGCGGGTCATCAATCGCTCACGCAAAGGTTGCACTTCGGACTCTTACTCCTCTTCCGGAAATGAATCTAACCGCCAAGACGCCAAGGACGCCATGATTCAAAAAAATGAATCAAAAAAATAAATATGTCACAATAGGTAAATCGCTATTTCCAGCGCCGATTTTCATTCTTCGTTCTGCCGCAACGCAGCATAAGGCATTCCTTCGGAAACGTCCTCAATTTCGAGCGAGATATCGAGCGCCCGCACCGAATGGGTCAACGCGCCCACCGAGATAAGGTCAACCCCCGTTGCCGCGACCGCCCTGATATTCTCTTCGGTAATACCTCCCGAAGCCTCAATCATTGCCCGCCCGGCGATTAGGCGCACCGCCTCCCGCATCATCGCCGCCGGCATGTTGTCCAGCATGATGATCTCCGCCCCCGCGGCAAGCGCCTCCTCAACCTGAGACAGGTTTTCCGCTTCCACCTCTATTTTAAAACCGTGCGGCGCCCTTTCCCGCGCCAGCCGCACCGCTTCTTTGATCCCGCCGGCTACACGGATATGGTTGTCCTTAATGAGTATACCGTCGTAAAGGCCGAACCGGTGGTTCTTGCCCCCACCGGTGCGCACCGCGTATTTTTCGAGGGTCCGCAAACCGGGCGTGGTCTTGCGCGTATCCACCACCACCGCCTGAAGTCCGCCAATCTGTCCCACCATCAACGCCGTCCGGGTCGCAATCCCGGAAAGGTGCCGCAGGAAGTTAAGGGCGACCCGCTCACCGGTCAAAACGGCCCGCGCCCGGCCGTAGACCTCGGCAAGGACCACACCGGCTTTGACTTCAGTTCCCTCGGCAACCCTGTAAACACAATCAACCGCCGGATCAAGCCGAGCAAAAACCCTTTCCGCCACCGGCAAGCCCGCCACCACCCCGTCTTCCCGGGTGACAAACACGCCCCGGGCCGAAACATTCTTCGGGACAACGGCCTGGGTGGTGCAGTCGCCTGCTCCGATATCCTCCTCAAGTGCCCGGTCGATCAGCGCGTCTAACCCGAAAAAAAACTCCCCGGCCATTCCCTACACCTGCCGTCGGAAAATAATATGCTTACGCCAACGTTTGCGGCTTTCCGGATAATCAGCCCGGTAATGGCCGCCTCTCGATTCGGTCCGCATCAACGCCGCTTCGGTAATCAATTCCGCCACATCAAGCATGTTTCGCAGCTCCATCACGTCCGGTGTGTCTGCCGCTTTATCCCGAAGCCAATCCCACTCCTCCAGCCGCTTCAAAGCAGCCTCAAGCCCTTCCCCCGTACGCACCGGTCCCGCAAACTCCTGCATAAGCGCCTTTAATTCCTGTTTCAATAGTCCGGGATCGAAGCCGCCGGGCGGGTCGAGCCCCTCGTTTGCCGCGGTTGTTTCCACGGCTTCTGGAACCAGGGTCCGTGCGTGTTCTACAATCCGCCCGCCAAAAACCAGCCCGTCGAGGAGAGAATTGGACGCAAGGCGGTTTGCGCCGTGCACGCCCGCACAGGCCACTTCGCCGCAAGCGTAAAGCCCTTTTATATTTGTCTCCCCATACAGCCCGGTTTTTACCCCGCCCATGAAATAATGCGCCGCAGGGGACACCGGTATGAGGTCGCGCGCAAGATCCAGGCCGTGAGCGCTTAAACGCTCGGTGATATTGGGAAAGCGCCCTTTAACCTTTTCAGGTTTGAGATGCGCCATACTCAGGTAAACGCTTTCCGATCCGTCCTCCGCAAGCTCCTTCAGAATCGCGCGCACCACTACATCCCGCGGCGCAAGCTCGGCCAAGGGGTGATACCTGGGCATAAAGCGTTCCCCTCTGGAATTTAAGAGGATGCCCCCTTCACCCCGGACGGCCTCGGAAATCAAAAAGCGCCGCGCTCCTTTGAGCGCGAGCACCGTCGGGTGAAACTGCACGAATTCCATGTCCATCACTTCGGCGCCGGCCCGGTAGGCGATCGCTATCCCGTCGCCGGTAACCACTCTTGGGTTGGTGGTATGGCTGTAAACCTGCCCGGCGCCGCCGGTCGCAAGCGCCACAATCCCGGCGCGGAAGACGGTAAACTTCTCCCGAACGGTATCCCAGGTGAGCACACCCCAGCACACCCGGTTTGTCACCAGGAGGTCCACCACGAAGTGATTCTCAAGCACCGTAACCCTCGGGTGCGCACTGATGGTGGAAGACAACACCCTCTGGATTTCCGCCCCGGTCGCGTCTCCCGCGGCATGCAGGATACGCCGTCTGGTGTGCGCGCCTTCCCGGGTAAGATCCAGCCGCCCGTTCGCCCGGTCGAAGTTGGCGCCGAAACTGATCAGTTCCTCAACCCGGGCCGGACCGTGGTTAACTAAAATTCGAACCGCGTCGGCGTCGCAAAGCCCCGCCCCGGCGAGAAGGGTATCGTCATAGTGAAGCATCGGCGAATCGCTCGGACCCAACGCCGCGGCGATCCCCCCCTGCGCCCGTTCTGTAGCGGTGTCGTCTATGCCCCGCTTGGTGAGGACTACCACATTGTCCCATAAGTTAGTGGCCTCGTGCGCTGTGTAAAGCCCGGCGATACCGCTCCCCAAAATAAGAAAGGCGCACTCCACGGTTTCCAGTTCCCGGCTCTCAAAGTTCACCAGGTAGCGCCCGGCCACAACCCCACCCCCTATTTTAGTTTCAACTTACGGCCAGCATCCGCTCTACCGCCTGAACCGCACGCTCGCGCACCGGCCCCGGAACCTCCACCCGCGGTTCGAGTGAGTTGAGCGCATTGTATACCTTTTCGAGGGTTATCTGCTTCATCTGCGTACAAACCAGAGACGGCGACGCGAGATAGAACCGCTTTTCGGGATTCTTTTTGCGCAGTTGATACAAAAGGCCTTCTTCGGTCACAACGATGAACTCCTCGGCCGGACTCTCAGAGGCAAAACGGAGCATCCCCGAGGTGCTTGCCACCTTATCGGCAAGGGACAGAACCTCCGTACGGCACTCCGGGTGCGCAACGACCCGGGCTGCGGGATGCTCTTCCCGGGCCTTATGGATGTCCCCCGTCCGGATCCGGTCGTGCACGTAACAATGCCCGTCCCAGAGCACAATATTCCGGTCCGGGTTCTGCAAAGCCGCATATTGACCCAGATTGCGGTCGGGGACGAACAGGATTTCCTTTTCCGGCGGCAGGCTTTGCACAACCTTTGACGCATTGGCGGAAGTGCAAACGATGTCGCTCTCCGCTTTCACCGCCGCCGTGGTGTTAACGTAACAGATAACCGCCGCTCCCGGCATCTGTTCCTTCCGCGCCCTGAGCGCCTCAGGGGTTATCGTCTCCGCTAAGGGACACCCGGCCTGCAAATCCGGGATAAGCACCGTTTTGTCCGGTGACAGGATGGCCGCCGTTTCCGCCATAAAGTGCACACCGCAAAAAACCAGCACCCGGGCGGGCGTGGACGCCGCACGGCGCGAAAGTTCCAGTGAATCGCCGATGTAATCCGCGATCTCCTGGACCTCGGGACGCTGGTAGTAGTGGCTGAGTATCAGCGCGTCGCGTTCCTTTTTAAGGCGCTTGATTTCCTGTACAAGATCATTGTTGCCGCTTGACATTTTTTTATCTCTATTCGTTGCATTCAAAGCCGACCAGCCCTTAAGTTAAGGTTAAAAGTTAAGGTTAATTCTAATTGGGGCGCTTTTCACTGTCAAGGAGGATACGGGAACATCGGAAGATTCTGCCTGCCCCCATTTATTTTACCCCAAAAGAAAAGCATGAAAAAAGGAATCCGATGTACGAATTCCCGTAACTTACTCCTGCTCCCGTATTATAATATATTGTCCGATATACCGTTTTAGCTGCTCCCGCTTCCACTCGCGGCATTCAGAGCCCACGACTTCTAACCCTTCTACATTCTATATTCTACATTCTACATTCTATTCTCCTACCCAATTGCGCCGTGGGTTTCCTCCCGCTTAACCTCAACCACTTTATTGTTATCGTCTACAACAACTATCCGGGGCCGGAAGTTGCGGGCCTCCGCATAGGGAATGACGGCGTAAGCGATGATGATGACCTTATCCCCCGGTTGCGCCAGGTGGGCGGCGGCGCCGTTGAGGCAGATCAACCCTGAATCCCGCGGACCAACGATGGTGTAAGTTTCGAATCGCTGGCCGTTGTTGATGTTTACGACCTGCACCCTTTCCCCCGGAAAGATATCCGCCGCCTCCATCAGCGTCTCATCGATGGTTATACTGCCGACATAGTCCACATTGGTCTCTGTGACTGTAGCCCGGTGGATTTTCCCCCTTAACATCATAAGGAGCATTTACTCCACCTCCACTAAAAAATTGTCAATCAACCGCGCCCGCCCGAAAAACGCGGCTACCGCCATTAGTACCTTGCCCGCCCGTATTTCTTCCATGGGCTTTAATTCAGGCCAGCTAAGAACCTCGGCATAGTCCAGCCGGGCAAGCGGCTCCGCGCAGATATTCTCCTCCAGGAGTCTTTTCAGCCGCGCCGCGTCTCGTTCGCCTTTCCGGAGGACGGCTTCTTCGGCCAGCTTCAGGCTCCGGTAAATAACCGGCGCCGCCCGCCTCTCCTCGCTCCCAAGGTAAACATTGCGGGAACTCACGGCCAGGCCGTCATCCTCACGCACCGTGGGGTGAACCATGATAGTTGTCGGGATGTTCAGGTCCTCGACCATTCGCCGGATCACCGCCACCTGCTGCGCATCTTTGATCCCGAAGTAGGCGCAGTCCGGCTGGACGATGTTCAGAAGCTTCGTCACCACCGTCGCCACGCCCCGGAAATGCCCCGGGCGGGAACGGCCGCATAGAACGTCTGTTATCCCCGACACATCGACGGTAGTGGCGAACCCCTGCGGGTACATCTCCTCTACTTCCGGGAGAAACAGCGCATCAACCCCGGCGTCGAGGCAGATCTTCTTATCCCTTTCAAGATCCCGGGGGTATTCGCGAAAATCTTCCCGGGGACCGAATTGCAGCGGGTTAACGAATATACTCACCGCCACCCGGTCGACATCCGCCCGCGCGGTAAGCATCAGCGCGGCGTGCCCGACGTGCAGGAATCCCATCGTAGGGACGAACCCTATCCGTTTCCCCGCCGCGCGATTTTCTTTTACATAATCGCGGATTTCCGCGATTCTTTGGAATACCTCCATAATACTTACTCCTTCAGAAACTCATCCAACTCCTCCGCCGGCATTGAGAAAGAATGCTCGGGGCCGGGAAACTCTTTTTTTGCGACCTCATCCCGGTAAGCCGCAAGCGCCCCCTTTATTTCCTCCACCAGATTAGCATACCGCTTCGCAAACTTTGGCGAGAATCCACCGTACAGTCCGAGAAGATCGTGCGAAACAAGGACCTGCCCGTCGCAATCGGAACCCGCCCCTATGCCGATAGTAGGCACCGGCACCTTCTCCGTTATCCGCCGTGCCACCTCGGAAGGTACGCACTCCAGCACTATGGCGCAAACACCCGCATCCGCGAGACTGACCGCATCCTGCACGAGGCGCCGGGCGGCCTGGGCCTGCCGGCCCTGCACCCGGTAGCCGCCGAGTTGGTGTACGAATTGCGGCGTCAGACCGATGTGACCCACTACCGGGATTCCGCTGACCACAATCGCCCGCACCGTATCGGCCCACTCCCGTCCGCCTTCGAGCTTTACCGCCTGCGCCCCCGCCTCCTTCAAAAAGCGGCCCGCGTTGTAAACCGCTTCTTCCACGGAAACCTGGTACGACATGAACGGCATGTCCCCAATCACCATTGCCCGTGAGGCGCCCCGCGCCACCGCCTTTGTATGGTGAAGCATCTCTTCCATCGTTACAGGCAGAGTGGAATCGTACCCGAGAACGACGTTGCCCAGCGAATCCCCTACCAGAATGGTGTCTATTCCCGACTCGTCCACCAGCCTGGCGGTAGGAAAGTCGTAGGCGGTAAGCATCGTAATAGGCCGCCCTTCCTCCTTCCACCGTCTGAGATCCGCCGTCGTCACCCGCTCCTTCGACATTTTTACTTCACCTCGCCAAAGATTTTTTGTAACTCTTCTACCGCTTCGGGTGATAAACCCTTTTCCCGGGCTATGTTTACGGTATAAAGGCCAAGCAGGCGGTAAAGCCCCCACTCTTCCTTCCCCATCGCCAGGGCGTGCCGCCGGATGGTCCCGCTGTCCCCGCGGGCGACCGGCCCGGTAAGCGCGGCAACCGGACCGACCTCGCTCACATTATTTATGGTGCCCTGAATCAAAGGGAGGAAAGCGGGCAAAATGTCTGCCCGCGGTAACCCGGCCTGCTCCGCAAGGACCAGAACCAAATCAAGCAGCGTAACCAGATAATTGGAGGCCACGCAGGCAGCAGCGTGATAAAGAGGCTTTGCCGCCGCCTCTATTTGAAAAAGGCTGCCGCCGAGATCGTCTACCAGGCGGCGCGCGAGCGGAAAAGCCTCACGGTCGCCTTCAAAGGTGAAGTATGACCCGGGCAGACGCTCAAGGGCAAGCTCCGGCGTCGCGAAGGACTGCAGCGGGTGCAGCGAAAACACCGTCGCACCGGCTTCCTCTGCCGGCTTTAAGATCGCCGCCGGGTGCGCGCCGCTTACATGAGCCACATACTGGCCCCGGCGGATACCCCCCCCGCAGGCGATTTCTGCGGCCACCGTTCCGATCACACCGTCGGGCGTGGTCAGAAAGATCAGTTCCCCTTCCCGTGCCGCTTCCGCCGCCGCGCAGACCCTGGCCCCCACCCTCGCGCCGAGACGTTCGGCGGATGACGCGCTCCGGCTCGCCACCGCCGTCACCGGGTAACCCTTTTCTTTCAAACGGAGAGCCAGGGCGGAACCAACGCGACCCGCCCCAATTACGGTCACTTTTGGATACCGCTGTGAAACCCCGGGCTGCAAAACCCCACCCCCTAAAAAACAAAATACCCCCGGGCCGTCCGAAAGGTATGAAATCCTGCTACCTCCGTCTCGGTCCTTTCCGGCTCCAAGCGGACTTACCTGTATAAACAAAGTGCGGTACGGCTCCTGATTGATGCCGCCCTCATTAGCCAGTATATTACCATATCACAACCAGTCAAAGCAATAAACTAATCCCGACTGGTAGTTTTGAAGGTGTGAAGTGACTTCCATCCCGGACGAACCGGAACTAAAAACTTTTAGGCTTAACTTATCGTTACGTTAATCGTTTTATTTTGTTCGTCCCACTGCACCGTGCCCCCGATGACCTCAATGAAGGAACGCAGTTCAACCCAGGTCTTTCCGTCGACTATCTTAAAGGGCACGCCGGGCGCGGGCTGACCGTTTATAACCAGCCGCGGCTCTTCTTCCGGCAATTCTACACCAAAATGCCTGGCCACCGCACGCGCTATCGCCCGCGCCGCATTAGTCCTGGTCCCCGGCAGCGCCAGAAGCTGCTCCTCTTGAGGGTTGCTGATGAAAGCAAGTTCAGTGAGCACCGCCGGCATAACGGTGTGCCGGAGAACGTAAAACTTGGCCGTCTTGGCGCCCCGGTCGCGCAGCTTGAGAGCTTCCAACAGTTCGGCCTGCACCAGTTTTGCGGCATCGGCTCCCGGCCCGGTATCGCTGAAGGAATATGTCTCTGTTCCGTTAGCCTTCTGTTCGCTTGCACCGTTGCAGTGAACGCTGACGAAAAGGTCTGCGCCCGCTTTGTTCGCTATCTCACACCGCGCGGCAAGATCCTTATTCTTATCCGCCGGCCACGGAACCTGGTCACTTTTCCTCGTAAAAATCACGCCGACTTTCGCTCTTTCAAGATAGGAACCGGCCTTGAGCGCAACCTCCAGGTTGACGTCCTTTTCTCTTAATCCGGAAGGCCCTATCGCTCCCGGATCATAGCCCCCGTGACCGGGGTCCAGGCACACAAGCATTCCAATTACCTCCTTCACCGCCGTCCCGGTATAATGGGCGGAAGCTTTATCAAGAAACACTTATTCAGTTTCCGAAATATCATGATAACAAGGAGGGGAAGAACCATGCTTTATTTCGTTCAGCCCGGGGATACCTTGTACCTTATTGCCGGGCGCTTCGGCACTACCATAGAGGCGATACTCGGCGCCAATGTGATCTGTAACCCGGACATCATTTTCCCCGGCGAGGTCCTCATCATCCCGGAACCGGGACTGGACCTGCCAAAGGCCGGCGGCGGGCCTTATTACGTCGTGCGTCCGGGAGACACCCTTTGGTGTCTTGCCCGTGAGTTCGGCACCACAGTAGAAGTGCTGGCGCAAATCAACCGGATACCCGACCCAAATTATATACTGGCAGGCTCCGAACTACTTCTCGGACCCGAAATCCCCGACCCCGCACAACTAAAGGAAACCTGGGAGCGGACGGCGGAACAGTATTGCGATACATTCAACTCGCTCCAGATTCACGGCATTTACTACATCGGCTCTTTTCAGTGGGAAGCACTGGGACGCAAGGCTATCCCCTATTTACTGCAATTGCTCCGGAATCCGTGCGATATAGTTCGGGCTTACACAGTAATCAGTTTCGGCAGGCTCGGACTCAACCGGCAGGTCAGGACTGCACTCGGCGGCGTAAGCGGTGACCCCGCCGTCGCCGACCTGGTTCCATTGGCCTTAAGGCGGATCGATCTTGTGGCGCAGGGGAGTAAAAGGGTTCATCTGATCATGCGGGATACCACCCTTTTAGACTGGCCTCAGATAGGTTCCTCAGGGACACCGCTGCCCGCAGGCACGGAAGTTATCGCCCTCAGATGGCACATTCCAAGCCCCACCGGTGAAGAAGGTCCGAGAGGCGGCATCCAGTTATACGATTACGTACAGGCGGTAAGCACCGAACAAACCGGGTTCCTGGCGCGCGCGGGTTTTGATGAAATACTTCTGATTTAGTCACGAGTCCCGGGTCACGAGTCAAGTACTAAGTCGAAAGTCCTCAGTCCTTAGTTAACTTAGGACATCGTTGCGAGCTATGATAAAATTCCATATAAGGCGGATTAACCGCCTTTATTTTTTTAGGGTGCAGGAACAACTTTCTTTGTAACTTTCAAGGATTCCACGCTATAATGATACCAGGTAAACTCAAATAGTATACTCGGTTTCCCTTTGGAGGGCAGATACGATGATTAAAGCATGGTTGCAGGCTGTTACGCGGGCGGCCGTCATCGCCGGCATCCTTTTACTTTCCGGCTGTGCCACCGAGGACGCCGAGCTTACGGCAAACGGCACCGTGGAAGCCACTGAAATCAAAGTAGTGGCGGAAGTGGGAGGCCAGTTAAAGGAATTGCGGGTCAAGGAAGGGGACAGGGTTAAAGCAGGTCAGCTTATCGGCAACCTTGACGACGAGCCCTACCGCATCCAGGTGGAGCAGGCCAGGGCATCCACCTCCGGCGCCGGCGCGACTTTAAGCGAAGCTGAATCCGGCGCCCGGAGCCAGGAGATTGATGCCGCGCGCCAGGAGGTTGACCGCCTGTCGGCGCAGGTTGCTGCCGCCCGCGAACAGCTTGCATTACAGGAAGACAGTCTGCAAAGGGCCGAAAGCCTTTTTGGAGCGGAGGCGTTGCCGGAACAGGAACTGGTGGCCCGTCAGAGCCAGGTGCGCGTGGCCCGCCACCAACTGGAAGCGGCGGAAGCGCAGCTTGAAGCCGCCCGTGCCCGGCTGGCCCTGCTCAAAGCCGGAAGCCGCCCGCAAACCATCGACCGTCTTGCCGCCGGTGTGAAACAGGCCCAGGGCGGCCTGGCACTGGCAGAGCTCAATTTACAAAAAACCAAGCTTATTGCGCCGGCAGCCGGTGTGGTCTCAAGCCTCAACTTCGAAAAGGGTGAGCTTATCCGCCCCGGGGCGGAAGTGGCGACGCTGCTTGATGATCGTAAGCTGTGGCTGAACGTCTATGTCCCCGAAAACGACCTTGGACAGGTAAGGGTGGGGCAGAACGTGCATGTAGCCGTGGATACGTATCCCGGCCGCACCTTCCCCGGCAAGGTGGTATACATCGCCCCGGAGGCCGAGTTTACCCCCCGCAACGTCCAGACCAAGAAGGACCGTGTGAACCTGGTCTTCCGGGTTAAGGTGGAGGTCACCGGCGGCCAGGGGGATTTACGCCCGGGGCTGCCTGCGGACGTAACCTTTTAGGTCAAAGTTCGAAGTTCGAGGTTCTAAGTTTTAGACGTTACACGTTGCACCTTGCACGTTGAACGTTGAACCCTGCACGTTGAACGTTGAACCTTGAACCTTGAACGTCTCATTACCGGAGGATAATCCTTTGGAAACATGCGCCATCGAGGTAGAAAACCTGTCAAAGCGCTTCGGCGCCGTCCAGGCGGTCCGTGACATAAGTTTCCGTGTTCCCGAAGGCAGTATATTCGGACTGCTTGGACCCAACGGCTCCGGAAAGAGCA
>JBFMBL010000013.1:0-45331 GCA_040755195.1 Bacillota bacterium
TTCAAGCTACTGCCTCCTCGCAAGAAAATGATGAGGAGAAGACAGTGACTGAACCGCCACACATTCAGCGAAGAGCTAAAACAATGATTAGCGTACGGTCTCGGGGAACCACTTATTTGTGCTTGAAGGGCAGTCCTTACACTGGTTATTATACTGTTTTAAGTTTAAGAAGAGCAGTCTACTACTCACTCTACCGTGCTTTGTAGTGTGTCTTCTCCTTAGACTGATTGTACTGTAATTCAGGATGGGTGCGCATCCCGTTTTCATTACTATTTGTGTCGCCCGCACTGGCGGCGCGAGATGGAGGTTATTATGGGAGATAAAGGGGAAGGGAAAACCCGTATAGAAAAAGGTAACGTGGGTCATAATCCGGCGCCTAAAGTAAAGCCACCGGCACCTCCGCCGCCCCCGTCACAGCCACAGCCGAAAAGGTAAACTCTTATGGGAGTTCTTGAGATTATTAAGAGTATACCTTTAATACTGGTCTATGTTCTACCTGGATACATAGCAATGGAAGTCAAAAATCTCTTGCTTCCGACTAGAAAGAAAGATCCGATATATCGGCTTCTTGAGAGTATTTTATTTAGCTACGTTTTATTGATTATCATTGAAGCAGCTAGATGGTTAAGTTGCAAATACATTTCGAAAACTCAGTTTACTTCTTTCAACGTTACAAAGCTTGAGAATTGGTTAATAATAATTCTCATCGGAATTTTTTTTGGTTTCATAATGGCAATTGTCGTTCGATCTCGTATAACTCACGTTTTATTAAGTTACTTAGGTATTAGCATAACCCATTATCCCTCGGTCTGGAATGAAGTGCTGGATGGCGAAAGTGTGAAATATAATAACCATAGAGACAATAGAGATAAAGGATCGGTTTTTATTCGAGTATATTTAGACGAAGAACAGATAATTTATGATGGATTCGTAAAAGCCTTTACATCAGATCCAAATGTCTTAGCGCGTGACATTTATCTTATGGGATTCCGGTCTTTTTCATATAATGGAGAACTGTTAGAAGACTATTATGGTAACTGGAGCGTAGGGGTTTTAATTTCCGCTAATAGAATTTCACGGTTGGAGAATTTGAGTGGAATAGTGTTAGAAAGTACCTCCTAATTGAATTATCATTTTACCGAAAAGCGGGTTAGAAGAGGCTTCATTGAATATAGTATGGGGATTCCATGGGGATAATCGTTTCAAAATAATCCCCAAAAACACCTAACGAACACCAACGCCAAAAACAAAAAGCCATACAGCGCCAACCATTTCCCAATGTTAGCCAAAGGTACAAAAAGGTATTTACCACACTCCAAAACCGAAGGTTGTGGGTTCAAGTCCTGCCTCCCCCGCCAGAATGCACACTACAAGCGGTTTTGAGCGTTTTTGAGTAATCAGCGGAAGCCGAACACCAGCGGCTTTTTAAAAACCCTTCAACTTGAGCAGGAACTTGCAAAAGTAGAAGAGAAGTCCTACCGGACGGGTTTCCGAGTAAAAACGGCTAAGGGGCATACTGTAATAAGGGGTGAAGACAAATGGCACTGCAGAAGTTCATGGCCATCATGGAATGGGACGAAGAAGGTAAGGGGTACGTTGTGACCGTTCCTTCTTTGCCGGGGTGTTTTACGCAAGGAGATACTAAAGAGGAAGCCCTGGAGAGAGCGAAAGAAGCTATTCAGGGGTATCTTGAAACGTTAAAACAAGAGGGGTTGCCGTTACCGGGTAACGTAGAATTTGCTGAAATCCAGGTAGAGGTTGCTTCGTGAGTAAACTACCGAAGGTAACAGGAAAAGAAATGATTGCCGCTTTGGAACGAGGTGGCTTCACCCTGGTGAGAATACGCGGTAGCCACCACTACTTACGGAGACCGGGCGGCAGGGTTTTGGTTACTGTTCCTGTTCATGCCGGGGAAGTCCTGAAGCCCAAACTTCTCAAGAGCATCCTAAAGCAAGCAAACCTAACGTTGGAAGAATTCAAAAACCTTCTCTCTTGAGCCAGGAGGTGGAACAACGGTCTTGCCGGTTCGTTTCCAGCCCCAAAAAGTGAAAACCGTTGTCGGTGACGGGGTAGTCTAACTGGTAAATGCAGTAGTGACGCGGGTTAAAGGCTCAATTGGTAGAGCAGCGGTCTCCAAAACCGAAGGTTGTGGGTTCGAGTCCTGCCTCCCCCGCCAGTTAAAATTAAAATACTAAGAAAAAACAGACCGGGAGAAAGATTCTCCGGGTTTTTTCTTTATTTTTCAACCTGAGTAAAGGAAGACCGGTTATTTTGTATAAATAGGAATAGGTCCGAAAGCTTCTATTATGAAATTATATTATACTTCGACTCGACGGACAGAAAAACACAAAATTTTTCGTATTAGCTATTGGGGTGTTTTATGATCATCCAGGGTGATGCAATGAGCATTAAAGCGAAACTAATAACCGTAATGGTCCTAATCTGTTCCGTTCTGGGTATGATCGCGGGCCTTGTAATATACAGCTCTATTCAGAGTTCGAGACAATTACGCATCGCGGGTGCAAAACTTGGACAAATGGAAGCGATGCATAATTTGAGTTTCGCCATTAATAATCAACTCAAAGATTTTGGTTATTTCCTTTTAACTTCCCCAAAACATAATCCGGATTCTATTAAACAGTTAAAAACCAATGCAGACAAGCTTTTCGAGGCCTGGATTGTGAGTCTTGAGGCCGAAGGCAACCAAGAATGTCTGCAAAAGGCCGGAATAATAAGAAATGAATACGAGCATACCTTGCGGCTGATTATAAGAATGAACGAATTACAGGAAGCCGGAAAGACAGAAGAAGCGTTAGAGTTTTTAGAGAATGAGGTGGAACCATATACAGAACAGGTATTGATAACGGACGTGAATGAGGCGGTACGATTTGAAACAGGGGAAATCGAGGATGTTTACCACAGTATGTTGTTAAGCTTAGGCCTGGTTCCATGGATCGCAAAAGAAAGCAAAATACAGGTCGACACAGCGCAGGCCGCTATTCGATATTTAACGAATGTTGAAAAATCACGGTCTAATCTAGCCCGGCAGACGAAGGAGGCTTTGGATTATCTGATATCGGGCAAGTCTAAGGACTTAAAAGAATTTGAACTATGCGCCGCCAATACGGAATCAGCCCTTGATGATTGGACAAAGGCCATCGAGACACAAATAAGGCTTGAGTACGATGTTGAGGGTGAAAAAGAAGACCTCGTAATCGCCGGGAATGTGAAAAGGCAGTATGATAGGGTTTTGGTTCTCTTTAAAACAGCATTCGAGTTAAAAATGAACCGGCAAGATGCCGAGGCTTTAGCATTCTTTAAAGCTGAAGTTGAGCCGTTATTAAACGATAATCTTTTTCCGTTAATTGAAAAAACCATTAAAGACGGCAATGTTGAAGTCCTCGACGCTCATGGAAAGTTACTCCGTTTTGCAGCCTCGGCGAGGATGCAGGGGCTTTTTGTGGTGGGAATCGCATTCCTGTTTATTGTCTTCGCTTCATTCGAGTTGCGTGGAATGATATCCTCCTTAAACCTGATCCGAAAAGGAACGCAGGTTTTTGGACAAGGGCGGTTAGATCACCGGATAGGGTTAAAGTCCAACGACGAATTAGGCCGGTTGGCGTTTTCCTTAGATTCAATGGCAAGTGATTTGCAGAAATCAAGGGAAGAAATCCTGTCAGCCAAAGAATATACGGAAAACATCCTTCGGTCCATGAACGACGCTTTGATTGTCGTTTCACCCGATAGGAGGATTAAAACGGTCAACTCCGCGGCATGCGCACTCCTGGGATACAAAGACAGCGAACTTATCGGCGAGCTGGTTGAAATGGTCTTTATGGGTGAAACTCCCTTGTTAGAATCGTTGGATATCGTTGCGCTCGAGCAACCGTCAGGAAGAAACGTAGAGTCTACATTGCGATCTAAAGACGGTAGACCGATTCCCGTAACCATTGTAACCTCTATTATGCGAGATAAAAACGGACACGTTGAAGGCCTGGTAATCGCCGCGCAGGATATCACTGAGCGAAAACGTGTGCAAGAGGCCTTAAGTGAAAGCGAGGCAAAGTTCCGCGCGCTTACCGAGTCCGCCGCTTCCGCAATCATCATCTATCAGGAGGGAAGATTTTATTACACGAACCCCGCCACCAGCGCAATTACCGGTTATACCGCGGAGGAATTGCGTGTAATGCGCTTGGACGAACTGATTCACCCTGATTTTAAGGAACTGCTGAAGGGAACGTTTTCACTTCAAGAGTCCAAGGGGTCTCCCTTGCGTTTCGAATTCAAAATTATCACTAAGACAGGTTATGAGCGGTGGATTGATTGCACCGCCATGTTCATTGAATTTCGCGGCAAACCCGCCGTGCTTGGCACCGCCTTTGAGATCACCGAACGCAAGATCGCAGAAGAGCGGCTGCTGCACGATACGCTCCATGACACATTAACCGGCCTGCCGAACAGGAACTTATTTATGGAACGACTCCGCCATGCCCTTGAACGGGCGAAACGGCACAAAGACTACGGATTTGCGGTTTTGTTCATGGACCTGGACCGTTTTAAAAGCATAAACGACTTCCTCGGACACTTAGTCGGCGACCAGTTGCTTATTAAAGTAAGCCGGGGGCTTGAGTCCTGCCTTCGCGCCACTGATACAGCCGCTCGCCTGGGAGGAGACGAATTTGTCGTCCTTATTGATGATGTAAAGGAACCAAGCGATCCCATACGTGTTGTTGAAAAAATTCAGAAGAAACTGGCGCCGCCCTTTTACCTGAACGGGCAGGAGGTCTTTACAACAGTGAGTATAGGAATTGCTCTGGGTAACGATAGTTATGAGCGGCCGGAGCACCTGCTCCGGGATGCCGACACCGCGCTTTACCGTGCCAAGGCCCTGGGAAAAGGAAGATACCAGATATTCGACAGCAATATGCATGCCCAAGTAATGTCGCTCCTGCGTTTGGAAGCCGACTTGCATCGGGCGGTTGAACGCAACGAATTTGAAGTTTTTTATGAGCCTATCGTATCGCTGTCAGACGGGAAAATCACCTCTGTAGAAGCACTTCTGCGCTGGCGCCACCCCGAACGCGGCCTCCTTCTACCGAAGGATTTTCTTTCGGTTGCCGAGGAAACAGGGTTAATTATTCCAATCGGCGAATGGATGCTGCGGAAGGCTTGCGCTCAGACAAAGGAATGGCATGATAACGGATACCCGGAATTGCATTTGCTCGTTAATTTCACAGGGCGCCAGCTTAAGGATCGAAACATGCTCGATATGGTTATGAATATTCTGGATGAAACCGGCATGCCCGCCAACCGCTTGAACATTGAAATAACCGAGGGCACCGCCGGTGAAGACACCGACGTTGTCGGGGACATTCTAAACAGGTTGAAAGCAATTGGGATAGGCGTTTCATTGGATGATTTCGGCGCCTATCAGAAGATTATGATGGGATATTTCGATACCATTCTTGTTAACTCCGTTAAGATTGATTACTCCCTTATCAAGGATATTTTAACTTACCCCGGTTGCGATACCATTATCAAGGCCATTATTGAGATGACGCATGTTAAACAAAGAAAGGTTATTGCGGAAGGAGTGGAAACCCGAGAACAGCGCGATGTTCTACATTCGTTAAAATGCGACGAGATGCAAGGCTACCTTTTAAGTCCCGCCATGAGGGCAGAGGAGTTCAGTGCCTTTCTACTCAAACAAAATTGTGCTGTTTAACCAAATCTTTCACTAAATTAAACGTCCCGCATATATTCTTGTCTTCCGGCGAATAATAATCCGGGCCACCATCACTAAACCAACGGGAGGGATTTAATGGCGGACCGGAAGCGGAAGAATCTGGTTCCGGAGGCCGGAGATGCTCTCGACAGGTTCAAGTACGAGGTGGCGGAAGACCTGGGGCTTGCCGGCAAGATTGCCAATGTCGGCTGGGGTGATATGACCAGCCGCGAATGCGGTAAGGTCGGCGGCAACATGGTGCGCCGGATGATCCGCTACGCCGAGGAAAATATGCCTCAGGAAGGGAAGCAGGGTTAATAACCCTGCTTCCCCAATTTCTTATTTCTCCGCCTGCTTTTCCTCTTGAGCCTTTTTGATGATCTCCTCAGCTATCCGGCCGGGAACTTCTTCGTATGAAGCAAACTGCATTTTGAAAGAGCCGCGCCCCTGCGTCATCGATTTCAGATCGATGGCGTAACGCGTCATTTCCGTATACGGGACAATGGCTCTGATCCTGCTCTGCTTGCCCGTGGGCTCCATTCCGAGGATCCGGCCCCGTTTAGTATTAAGGTCGCCAATGACGTCGCCCATGAAGTTATCCGGAACCAGGACCTCAACTTCCATCACCGGTTCAAGCAGTACGGGTTTGGCCTGTTGCACGCCTTTCTTGAAGGCCATCGACGCGGCGATCTTAAACGCCATTTCCGAAGAATCCACCGGGTGGTAAGAACCGTCGTACAACGTAACGGCGACGTTCGTAACCGGATACCCCGCTAAAACGCCGTCATTCATCGCTTCTCGCACGCCCTTTTCAACCGCCGGGAAGTATTGGTTCGGCACGGCTCCGCCAAAGATCTCTTCGTCAAAACGGAATTCTTCATCCGGCAGGGGGCCGATCCGCAGCCAAACGTGCCCATACTGACCGCGACCGCCGGTTTGCTTCTTGTATTTACCTTCAACCTTGGCTTCAGCCCTGACGGTTTCGCGCAACGGAATCCTCAGCGGCTTCTGGACGACGTCTACACCGAACTTCCTTTTGAACCGTTCGATTATCATGTCCAGTTGGGTTTCGCCTATGCCGGTGATAACCGTCTGTTTGGTTTCCGTGTTTCTTGTTACCCGAACGGTCGGTTCTTCTTCGACCAACCTGGCAAGGGCGGTCGCCAGTTTATCCTCGTCGCCCTGAGTCTTCGGTTCAACTGCGATGCTCAGTGTCGGCTCCGGCAGGTCTATGCCTTCAAGCACCACAGGTTTATCCTTATCGCAAAGGGTATCACCGGTGGTGGTATCCGTAAGTTTGACCAGAGTACCTATATCTCCGGCAGGTACGTTTTCGGTGGGTTGCTGGTTTTTGCCCCGGACGAAAAATATCTGCCCGATTTTCTCGTTCTTTTTCTTAACGCTGTTTAAAACCACCGAATCGCTTTTTAAAACCCCGCTGAAAACGCGTACAAAATTCATACGTCCTACGTAGGGATCAGCGAGTGTTTTAAAAATGAGGGATGCAAGCGGACCATCTTTCGTTTCCGGTACGGGAAAGAAGGTAACAAGAAAACTCATGAGGTTTTTGATCCCGGCATTTTTAGTCGCCGAACCGCAAAGAACAGGTACGAACTTCGCTTCGCTTAATCCCTTCATAAGCCCGTTTCGTATCTCGTCCGGGGTAAGCTCGATTCCGTCGAGATACTTCATTAAATACTCGTCGTCCGCTTCCGCCGCCGCCTCGACGAGCTTATCGCGGTATTCCTGAACCGTAGCCGTCAGTTCCGAAGGCACAGGACCCTCTTTCTCTTCTTTCCCGTCGTGCAAATACGCCTTCTCGTTCAAAACGTCAATTACACCGCGAAACTGTTCCGCCACCCCGATCGGAACCGAAAACGGCACGAAATTGGCAGCGAACTTCTCGCGCAGTCCTTCGAGCACCCGGTCAAAGTTAGCGTTTTCCCGATCGAGCTTATTTATAAAAACCACCCGCGGCATTTCGCCCGCGTGGTCCCAGATTACCTCGGTTTGAACCTCCACGCCGCCGACGGCGCATACCGTGAAAAGCGCCCCTTCGACTACCCGCAGAGTACCCTTGACGTCACCGATGAAGTCCGAATAACCGGGGGTATCCAGAATGTTGAGTTTCGTTCCTTCGTACTCGCACGGTACGATGGAAACATGTACGGTGATTCCCCGCTTTACCTCTTCCGGATGATAATCGGCAGTGGTCGTGCCGTCTTCAACGCGCCCAAGGCGTGTAATCACTCCGGTATTAAAGAGCAGAGCCTCCGACAGCGATGTCTTTCCCGTTCCACCATGACCCACCACTGCAATGTTTCTGATGTTTTCCGCACTGTAATTTTTCAAACGTTTGTCCCTCCTATGATATCCTTTCCTTTACATTATTTTCTATACGCGGCCGCTGCAGGCTTAACTTAAAAGTTTTCTACGGTTGGGCAAGAAATCCTGTTGCACAGACACTTTTTATTTTCGAGACAAACATATATATACTTAGCGGACTGGGACCATCCATATTTCCATGATAAAAGCTTATAGTCCACAGCCATCTCGTTTCACGCTTCTTTTTGCTTATCTGTCTTAGGAGGCCGAAATGCGCTATCGTCAATCAATGCTGACCGGTACCCTGGTGCTTGTAACAGCGAGTCTGGTTAACCGGATGTTGGGTTTTGTCTACCAGATATTCCTCATCCGTCTGATAAGGGCGGAAGGAATCGGCCTGTTCACCATGGCGTATCCCATTTATATCCTCGCCCTGGTTCTTGCCTCCCTGGGTATCCCGGTGGCTATTTCCAAGCTTGTGGCCGACGCTGTAACCCGACGCGACACCACCCGTGCTTATCAAATATTACGTCTTTCTTTGCTGTATACAATTATCTCCAGTTTGGCAGTAACCGTAATAGGATTTACTTCAGCTCGTTTTCTTACCGGTCAGGTCCTTTCCAACCCGGCGACTTACCTGCCCTTTATCTGTCTTTTACCCGGGGTGTTCATTGTATCTGTTTGTTCCGTCTTCCGCGGCTTTTTCCAGGGATTCCAAAACATGACCCCGACCGCGGTCTCACAGAGTGCCGAACAACTGACCCGTGTCGTGACGGGTCTTCTTCTCGCTTCGATCTTGATACCCAAAGGTGTAGTGGCTGCGGCTTGCGGCGCTTCTTTAGGGGCAGTATGCGGCGAGCTTTGCGGCTTTATCCTGATGCTTAGTTTTTTCTTCAGGAATCACCACCTTTTGCCCAACATGCCAAGGTTAAGCGTTTTAGAAGCCGGCTTTCTTACGCGTGAAGTCTTCGGACTGGCGCTGCCGGTAACCTTGACGCGCTTTGTTTCAACCGGTTTCCTGACCCTTGAAGCGATCTTTATACCGCACAGACTGATTAAAAGCGGCTTTTCAACGCAAGAGGCAACCGGCATGTACGGCCAGTTTGCGGGAATAGCGGAAACTATGTTGTACACGCCGGGACTTATTACGGTCTCCCTTTCTACGGTTCTGGTACCGGCCATTGCGGAAGCGCTGATCTCCAGGGACAACAATTTACTTAGTACAAGAATCAACAATGCCCTTCGCCTGACTTTTCTCACAGGGCTGCCGAGCGCGGCAGTACTTTTTCTGTTACCGGAAGATCTGTGTCGAATCATTTTCGGTTACCCAAATGCCGGCGCTTCTCTTCAGGTACTGGCCCTCGGGGCGCCTTTCCTTTATTTACAGCAAACAACAACCGGCATCCTCCAGGGTCTCGGCCAACCGCTTGTTCCTTTTCGAAACCTGGTTGCGGCATCCGTTTTTAAAGCCGCAGGCATCTATTGCCTTACCGGGATTCCCGCCTTCGGCATTAAAGGTGCAGCAGCTTCTGTCGTTTGCGGCTTTGGTATAATGGCAGTACTTAATCTTCATAATCTCATCCAATTAACCGGTTGCACGGTCTCGGTCAAGGAAGTCCTGCTGAAGCCGCTGGCGGCATCTGTTGCCGGCGCAGTTGTGTTGTATTTCAGCCATAATTACTTCACCGCTCACACCGTCCAGCCGGCCTTAGACCTGTTTTTGAGCATTTCGTTTATGGCAATCGGGTACATATTCGTCTTAATCGTACTTGGCGGTTTCACCAAACGTGACTACCAGCGTTTTTCAATTCTATTTTGTAAAATTTTCACCGCTATTAAAAAGTAAAAACAAGCGAAAAATAATATTGAAAGGAGGTTTTAAAATGGCTAAGTTCTTTCCGTACCCGAAACTACTGCCGGGTTCCGTTCTGGACCGTTTCAAATACGAGGTAGCGACAGAACTTGGTTTGTCATCCAAGATAGACAACGGCTACTGGGGCGGTATCACTTCCCAGGATTGCGGCCGGGTAGGGGGAAACATCGGCGGGAGTATGGTCCGGGTGATGATCCGGCGTGCAGAGGAAGCACTGGCGCGTGGTGAACGACTCTGAACCGGCATATATAAAAGTCTTTTATAAAACCGCTTATCTGTTCGTATCTATTCAGGGTCAGAATTCATTTCGCCTAAAGGTGCAAGGCGGGATCCTCGGCCCAGCGGGGCATCCAACCCGCGGGCATCCCGTGCGGTGTCTTATACAACCAGGCCGTGCACTGTATTTTTGCTATCAGACGTTTCGGAGACGTCGAAGGAGTGCCGGCGTTAATACGGTAGATATGGCCGGGGTCCTGCCCAAAGCGGTTGGGCCCCGCTAACGTAGTGAAGTAATATTCGTATCCAACACCGTGAAGTATTCTGTCGAGGTCTTGGTTGTACGCTCCGTAAGGATATGCGAAATATGGGGTATCGTAACCCAACTCGCGTTTGAGTATTTGCTTTGCACGAAGGTTGTCGGTGAATATCCGCGGCCGGTACTCCGCCTCGGTTTCTTTATGCCCGGTATTAGGATCAAAAACCCGTGCTACCGTAGCAGGCGCAGTGGACCTTGGACCGGTAGGCACAACCAAGTGGGCGGCGTGTGAATGACCGCCGAAAGTAACAAGCCCTGAATTCGCCATTTCCCGAATTTGCGGCCATGTAAGTATGCCCTGTTTTTGTCCCACATCACCGGTAATTAAAAAAACGGTTGCGGGTATACGGTTCCTTTTAAGAACCGGATACGCATGGTTGTAAACACCGGCACAACCGTCATCAAAAGTAATCACCACCGCGTTGGGCGGAACTTCCGCTTTTCCCTGCAAAAAAGAAACAAGCCGGCTGACCGGGATGATACGGTAACCACCCGCCAATAATGCCTGTATGTCTGCGTTAAAGATCTCGGGAGTTATTGTTCCCCGCCCGTTATAAGTGGCGCTGATGTTGTGAAACATCAAGACTATCACCGTATCACGATAAGGCATAAAAGGTTCCTCCGTTTTTATACCTCCGGATGAGCCCGCCGTAATCCCGTTTTTCGATGCCGGCGTCCTGGAAGCCGGGCGGGTAATACCCGGCAAAAGAACATCCACCAGCAATAAAGCCGCCAGCACGGTAACCATCAACCTGACACTAAAAGCGCGTATCATAAACATCTATTGTTTTTTCCGGCCTTTCAGCTCTTTTAACCTTCTGGTATTAATAAATACAGAAATCTCTCTGTTAATTCGCCACAAATCTAAAATTCCTTCATTGAAAAAGAAGGGTTGACAGGAAGGGCAAACCTGCGTAATATTTTATTAATTGAATAGTGAGTTTAGTTGAGAAGAGTTAGAAGAGTACAGATGAGACTGGCGAAGACGAGGGGCTTAATTGGGCCAGTACTCATTTTGAGTGCCGGCCTGTATTTTTTTGAGGGGAGCGACCAGAGAGAGTGGTTCAACCATCCCGTGAAGAGTATCTCAAACTAAGCACTGAGTTCAATGTTGTTCCGGTTTACGAAGAGGTGGTTGCCGATCTGGAAACACCGATTGCGGCTTTTAAAAAATTAGGCAAGTGCCCGTCTTTTTTACTGGAGAGTGTTTCCGGCGGGGAGTTCCTGGGACGTTACAGCTTCATTGGTTTTGATCCGTTTCTCGATTTCCGGGTTAAGGGTGATCGCGTCTCGTTAACCATGGATGGGGAAACAGAAGTTTCCACGAAGAAATCACCCATCGAAGTGCTCACCGGAATTTTCGCGAGGTTCCGTGGACCACGGGTGGAAGGTCTGCCCCGGTTCTACGGTGGCGGCGTAGGCTACTTCGGGTATGATTTGGTCCGGCATATCGAACGGCTGCCATGTGCCACCCTGGATGATACCGGCGTTGACGACTGCCACCTGATATTCACGAAAATAGTCCTCGTTTTTGATCATGTTCGCAGGCGTCTGGCGGTTGTCGTTAACACCCGTCCCGGAAGCAACCCGGAAGTGTCCTACAATGAGGCTGAAACTCGTATCAAGGCTATTCTATCAGAACTCCAGGAACCCGTGTCCATGAACTGGGAGATACCGCCTCCCGGTACAAACAGCCCGGTAGCGGCAAATTTAAAAAAAGAGGATTTTATGCAGGCCGTTGATCGCGCAAAGGAATATATCAGGGCGGGGGACATCCTGCAGGTGGTCCTCTCCCAGCGCTTTTCCCAACATTTTTCCGGCGATACCTTTGAGGTTTACCGGCGTCTTCGAACGATAAACCCTTCTCCTTATTTGTATTATTTAAACTTCGGCGACTCGGTCGTGGCCGGCTCCTCCCCGGAAATGTTAATCCGGGTGGAAGACGGGGTTATCCGGACAAGGCCGATCGCCGGAACACGCCCGCGCGGCAAAGACGCCGGGGAAGACCATCTTTTTGCGGAAGATCTTCTCGCTGATCCCAAAGAGCGGGCGGAACACATCATGCTGGTGGACCTCGGCAGAAATGATCTCGGCCGTGTATCCGTACCCGGAACCGTACGGGTAACAGAATTTATGAACGTCGAGAAGTACTCGCACGTTATTCATATCGTTTCGGAGGTTCAGGGGCAGCTTTCGCCCGGGTACACCGCTTTGAGCGCACTGGCAGCCTCGTTTCCGGCGGGAACCGTTTCCGGAGCCCCGAAGATCAGGGCTATGGAGATTATTGAGGAACTGGAGCCGACGCGGCGCGGGATTTACGCAGGGGCGGTCGGCTATTTCAGTTTCACCGGCAACCTGGACACCTGTATCACGATACGCACCATAGTATTTCACGGAGGAAAGGCTTACGTGCAGGCCGGAGCGGGCATTGTGGCGGATTCCGACAGGGAAAGAGAATTCACAGAAACCATTAACAAGGCGCAAGCGCTTCTAACGACGCTCCAGGGAGGAGCGTAAAAGTCACGGGTCACGAGTCTCGATTCTCGAGTCACGAGTTACGTACTGCGTCTTACGGGTTGCAAGTTGTAGGGTGGGCTGTGCCCACCGAGTGAGACCCCAAAGGTCCATGAACTTCGAACCGACCCCAAGGTCCATCCCTTGCAGCTTACACGTTGAACGTTGAACTCGACCCTGAACTCGCTCCTCTTGAGCCAAAAAGGAGGCGATTCTGCTGGTTCTTATGATCGATAACTACGATTCGTTCACCTACAATCTGGTCCAATACCTGGCCGAAATCGGGGCAGAGGTTGAAGTGTTTCGCAACGACGCGATAACACCCGAGGAAATTGAAGCTCTGAACCCTTCTCACATTGTACTTTCACCGGGGCCGTGTACGCCTAACGAGGCAGGGGTTTGCCTCGAGGTTATCGGACGCTTTACCGGCCGTATTCCCATTCTGGGTGTTTGCCTGGGGCATCAGGCGATCGGCCAGGCCTTCGGCGGCCGGGTGGTCCGGGCGGCGCGTTTGATGCACGGAAAGACGTCGCCGGTTCACCATGACGCACGTTCGGTTTTCCGGGGGATACCTACGCCCTTTACCGCCACTCGTTATCATTCGCTGATCGTATCACCGGAAGGGCTCCCTGAAGAATTAGAGGTCAGCGCCCGGACGGAAGAAGGGGAGATAATGGGTGTCCGGCACCGGCGGTACCTTGTTGAAGGCGTGCAGTTTCACCCGGAGTCCATACTTACAGAATACGGGAAAGACCTTCTGCGAAACTTTTTGCATTTGCAGCAGCCGGCTTATTAGCCGTCAGCTGTCAGCTATCAGCCTTGGGTTCTGAATTCTAAATTTGAATTCTGATTTCTAAAATTCTGACTCCTATCTTCAAACTTAGAACTTAGAACCGACCGAAAAGGTCTATCAGTATTAGCTTGCACGTTGAACGTCGAACGGACCCTGATTTTACGCAGTATTAGCATTAAGGGAGGGAAGAAAGTGTTTAAAGAAACTCTGGCGAGGCTGGTGGCGAAAGAGAACCTGCCCACCGAACAGGCGCGGAATATCATGGGAATGATTATGAGCGGCGAGGTCACACCGGCGCAAATCGGGGGTTTTCTGATAGCCTTGCGGGTCAAAGGCGAAACGGCGGATGAGGTGGCGGGGTTTGCCCGCGCGATGAGGGAAAAAGCGATAGGCTACGTTTCCAGGCACCCGCAACTGGTCGATACCTGCGGAACAGGCGGCGACGGCGCGCATACCTTTAATATCTCCACCACCGCCGCTTTCGTGGTCGCAGCCTGCGGCGTTCCGGTGGCGAAGCACGGGAATCGATCGGTCTCAAGCAGCGCCGGCAGCGCGGACCTGCTTGAAGCCCTCGGGGCAAGAATAGATGCGCCGCCGGACATTGCGGGGCGGTGTCTCGACGAAATGGGATTCGGCTTTTTCTTCGCGCCGATATGCCACCCGGCAATGAAGTACGCCGCAGGCCCCAGACGCGAACTCGGCCTGCGTACGGTTTTTAATATTCTCGGCCCGCTATGTAATCCAGCCGGCGCCCAGATACAAGTCGTCGGGGTATACACGCCCGAACTCGTAAATCTGGTGGCGGATGTGCTTTCTCTTCTGGACGTAAAACGAGCCTTTGTCGTTCACGGCGCCGGCGGTTTGGATGAGGTTTCTCCCATCGGCAAGGTTCTCTACGCCGAGGTTAAAAACGGTTCCGTTTATCACGGAGAGTTTGATCCGGCGGATTACGGGATACCGCGTTGTTCTCTGCATGATCTTCGCGGCGGTACGGTAGAAGAAAATGCCGCCTTAACCCGTGAGGTCTTGCAGGGAAACGCCGGGCCGAAGGCGGATACCGTAGCGCTGAACGCAGCTCTTGCCCTGCTGGCGGCGGGCAGTGCGGGCAGCATTAACGAGGGACTGGAAATGGCCCGCGCGGCGATTGCCTCGGGAGCCGCTCTCAAAAAAATGGAAGACTATATTGCGGCCTCAAAGAGGGTCAGCTGATGCTGGACCGCATCATAGAACACAAACGCACGGAAATTGAAGCAAGAAAGGAAACTTGCTCTCTGGCGCAGCTTGAACGTATGGCGGCTTCCGCCCCGCCCGCACGCGGCTTCGGTGTTAACCTCCGAAGACCGGGAAAGGTGGCGGTGATTGCCGAGATAAAACGGGCTTCGCCTTCAAAGGGACCCATAAAGCCCGACGCCGACCCGGCCGAGGTGGCGCGGGTGTATGCCGCCTCAGGAGCCGCAGCGATTTCAGTGCTGACAGACCGGCGGTTTTTCCAGGGAGATCCGTATTTTATCGGAATCGTACGGCGTGAGGCGGGTTTGCCCATCCTGCGCAAGGATTTCATCATAGACCCGTACCAGGTTTATGAATCAAAAGCACTCGGCGCCGACGCGATGCTGCTGATCACAAGGGTTTTGAAACAGCAGGAATTGAAGGAGCTTTTAAACCTGGCGCAGGCGATTGGAATGGAGTGTCTGGTTGAGGTTCACGATGAAGAGGAAGTAGAGCGGGCACTGGACGCGGGAGCCAAGGTCATCGGGATTAACAACAGGGATCTGCAGACCTTTCAAACCGACATAAAAATCACGCTGCGTCTCAGGCGCCTTATCCCGACCGAGGTGGCGGTGGTGAGCGAGAGCGGGATCAGTTCCGCCGCCGCGATGCGCAGCCTGAGGGAAAACGGAGTGGACGCCGCACTGATCGGCGAAGCGCTTATGGCAGCAAGTAACATGGGAGCTAAGCTGCAAGAACTGGTGGAAGCCGGCAGTGGTTGAAATTAATTCTTTTGAATTCAGAAGTCAGTAGCCAGAATCCAGAATACCTTTGGGATGATAGTGTTATGACTGTCAGAGTGAAGATTTGCGGGATTCAGGATATTGAAACGGCTTACGCCGCCGTTGACGCAGGTGCGGACGCCCTCGGGTTCGTTTTCGCGCCGAGCCGCCGCCGGGTTGCGCCGGAGACGGCGCGGAAGATTATCATAAACCTGCCGCCTTTCGTGACAACGGTGGGGGTCTTTGTTAACGCGCCGCTGGAGGTCGTGCGCGAAGCGGCGGCGTTCAGCCGCCTCGACGCAGTGCAACTGCACGGCGTGGAAACGCCGGCTTACTGTAAGCAACTCGATCTGCGGGTGATAAAAGCCTTCGGAATGCGGAATAATGCGGCTCAAGTCGATGCCGGGCAAGGTTTAACCGTATTATCCGAAGATGCTTTTCAACTGGTTGACGCTTACCAGGTAAGCGCAATTCTGCTGGACACCTATGTTCCCGGCATGAGCGGAGGCACCGGGAAAGCGTTCAACTGGAAAGCGCTTGAGGGAAAAGAGTTCTGCACAAAAATCATTCTCGCCGGCGGGCTCAACCCGGAGAATGTGGCGTCGGCCGTTAAAACCGTTAAACCGTACGCGGTTGACGTTTCGAGCGGCGTGGAAACCGACGGCAGAAAAGATAAGGACAAAATACGGGAGTTTATCACACAGGCAAAGAGGAAATTTTAAGAAATGTTCACCACAGAGTCGCAGAGGGCACAGAGATGGAACTGAACAGGATGACAAAACAGAATCTTGGTATGTATTCAGGGTCAGAATTCAGTATTCAGAAGTCAGAATAAAAGAAAAAAGGATAGCCTATCGCATACTACCAAGTATCAGGCTTTTTGTTGGAGTCTTCAAAGAAGTCGCCCATGCCGCCGAAGACGGCACCACGTCGAATGAAAATGGCGTTGAAATGGCACTTGCCTGTTATATCCGGTATTTATTGTCTTGATTCATAGCGTTCTTGGCGTCTTGGCGGTTGATTTTATTTTCGAGGGAGTTTCACATACCGCATTCAGCGGCACCACGAACGATGAAAATGTAGACCCGTAAGCTAGTTACTTAGATGCAGAAGCATAACATACACGGAACGCGGCGAGAAGTGATGCAGTGCAAGGAAGAACGGCGGAGACGAACCGGGCGATTAAGGGGTGAGAAGTGCGAAGTTGGAAGTGGGATTCTCGAAGGAATTCGCTTATAAGCGAATTCCTACAAGTATCTCACCTCTAACCTCTCGCCTCCCACCTCTCGGTTGGCAGCAATGCGTTACTTATCGCCGCGCCCGCCGAAAGAAGTACTATTTTCTGAGGGAGGTTATCTGATGCTACCTGATGCACGGGGCTACTTCGGCCCGTTCGGCGGTCGATTTGTACCGGAAACATTGATGCCGGCGCTCGAGGAACTCAACGAAGCTTACGTTACCGCTGTCAGAGACCCGGAGTTTGAAAAAGAACTGGTCTGGTACTTCCAACATTACGTGGGTCGGCCGAGCCCCCTATACTACGCTGCGCGGCTTTCCGCCCGCCTGGGCGGCGCAACCGTTTATCTTAAACGTGAGGATTTGAACCATACCGGCGCCCACAAGATCAATAACACGATCGGGCAGGCGCTTCTCGCGAAGAGGATGGGCAAGAGCCGGCTGATCGCGGAAACCGGAGCCGGACAGCACGGCGTCGCTACGGCTACCGCGGCTGCGCTTCTGGGTTTCGAATGTGCGGTGTACATGGGGGAAGAGGACATCGTCCGGCAACACCTTAATGTAATCAGGATGGAGCTTCTGGGGGCGCAGGTGATTCCGGTCGGCGCCGGCAGTAAGACCCTGAAAGACGCAATGAACGAGGCCATCCGCGACTGGGTGACCAATGTCAGGACCACCTACTACCTTATCGGTTCAGTAGCCGGCCCGCACCCTTACCCGATGATGGTCCGTAACTTCCAGGCGGTGATCGGACGGGAAACCCGCGAGCAGATCCTGCACGCTGCCGGCCGGCTGCCGGACATCGTCGTAGCCTGCGTAGGCGGCGGATCTAACTCCATTGGGATTTTTTATCCCTTCCTCGACGACCCCGCTGTCCGGCTGGTAGGGGTGGAAGCCGCCGGTGAAGGGCAAGATACCGAACGGCACGCGGCCACACTCAACCGGGGCCGCCCCGGGGTTTTGCACGGTTCGATGAGTTACATCATCCAGGATGCCGACGGACAGATAAGCCCGGTGCACTCTATTTCCGCCGGTCTCGATTACCCGGGTGTCGGGCCCGAGCACTCCTACCTCAAAGAAACCGGGAGGGTAACCTACACCAGCGCCACGGACGCCGAGGCGCTTGAAGCCTTTGAACTATTGGCCAGGACCGAGGGCATTCTACCGGCGCTCGAAAGCGCTCACGCCATCGCCGAGGTGGTCCGCCTGGCGCCAAGACTGCCGCGGGAAACCATAATCATCGTGAACCTCTCCGGAAGAGGCGACAAAGACGTGGAGACCGTAGCCCGGGTAAAGGGGGTGACGGCGTGAGCCGGATCAAAGACGCGTTTGAAACCCTGCGGCAGCGGCAGGAAAAAGGTCTTATAACTTACCTCACCGGAGGAGACCCGAACCTCGAAAAGACGCGTGAGTTAACTCTGGTTATGGCGCACTCCGGCGCCGATATCATCGAGGTAGGCATACCCTTCTCCGACCCGATGGCCGACGGGCCGGTCATACAGGCCGCATCAAACAGAGCGCTTGCCGGAGGGGCTACAGTCGGCGGCATTCTTAAAATGACGGGGGAGGTCCGCCGGGAAACGGAAATCCCCCTGGTGCTGATGACATACTACAACCCGGTGTATCAGTACGGGCTGGAGGCCTTCTGCCGGCACGCCGTGGAGAACGGCGTCGACGGTTTGATTGTTCCGGACCTTCCTTATGAAGAAAGCGGCCCCCTTCAAGAATATGCCGATTTTTGCGGTCTTGACTTGATACCTCTGGTTGCGCCTACCAGCACCCCGGATAGGGTAGCCGCCATCTGTACCCGGGCACGGGGCTTTATATACTGTGTTGCGGTTACCGGCGTGACCGGAATGCGCCGGGAGATCGAGACAGACCTTGCGGGCTTGAGTAGTCTGGTTCGAGAACATACCGATTTACCTGTAGCCATAGGTTTCGGCGTGTCCGGCCCGGAATCGGCCCGAAAGGCCGCTCAATTTTGCGACGCGGTTGTGGTGGGAAGCGCAATAGTAAATGTTATAGGGCAGGGAGCTTATGAGGAGGTGGGGAAATTCACGACGGAACTGAAGTCGGCATTAGTTAAGCCTAAGCGGCAGGACCCCTAAGGTCCGTTCTACGTTCTCCGTGCAAGCTCAATTGGCCGTAATGTAGGGTCCGTTCAACGTTGAACCTTAAGCGTTTAACGTTTAACCTTGAACCTTGAACCTTGAACGTTGAACGTTGAACCTTGAACCGATTAACCAGATGTGGTAATATGTTCAAAAACCAAAGGTGAGGGTTTATGGAAATCAAGGTGCGGGATTGCCTGGATTCCCTGGCGGTTTACCAGCCGGGCAAGCCGATAGAAGAAGTAAAAAGGGAACTGGGTCTGGAGGACATCATTAAGCTGGCCTCAAATGAGAATCCGCTGGGCCCTTCACCCAAGGCGATTGCGGCTATTGCCGCCGCTGCGGGAGACATCAACCTTTACCCCGACGGCAGCGCGTACCGCCTGCGTCACGCGCTGGCCACGCGTCTCGGCGTTGACCCGGCAGCCATAATGATCGGTAACGGCTCCAACGAACTGGTGCAAATGCTCTCGCTGGCGCTGCTGGACCCGGGCGACGAGGTCGTGATGCCGGTACCGAGTTTTCCCCGCTATGAACCATTAGCACGGCTCATGGGGGCTGTACCGGTAGAGGTTCCTTTAAGAAACTTACGCATGAATATCGAGGAGATGGCCCGACGGCTTACCCCAAGAACCAAAATGATTTACCTCTGCAATCCGAACAACCCCACCGGTACCATCGCCACCAGGGAAGAGGTCGATTTTTTGCTTGATCGAACCCCTCCCGGGACGGTTGTTGTTTTTGACGAAGCTTATTACGAGTACGTCACCAGCCCTGATTATCCGGACGGGCTTGACTATTTCAAAAACGGGCGGAGTGTCGTTGTCTTACGGACTTTTTCTAAAATGTACGGGCTGGCGGGCCTGCGCGTAGGTTACGGGGTGGGACCGCCTTCACTGATTGAATATCTCAACCGCGTCCGGGAACCGTTCAACGTAAACGCCCTGGCGCAGGAGGCTGCCCTGGCTGCTCTGGGCGACGAAGAGTTCGTGTCGCTGACACGACAAATAAACGAAGGCGGGAAAAAATATATTTACGAAGCCTTTACGACCCGGGGTATTTATTACGTTCCCACGGAGGCGAACTTTATTTTCTTTGACGCAGGACGCGATGAAAAGACGGTTTTCCTCGATATGTTGAAAGAAGGCGTGATTATTCGCGGCGGATTTGGCCTGCCGACCCACCTAAGGGTAACCGTTGGAACAGCAGCGCAAAACGCCCGTTTTATCGAAGCTCTGGATAAGGTTCTCGTATAGGATAACCGGAGGTTTTTGGAGGTAACTATCAATGATAATTGTTATGGCGGACAACGCCACCGAGGAAGATATTCAAGGCGTAGTCAAGCGGCTTGAAGGGGCGGGCATGAAGGCCCATCTCTCCCAGGGCGTTGAAAGAACGATTATTGGGTTGATTGGAGACAAGAGGCGGTTGGTTGGCATCGCCATCGAGGCATTACCGGGGGTGGAAGAAGTGATACCCATCCTGCAGCCTTACAAGATGGCCAGCCGCTCTTTCCGGGCGGAACGTACAGTAGTCCGTGTCGGAGACCTTGAAATCGGCGGAGAAAGGATTCACGTTATGGCAGGCCCCTGCGCCGTTGAAAGCCGGGAACAATTGCTTGCGACGGCAGAAAAGGTCGCCGGTTCAGGAGCCACCATTTTGCGCGGCGGTGCTTTCAAGCCCCGCACTTCACCATACGCCTTCCAGGGCATGGGAGAAGAAGGCCTGAAAATCCTTGCCGAAGCCAGGGAGCGGTTCGGCCTGAAAATAGTGACGGAAGTTATGGACATCCGCACTCTCCCTTTAGTGGCTGAGTATGCGGATATCATACAGGTAGGCGCCCGAAACATGCAGAACTTTGATCTCTTGAAAGAAATCGGCACGGTAAACAAGCCTATTCTTTTAAAGAGAGGTCTTTCGGCAACTATCGAGGAGTGGTTGATGGCGGCGGAATACGTACTGGCCGGCGGCAATCTCGACGTTATTCTGTGCGAGCGGGGGATTCGCAGCTTTGAAACATACACCCGCAATACACTGGATCTCTCCGCCGTGCCGATAGTAAAATACTTGTCCCATCTACCGGTGATCGTCGACCCGAGTCACGGCATCGGACGGTGGAAGTTCGTGGCCCCGATGTCCCGGGCGGCAATTGCGGCGGGCGCCGACGGTTTGATTGTCGAGGTGCACACCAACCCGGTGGAGGCGCTTTGTGACGGTGCGCAGTCGCTAACGCCGGAAAACTTTGACGTAATGATGAAAGATCTGCGGCAAATAGCGAAAGCAATGGGGAAGAAGATATAAGGCATAGGAGCATTGTCCATGAAGGTAGGTTTCCTCGGTCCCACCGGTACCTTCACCGAGCAGGCTATGGCCTGCTTTTTTGCCGGAAGAAAATACGAGGGCATACCATACAGCGAAATCCCCGGGTTGATTAAGTCTGTATCTTCCGGGGAACTCGACGCTGCGGTGGTGCCCGCCGAAAATTCCGTAGAAGGCAGCGTGAACATCACCCTCGACCTTCTTATCAGGGATAACAACGCACTCATTACCGGAGAGGTTGTCTTGCCGGTAGTCCACCACCTTCTTGCGCGCCCCGGATTGAAGGGGTTCACGCGCGTCCTTTCGCATCCGCATGCCCTGGCCCAGTGCAGGGAACACCTGGAGCGTGAACTCCCCCACGCATTCCGTGAGCCGACCGCCAGCACGGCCGAAGCGGCGCGCCGTGTTGCTGCATCGAGTGAGCCCTGGGCGGCAATCGGCACTGAAGAAGCGGCGGAACTTTACGGGCTGGTGGTTGTTGCGCGCGCGGTTCAGGATACCATAGACAATGAAACCCGTTTCGTGGTAATAGGCCGGATTCCTTCAAAACAAACGGGAAGGGATAAGACTTCCGTGGCCTTTTCCCC
This sequence comes from Bacillota bacterium, assembly GCA_040755195.1. Classification (GTDB taxonomy): domain Bacteria; phylum Bacillota; class Desulfotomaculia; order Desulfotomaculales; family Ammonificaceae; genus SURF-55. The sequence goes on from JBFMBL010000013.1 coordinate 22,010, forward strand.
GGTTCAGGACCGTCCGGGCACGCTTTACGAAGCCCTGGGTTGCTTTGCCACCCGCGGCATCAATCTTACGAAAATCGAGTCGCGCCCCGCCCGGCGCAGCATCGGACATTACATCTTCTTTGTGGATTGCGAAGGGCACATCGAGGACCCTCTTGTGGCGCAAGCTTTGAAGGCGATTAAAGAACGAAGTGATTTTTTTAAGATTTTAGGCGCTTACCCCCGCTGGGAGGGTGAAACTTGTTAGAAAGGGTTACGATAATCGGCGTCGGTCTTATCGGTGGGTCGCTCGGTATGGCCATAAGACGTCTTGGCCTCGCAACGGAAGTGGTCGGGGTCGGGCGGAACGAGGATAATCTCCGGTTGGCGGTAGAGGTGGGAGCGGTTGATAAGATAACCACCGACCTCCGCAGGGGGGTAACAGAGGCTTCGGTGATTGTCGTAGCCACGCCGGTGAGCGCGACAATTCCCGTCGTAACGGAAATCGGCACTTGCCTGGAGGCCGGAACCATTGTCACGGATGTAGGCAGCACCAAAACCGCTGTAGTGCAGGCGTTGGAACCTCTAGCCAGGCATTACGGCTTTTACTTTGTAGGCGGCCACCCGATGGCCGGGTCTGAAATTACGGGGGTAAAGGGCGCCGACCCGTACCTGTTTGAAAACGCCTATTACATCCTGACAAGAACACCGGAAACGCCCCCGGAACCGCTTACGCAAATACGCAACCTGGCAGTTTCGGTGGGAGCCCGCGTCGTCGAGCTTTCCCCGGAAGCCCATGATTTATATGTGGCGGCTGTAAGCCATCTTCCCCACTGCGTTGCCGCCTCGCTGGTAAACACCATTTCCGCCCTGCCCGAACGGGAAGCCGTACTGCCTTTCGCCGCCGGCGGTTTTCGCGACACCACCCGGGTGGCAGCCGGGGACCCGGTTATGTGGCGCGATATTATTATGTCGAACGCAGGTCCGATCCTCGACATGCTCAAACGATTTGAATCTATGATTGATGATTTAACCGATCTCATTAAAGCCGGCGATGCTGCAGGACTCGAAAGCTGGCTTATAAATGCGCAGTCCCTAAGACGCGTAGTACCGGCCAAGAGTAAAGGATACCTTCCCGAACTCTGCGAAATCGTGGTTACGGTTCCGGATAAGCCTGGGGTGATCGCCGGTTTGGCCAGAATCCTGGGGGACGCCGGTATTAATATATGTGATATCGAGATTCTCAGGGTCCGCGAAGGCGAAGGGGGCACCATACGGCTCGGCTTTGCCCGAACCGCAGACCAGGATGAGGCGGTAAGACTACTTCGAAACGCCGGGATCGAAACCAGGAAACGGTAAAACAGTTCTAAGTTCTAAGTTCAAGCTAAGACAGATAGACCTTTGGGGTCTGTTCGAAGTTAAGGAGTCAAGGTTCAGGCTGCAGGGATGAGTATTGTCCCAACATAGGAGGCCGTTGCTAAGATTAACCACCAAGAGCCGTTGATTGTCTTTCTACCGGTTGATTTGTTTTGCAACTCTCCTTGTAACTGTTTAACCTTGAACGGACCCGAAATATATGCAGTATCAGCTTGAACCGTGAACTGTGAACTGTGAACCGTGAACCGACCTCAAAGGTCCATCAACCTGAGCCTAACCGAAACGAGGTGCTTTACTTTGGAACTCACCGTCAGTCCTGTTCGAACCCTAAAAGGCGAGGTAAGCGTGCCGGGCGACAAGTCCATATCGCACCGCGCGTTGATGTTCGGCGGTATATCGCAAGGCGAGACAGTCGTGGAGAACTTTCTTGAAGGCGAGGACTGCCTGGCAACGCTGGCGTGTTTTAAGGGCTTGGGAGTGGAAGTCGAAAGAATTGCGCCTGCAAAGGTCAAGGTGCTTGGGAAAGGGTTGTACGGCCTTAGCGAACCTTCGGATGTCCTCGATGCAAAGAATTCCGGAACCACAACCAGGCTTATCCTCGGTATACTGGCCGGACAGCCCTTTTTCAGCGTGGTTACGGGGGACGCAAGCCTTCGCCGGCGCCCGATGGGACGGGTGACAAACCCTTTGCGGTCTATGGGCGCCGCCATCATGGGCCGTAAAGGAGGAGAGCTTGCGCCGCTGGCGATCAAAGGCGGAGACTTGCACGCCATTAATTACAATTCCCCCGTGTCCAGCGCGCAGGTAAAATCCTCCATCCTCCTGGCCGGGTTATACGCCCGCGGGGAAACATCAGTCACCGAACCCGCGCTTTCCCGCGACCATACGGAACGGATGCTGGAGCACTTTGGGGCTCAAGTGACCCGCAAGGGGCTTACCGTCACCGTAAAGGGACAACCTGTTTTAAAAGCAAAAGATATATACGTTCCCGGGGATATTTCTTCGGCGGCGTTCCTGCTCGTGGCGGCCTGTATAGTCCGGAATGCGGAGATAACAATAAGAGGGGTTGGCCTGAATCCCACGCGCACCGGTATCCTGGATGCACTCAGGGCCATGGGGGCAAGAATGGAGGTCGTCGATACGGGTTCTTCCGGAGGAGAGCCGTTCGGTGATATTACCGTGTATTCATCTGTTCTCACGGGGACGGAGATAGGAGGGGAACTTATCCCGCGTCTGATCGACGAGGTTCCCATTCTGGCTGTGGCGGCGGCATACGCCGAAGGACGGACCGTCATAAAGGACGCCGCCGAACTGAAATTCAAGGAATCAAACCGCTTGCAGGTAATGGCGGAAGAACTCGGGCGCCTGGGAGCAAAAATCGAAGAATTGCCGGACGGTCTGGTTATAGAAGGAAGAAGCCCTTTGCGCGGAACGAATGTCGGAAGCCACGGGGACCACCGGGTGGCCATGGCGCTCGCAGTCGCCGGCCTGGCGGCAAAGGGGGACACAACTATCACCCAGGCAGACTCAATTGCCGTATCTTTTCCGGGATTCGTTGAAATGATTCAGAAATTGAGCGATCCGGTGTAGTGCACAGCTGACGTGAGCACTGGACGGCGAGCCTGACAAAGCCAGGCGCAGTTTTGCAACGGCATCCTAACCCGTTGTCCCACTTGGCTTCCAAAGTCATGCCAACCCTGTCTGAACCCCCATCCGCCCTTAGAATAATAGTTTAAAAAAAAGGAAATTTGCCCACAATGTCGAATTCAAACCACGTTAGCAAGAAAGGACAGATCTTTGGATTGCGTATCGCCATTGATGGACCGGCGGGTGCAGGGAAAAGCACCGTGGCAAAAAAGTTGGCCAGAAACCTCAGATGCAAATACGTGGATACTGGAGCCATGTATCGTGCCGTGGCATATGCGGCACTGAACGCGGCAGTGCCACCCGAGGACACAGGGTCTCTTTCCCGCCTTGCCGAAACGCTTAATTTTGGGTTTTGTCTTACAGAAAACGAGGAAACCAGAGTTTATGTAAACGGTCGTGATGCCAGTCGGGAAATCCGGTCTCCCGAAGTATCGCGTTTTGTATCCCTGGTGGCTAAGGTACCGGGAGTTAGAAAGCACCTTACGGATAAGCAGCGCACGATGGCGGTTTCAGGCGGCGTGGTGATGGAAGGACGCGATATCGGTACCGTTGTCTTGCCGGACGCCGAATATAAGTTTTTTATAACGGCAACCGTTGAAGAACGGGCAAGGCGGCGTTTTCTGGAAGCTTCCAATCAGGGTCACCGGATTACCCCTGTAGAGCAGCTGCAGGAAATCGAAAGCCGCGATAAGCAGGATAGCTCACGGGAAATAGCGCCGCTTGTCCCGGCGCCGGACGCGATAGTCATCGATACCACCGGAAAGAGCCCGGAACAGGTTGTCGAAATGATTCTTGCGTTTGTGCGTGGAGGCTGAAGCGGCGTGCTATACTGGTTTGCTTGGGTGGTACTCAGGGTTATGCTCCCGGTTTTCAGGCGGTGGAAGGTGGTCGGAGCGGAGAATATCCCTCCCGAAGGAGGGGTAATCGTTGTCGCCAACCACCAAAGTTACTGGGATCCGCCGGTTTTGGGCGCGGCACTCCCGCGGCGCGTTTTCTTTATGGCCAAGGAAGAGCTTTTTAAAATTCCGGTTTTTGGAACGGTCCTTCGTTTGGTAGGTGCTTTCCCGGTCAAACGGGAGTCTTTTGACCGGACGGCATTTAAAACAGCACTGGATTACTTGATGCGCGGTCGCGTAGTAGGCATTTTCCCCGAAGGCAGGCGGAACCACACGAACGAACTTTTGCCCGCCCAACCAGGCACGGTGTTTTTAGCTTTCAAATCAGCGGCTCCTCTCGTTCCGGTAGGGCTTATAGGCACCCGCGGGGCCTTCGGCAAGGTACAGGTGCAGGTGGGCAAGCCCTTTTTCCTAAGGGCGGAAAGTCAGAAGCCCTCGCGGGAAGAGATAGCAGCCGGTGGTGAGAAGGTCATGGCGGCCATTGCCGAGTTAACAGGAGCGGGTTTTAAGTAAATGGAAATCAAAAGAGCCTCTTGGGCAGGTTTTTGTTTCGGGGTTAAAAGAGCGATTGAACTGGCGCTTAAAGCGCGAGCGGAGAATACCGGGCCTCTTTATACACTCGGGCCTTTGATTCATAACCCGCAAGTAGTTAGTTTCCTTGCAGGCAAAGGAATTCAGGTAATTGAAGAGTTGGCGGCCGCAGATAAGGGGACCTTGATAATACGGTCCCACGGGGTGGAACCCGAAGTTCTCGCGGCCGTCCAAGAATTAGGCTTTAAGGTCGTGGATGCTACTTGCCCGTTTGTCGCGCGAGCGCAGCAACTCGCGAAAGACCTGACCGGGCAAGGATATACAGTAGTGGTAGTTGGGGACCGAAAACATCCGGAAGTAAGAGGGATCGTCGGGTGGACCTGCGGTCAGGCCAAAGTGGTTGAAAACCCGGAAGAAGCCGCGATGTTGCCCGATCTTCCGCGTCTGGGCGTAATCGCGCAAACGACCCAGACACCGAAGAACTTCGAAGCGGTGGTTAAGGTTCTCAAGAAGCGCACTGCGGAAGGTGCTGTTAACGAAGACATCGCACCGCGCGAAAACGGCGCCGAAGGCGTTGTGCAGGCCGGGAGTTATCCGGAGGTACGGGTTTTCAGCACCATCTGCCACGCTGTAGCGGAAAGGCAGCAGGCCGCGCTTGAGTTGGCGCGCCAGGTTGAGGTAATGGTGGTCGTCGGCGGGTACGAAAGCGCCAATACCCAGAAGCTGAAGCGTCTCTGTCTTGAAACCGGCACGCCGACTTACCAGATCGAGACCGCCTCCGAACTCAAAAAGGAATGGTTCAATGGAGTGCAGGTCGCAGGACTTACTGCCGGAGCATCCACGCCTGATTGGATTATCGAGGAGGTAGAAAGACGAATGAGCGAACTCGGGGAAACAAGTACCAGCGAGGAAATGCAGGCAATGGAGGTGAAAACCCTCCGCAGCGGAGAGATGATCAAAGGCGTAATTGTCGAAGTCAACCAGGACGAGGTACTGGTTGATGTAGGAGCCAAATCGGAAGGGGTGATCCCGCTCCGTGAATTGTCCTGCTTCGATATCAGTTCCCCAAACGAAGTGGTCAGCGTTGGGGATGAGATAGATGTTTGGGTGGTTAAAGCTGAGGACAGCGAGGGTAGAATAATACTCTCCAAAGGGCGCGCCGAAGCGGAGAAGGCCTGGGAAAAACTCCAGGAGGTGTTTGAAAACGGCACAAGCATTGAAGGAACGGTCCGTGAGGTCGTCAAGGGCGGTCTTATCGTCGACCTTGGCGTGCGTGCTTTCCTGCCGGCTTCACTGGTTGACCGGGGATATGTGGAAGACCTCTCAAAATACGTCGGACAGAGAATAACCGCCAAGGTTATTGAGCTGAATCGGTCCCGTAAGAAGGTGGTGCTTTCCCGCAAGATTGTTCTCGATGAAGACTATCAGAAGAAACGCAAAGAAACCCTTGATTCCCTTGTAGAAGGAACCGTGGTTAAAGGAGTAGTGCGGCGTCTGACATCTTTCGGCGCTTTCATTGATATCGGAGGCATCGACGGACTGCTCCACGTTTCGGAGATGTCCTGGCACAGGGTGAATCACCCGTCGGAAATCCTAAAGATCGATGACGAATTGGAAGTTCAGGTCATTAAAATAGATAGGGAGAACGAAAAGATCAGCCTTTCCAGAAAGCAAATCATCCCGAACCCCTGGGACAGTATTGCTGAAAAATATCCGGTAGGGAGCCTGGTGGAGTCCAAGGTGATACGTTTGGTTCCTTTCGGCGCATTCGTGGAGCTTGAACCCGGCGTGGAAGGACTCGTGCATATTTCTCACTTCGCCGACTGGCATGTGCCGAGGCCGGAAGATGTCTTAAGCGAGGGCGAAGTGATTTCGGTACGGGTTTTGAGCGTAGACCCCGCTGGAAAGCGAATCCGGCTTTCCTTGCGCGAAGCAACCAGGCAAGTCGGTGATGATGAACCAAAATCGTATGAAGAACAGGAACCGGAAGCTGCTGAACCCAAGAAAGAACCGCCGGACGAAACCGCAGATCCGGAAACCGTCACAGACAACGCTGATGATTAGTATTTAATCCAAAGCAGGTTCACATTTCGGTTAACCCGTCTCTATTCCGGATTCTGGCTACTTCCAGCACTCAAGTTCTCATTCACTGTTAGAACGCTAAATTTTTGTCACTCATAGACGACGTTTCTGTTAGTAGGTTTAGGATGTATACTGAGTGCTGGATGAATTCGGTCCTGAAACCCGTGCCTGAATAGTTAAGTTTAAAAAGTGAGTGGTCGCTTGAGTGGTCGCCGCCTTTTGGGACGGCGACCGTTTTTTTAACCTTCGCGTAATGTGAATGTCCAACATCGATTTTAAAGCGTATAACTTAGTTCTTTATTCCCAAACATAAAACGTAGAAGACCGTAAAAGGAGTCGTACGCATGGACAGGTTCCCAATTGGTTTTTTGGCTTTAATAATCCTTTCGGTTCTGGTTTATCTGGGACTGGGCCACCGGGTCCTGGACCGGATGCGCCTTACCGACAGGGCCGCCCTGATAGTGATCGCCGCACTCATACTTGGCAGTTTTATCGATATCCCGCTCGGCAGCAGGGTCTCGATAAACGTCGGGGGCGCCCTGGTTCCCGTGGGCCTCGCAGTCTATCTGCTCACCGGCGCCGGAACACGCCGGGAAGTTACACGCGCCCTGTGGGGAGCAGCGGTTACCGGCGCCCTGCTTTACGCCACAGGAACTTACCTGATGCGGGGTATACAGGAGCCCGCCGGCAGATACGCCTACATAGAACCGCTTTATCTGTACCCCATTGTTGCCGGTGTCGTTGGGTACCTGGCAGGACGCTCGCGCCGGGGCGCTTTTGTTGCGGCTACCCTCGGGGTACTCCTCGGAGACATTTTTCATTACCTCCGGGTGGCTGCTTTACACGCGCCACAAAGGGTCGACATCGGTGGCGGCGGCATTTTTGACGTTACCGTGATTGCAGGAATATTCGCTGTCCTTATCGCTGAAATAATCGGCGAAGTCCGGGAGAGGGCACAGGGAGGTCCTTCCGAAGAAGGACATCCCGAAAGCCTCCTGGTAAACCTGCGTTCGCCTGAAACATCAGGACGCGAAAGGAGCGAAGAATATGACCCGAAAGACCGGCATTAAAATCGTTTTAGGATACACGATAATTATCGCCGGGCTTGTTGTAGGCATTCTAACCGCCAAAACCACGGCGTTGCCCACTTATGCAGACATCTTTGGTGAACGTGGAGACGAACTGAAACCGGGGGACTTTTTAACGGTTGTTGATGAGGGAAGACGGATAATCGATTACACCGCACGGGTAGTCAACCCCGGTGATGAAATAATTACGGCCGAAGGCAATCGCTACAGGATAGAAAGGGTAACCGGTAAGATCGCCGGGGCAAAATTCCTCGGCATCGACCGGGACATCCTTGCCTGGGACGAGTATTTTGACCGGACGGCCGTACCTGCCGGCGTTTTTGGTGAACGCCGGGAAATAGGGATCTATCACACGCACAGCGACGAGTCTTACGTTCCGACCGACGGAACGCCGTTCACCCCTTATCACGGGGGAATTATGAAGGTAGGTAAACGACTGGCGGATAAGCTAAAGGAAACCGGCACCCGCACGGTGCACGACCGGACGCCTCACGACCCGCACGACGCCTCCGCATACATCCGGTCGAGAAATACGGCGGTACGCCTGTTACGCTCAAACCCGATAGCCCTTCTGGATGTTCACCGCGATGGTATCCCCGACCCGGACTACTACCGCCAGCAGGTTTCAGGCATGTCCATCGGGCAGGTGCGTCTGGTCATCGGACGCCATAATCCCAAAAGCTCCGCCAATCTTGACTTTGCCAAGCGTCTCATGACTTACGCCAACCGCGTCCACCCCGGCACGGTGAAGGGGATATTCCTCACAGCAGGGACGTTCAACCAGGACCTTCTTTCGACGGCTTTGTTGTTGGAATGCGGAACGCACACCCTTACCAGGCAGGAAGCGGAGCGGGGTGTCGGGCTCTTAGCCGACGCGGTCCCGGTTGTGTTGGGTCTTGCCGCCCCACGCCCCGGTTTCCCGGACATGGCCGAACCGATGACCGGGAAAAATGCAAAAAGCCCGGGAGCCTGGCGTGCTTTCGCATGGATCCTCTTTGCCACCTGCGTTGGTGCTGGCGCCTTCCTCGTCGTTAGCGCCGGGGGTTGGGCAAAAGCCAGGGAGCGTCTGAGCGGTTTCTTACGCCGCGAAACAAGTGTTTTCCCAGGCCGCGGCAGGAAAAACGAAGAATAAACCAAATGGACATAGTATATCATTGCTTCGGTGGGACACATTCTTCTGTTCTTGCTGCGGCGTTGCATACCGGTCTTTTGTACGACCGGCAGCCGCGCCCCGGAAACTCTTTCTTCGCTCTCCCGTTTTTTGACACCCAGGACAGTAAAAGCCAGGGCAAACTCTATTTTTACGGGATTGACGAATGCGGCAACCGTGTTTACATAATCGGACGCGGCCGGGATGCCGACGCTCTTGAACTGGTGTTCGGAAACCAGATCGATAACGATTTGCAAGCGGTGGTTGTCAACGCGCTGTCTTGCGTTCCTTTTTTATTGAAGATCGGCGGTTTTATTTCTCGCCGCCTTAAACTGCCCCGGGTTGGAAGACCCCTCGTGCTTGCGGGAATGCGGCAGGGGTATGCGTGTGTCAGGGATCTGGTTTACCGGGTGAAAACGGAAGTGAGGGAGGAGTGAGACTTGTTTACTATAACTCTCAAGGCCTTCCTCTCGCCGCAGTGGCGGCGGCCATCAGAACGGGGCGCTTACCGTCTGACGCATCCTTTGAGGCGGCAGAGCTTTTAAGCCTGCCGCTTATAAACTTCCGGAGAGCCTTTGTCTTCTATGGAACCGATAGCACGGGGATGAAGGTTTATGCTTTCTGGTGTAACGCCGATCCGAGGCTTGTTCATCTTTTTTTTCAAGCGCGCGGCGAGCTGTACCGACAGGCGGAAGAATGGTCTTTGAGGCCGGTGGACGAAATACCCGGTTCGACACGGATGGCTTTGGCCTGGCGTCTGGCGCGATCCGGCCGGCCTTACGGCCGCTCGCTTTTCTACCGCGCCGTGTTGAAAAGTTATCCCCATTTCCTAGAGCTCACCTCCAAAGACCCTTGATTCTTGAATGCAGTGTTTTTCCTTGTAAGACTCAACCATCTTTCCCGGCTCCAACCTTTTAACGTCGCACGTCGCACGTTGAACGTTGAACCTTCCTTTATCCCTATTTCCTTAACTTTGAACCTTGAACTTCGAACTGTTTAACCTCGAACGGTCCCCAAAGGTCCATCCACCTGAGCTCGCACGTTGAACTTCAGTCTTGACGGGACATATGAGGGGGAAGATAATTGTAGAACAGGAAAACGGCTCGCGCCGGGAGGACTTTGGATCATAGTGAAAGGTTTGGTAATCAGCGCGGTGGCTCAAGACAGCGCAGCCTCAAAACTGGGGCTGCGGCCGGGAGACAGACTTATTGCCGTTAACGGCGCCCCGGTAAGAGACGTGATAGACTATTATTTTTTACTGGCCGCGGAAGAACCGGTTCTTGCCCTGGTCAGAGACGGACACGAGTTCCGGGTTGCGTTATCAACCGACCCATCAGACGTTTTGGGCCTGAGTTTCTCCAGGCCGTTCGGCCGCATCCGTCGCTGCGGCAACCGTTGTGTTTTTTGCTTTGTCGACCAGCAGCCGCCCGGCCTGCGTGCCACTCTTCGTTTTAAAGACGATGACTACCGTCTTTCCTTCTGGGAAGGAAACTTCGTCACTCTGAGCAACTGCACGCAGGCCGACCTGAAACGGATTATTACCCAGCGGTTAAGTCCGCTTTACGTCTCGGTGCACACGACAAATCCCGAATTGCGCTCCAAAATGATGGGGAATCCCAGGGCGGGCAGGATTTACGAGCAGCTCCGCATTCTTGCCGCCGGGGGAATCACGTTGCATACACAGGTGGTGCTTTGCCCCGGCCTGAACGACAGGGAAGAGCTCACAAGAACGGTTTCGGATCTTATATCTTTGAATCCGGGTGTGCGCTCGGTCGCTATCGTGCCGGTAGGGTTGACCCGGCACCGTCAAACTCTTTTTCCCCTGCGTTCCGTTAATCCGCAAGAAGCGGCACAGGTGCTGGGAACGGTCGAGCAGTACCAGAAAGAATGTCTGAAACGCTACAAAAGTAGAATTGTGTTTGCCGCTGACGAGTTCTACATCCTCGCCGGAAAAACTGTTCCTCCGGCCCGGGAGTACGAAGGCTTTCCTCAGATGGAGAACGGTGTGGGCCTCATGCGCAGGTTCCTTGATCCCTGGCCGGCGATTGAAAGGAGACTGCCGCCGGAAGCCGCACCGCGGCGGGTAGTGATTATAACCGGAGTAATGGCCGAAAATGCGCTGAGTCCGGTTGTTAGCCGGTTGAACCGCGTTGAGGGACTACAAATAGAACTCCTTCCCGTAACCAACCGTTTTTTCGGCCCGTGCGTGACGGTAGCCGGGCTGCTAACGGGGCAGGACATCTTAAAAACGCTTGAAGGTGTTACGAAGCCCGATTTGGTATTAATTCCGGCAGCAGCTTTAAAAGAGCAAGCCGTGTTTTTGGACGGATTAACCCTGGACACGCTTGAAGCGGCGGCGGGGTGCCCGGTGATACCGGCTGACAGCCCTCACGATCTCATAAAAGCCCTAAGTCTTAAGCTCTTACGGCGGCAGAAAAAGAAATAGCCCCGCTTTTCTTACGTACAACCTCGAACCCTGAACGTCGAACCTTGTTCCTTAACTTCGAACTTCGAACGGACCCCAAAGGTCCATCCGTATGAGCTTAACGTCGAACGTCGAACGTTGAACCTTGCACGGACCCGGAATTCACGCAGTATTAGCTTTAACCTCGAACGTATAACGGACCCGAAAGGTCCATCCTTGCAGCTTGCACGCTGTACATTGAACCTTGAACCTCGAACGGAGTGTGGTATACTGTTATAAAAATATAGCGAAAATAGTATTATCAGTAAGCCTTCTGCAGAGAAAGACCTTTGTAAGCTGCCTAAAGCCGTTATAGCCAAAGTAGTAACAATCTTCCCTATTTTTTGTATTTTTAACGTTGCACGTCACACCTTGAACGGACCCCAAAGGTCCATCCCTTTAGCTTGTACGTTGAACGTTGAACGTTGAACCTTGAACCTTGAACCTTGAACCTCGAACCCTGAACGTCGAACCTTGTTCCTTGTTCCTTAACTTCGAACTTCGAACGGACCCCAAAGGTCCATCCGTCTCAGCTTAACCTAGAACTTGTAAGAACCGGAGGAATTGAATGGACGGCAAACCGGTGGTCGCGGTAGTCGGCCGGCCGAACGTGGGGAAGTCCACCCTTTTCAACCGCCTGGTAGGGGGGAGGGTGGCCATTGTTCAACCCGAACCAGGCGTTACGAGGGATAGGATTCACCGCGAAGCCGAGTGGAACGGGCGGCGCTTTGTCCTTGTGGATACCGGCGGGGTCGCGGACCAAACCACGGATGTCATACAGACCGCTGTCAGACGCCAGGTTCAACAGGCGCTCCAGGAAGCGGACCTCGTTCTTTTTATAGTGGACGCGCAATCCGGCGTATTGCCCGAAGACGAAGCTGTGGCCGACATCCTCCGGCGGGCGGGAAAGCCGGTACTACTGGCGGTCAACAAGGTCGACCGTTTCGATCCTCCCCCGGCGCTGGGCGATTATTACCGCCTGGGAATGGGCGATCCGATTCCGGTTTCAGCGACCCAGGGGCTGAACACCGGCGATCTTCTCGACGAGTTGGTCGCTAATCTTCCTGAAAAAGCACCATCCGGCGAAGAAGGCGCCGTCCACGTTGCGATTACCGGACGGCCCAACGTCGGTAAGTCTTCGCTGATCAATGCGATTCTCGGCGAAGAAAGAGTCATTGTCACAGACGTTCCGGGAACAACCCGAGATGCGGTCGACACGCCGTTCAAACTTGGTGAATCAAAATACATCCTCATCGATACCGCGGGCATCCGCCGGAAAAGCAAGATTGACCTGCCCGTCGAACGTTACAGTGTGATGCGGGCGCACAAATCAATCGAACGAGCGGAAGTCGCCGTAATCGTCATCGACGCGGTAGAGGGAGTAACGGCGCAGGATAAACGTATCGCCGGGATGGCGGAAGAACTGGGCCGTGCGGTGGTAATCGCAGTCAATAAATGGGATCTGGTGCCGGAAGAGAGTAAAAACAAGGCTGTTTACCGGGAAACCCTCAAGGAGGAACTCGATTTTATCGCTTTCGCCCCGGTGGTTTTCACCACGGCTACGACAGGGCAAGGAGTATCACAGTTGTTTGAAGCGATCAACAAGGCGTTCACCAACGCCCACCGCCGGATACCGTCCAACGAGTTGAATGCTCTCTTAGAGGAGGCTCTTTTACGCAACCCGCCGCCGCCGGTAAAAAGAAAGCGTTTGGATGTGGTTTATGCCACGCAAGTCGGGAAAAACCCGCCTGTTTTTCTGTTATACGTGAACGATCCCGGGCTGGTGCACTTTTCTTACCGCCGTTACCTGGAGAACCAGGTCCGGGCTGCCTACGACTTCACCGGCACACCCGTCCGTTTCGCCTTCAAACGAAGAAAAAAACCAGATAAAAAATAAATATTGCATGTGTAACTTATTGTGACGGTTTAACGGTTTAACGTAAAACGGACCCCAAAGCTCAATCTTTCTCAGCTTTAACGTAGAACTGACCTAAAATTGAATCCGTCTCGGCCTTAACGTAGAACGTAGAACCTCGAATATTGAGGAGGAGTTGGGATGAAAAAGAATTTTAAAGAACTCGACCTTACTACTACACAAAGGAAGGCCGTGTTGGATGCAAAGAGACAGATAGAACACCAATTTCCGTTGCAACAACTGCTTGTTTTCGGATCAGTGGCCCGGAGTGAGGATAACAAAGAATCCGATCTCGATTTGTTGGCCATCACCGAAGAAGTGATGACTCATCGCGACCGTAATATCATTTACAACATTATTTTTGAAATCAATTATAAGTACGGTACCAATCTAAGTGTAGTGGTCGTTGATGCTTTTGCCTGGGACGAAGGAATATTTTCTTTAACACCCCTGTATTCAGAAGTCCACCGGGACGGTATTCCAGTATGAATAAAGGCAAGCAGCAAAAAGAACTGGTTTATTACTGGTTAGGAAAAGCCAGGGAAAGCATGGAATCTGCCAGGAGTGAGCTAAGCGCTGGCAGGCTGGATTTTACCGTCAATCGGTTATATTACGTTCTGTTTTACCTTGTAACAGCCGCCTTAACTGCAAAAGGAGAAAAGTTGGGCAAACACTCCGCAGTGCGGGCAGCTTTTCATAAAAACTTTGTCCGTACCGGCAAAGTTGATAAATCTTACGGCAGGCTCTATGATGAATTATTCCATGCTCGTCACCAAGGTGATTATGTACCTCTGACCGAGTTTGATGAAACGGTGGTTAGACAACAATTACAGGACGTGGAGAAATTCCTCACATTTTTTAGCAAAGTTGAAATATGGTTCGAACACTGAACATAGAACCTTGTACCTTGACTTTTAATTCTTGTTCCTTTTTTCTCAACGTAGAACACAGTAGAACTTCTTTAAACGTCGAACGTTTTCCGGAGGTGATCATCCTGAACCTGATCGGTATCGCGCTTTTCGGTTATATAATCGGTTCGCTTCCGACCGGATACCTTATCGGCCGCGCCAAAGGGATAGACATCTTTCAGCACGGCAGCGGCAACATCGGTGCAACCAACGTCTGGCGGACTTTCGGGCCCGCACTCGGTCTTCTGGCCTTTGCCGGGGATGCGGGCAAAGGGGTGCTTTCCGTTTACGTCGGCAGCCTGTACGGTGAATGGCCGGCGGTTGTCGCCGCCGCTTGCGCGCTGCTCGGTCACAGTTGGTCGATCTTCCTGCGTTTTAAGGGCGGGAAAATCATGGCCACCGCTCTCGGTGTCTTCATCATGCTCACCCCGAATGCCGCGTTCGTCAGTTTCGGTATCTGGGCGCTGGTCCTTTTATTGAGCCGGTATGTGTCTCTTTCTTCAATCACCGCCGCCGTCAGCCTGCCGGTGATGATCGCAGCTTTCGGTTATCACCGGAGTTATGTTTTATTCAGCGCCCTCGCGGCGGTTGTAGCCGTCTACAAACACCGCGGCAACATAAAACGTCTTCTCAACGGTACCGAGCAGCGCATGGGACGTTAAGAAACGGTTAAACAGTTCTAAGTTGTTGGTTTAAAGTTCTAAGTTGAAGAACCTTGAACCGTGAATCGTGAACCATGAACCGTAAACTTAGAACTTAGAACCTAAAACCTTGAACCGATGTTCCTGCCGAAAGAGATTTTTCCTTCTTTAGATAAATGATGTATTGCTGGATATCGCTTTCTGTAATGTCTTCCATAGACTTATGTCGTTCTTCAAATTGTCAAAAGGACGGTTCCGATGACATGATAAAGAACGATGTATCAGTACATCGGTGCGTCGCAACCTGGCCGGGATACTATTATTGAATAAAGCATGTGTTATAGAGGATGAAATGTTGACTATAGACGACCTAGCGGCACAATTGCAGCCGCTTTTGCAACAACGTAGCGAGATCACGGCGGCCTTCGTTTTTGGGTCAATAGCCCGGGGAACCGGAGGGCCGCTCAGCGATATTGATATTGCCGTGTTCCTGGATGAAACTGTTTTTTCTGAAGAGTCCGAATACGGTTACCTGGCTGATTTAACGGCCGATATTATCAAGGTTTAATAGTACATATGGATTGTACGGCGAACGCAGCTGAAATAAGAGGCGCCTTACTTCACGACCGTCTTGGGTTCGGGAAGTCGCATGTGGTAGAATTAATAGTGGTTTTGCCGGGTAGGAGGGCGTCCAACATGGAAGAAATCTCAACAACCACCGCAAGGATTAGTAAAGGCTATAAACATGAGCGCCGGTAAAACAATCGCCCGGGCTACCGCTGTCGTTCTCGGACTAAGCCTGCTTTCCCGACTTGCCGGGTACGGCAGGGACGCGGCTATCGCCTACCGTTTTGGAAGTCACGGTCCAACGGACGCCTTCTTTGTAGCTTCTTTGATTCCTAACGCCTTCCTGGGGATTATCGGGCTGGGTCTGGCGGCGGTTATCGTGCCGTTGTTCGCGGAATACGCCGGGCAAAACCGCCCCAAAGAAGCGTGGCGGTTGATGAGCCTCGTGATTAACACCACTACGACAATAATAGTGGTCTGTACTTTGATTGGGGTGCTTGGGGCGCCCATCATCGCCCGGGGGCTTGCCGGCGGCTTCCCACCGGAAACCTTGCATCTGACCGCCAGGTTGATAGCCATTATAATGCCCGCCGTTGTATTCATGGTCCTTGCCGGGATATTTCAAGGCATTCTCAACGCCAACAACGTTTTCGGACCGCCCGCCGCCGGGCCTGTAGCCATGAACATCGTCATTATACTTGCGGCCCTGCTGGCAGGTAAATATTTTGGTGTTTTCGGCCTGACGCTGGGCGCCGTCGCCGGAAGCATCGTTTATGTGTTAGTACAGCTGCCGGCGCTTCGTTCTGTTAATTTCCGTTATTCTTTCTGTTTTAACGTGCGCCACCCCGGGTTGCGACGTGTGCTGATAATGGTTCTGCCGGTTATACTCTCCTCGAGTATTGGAATGGTTTATACCATGATCGACTGGCGTCTGGCTTCCGGTTTGATCGAAGGAAGCATCTCGTCGCTGAGCTTCGCCAATAAACTGATTAACATCCCCCAGGGCCTTTTTGTAACTGCGGTAACCACTGCAGTTTTTCCCACGCTCAGCCACATGATGGCCGGGGAAAAGCGGGCGGATACGGCATCTACCTTACAGCGGGCCATAAAAATGGTCCTCCTGCTGGGAATTCCGGGAACGGTAGGCCTTATCGTCCTGCGCGAACCGGTGGTGGCTCTGCTCTATCAGCGCGGCGCTTTCGACGCGCATGCCACGCAAATGACCGCCTTCGCCCTTCTCTTTTATTCCGTGGGGTTCGCGGGCTCTTGTTTGAACCTGCCCCTGACACGCGGCTTTTTTGCCATGCAGGACACCCGCACCCCGTTTCTTGTATTGGCATCCACGCTTGTGGTGAAGGTTCTTTTCAATATTTTGCTGATCCGATTTCTTCAACACGCCGGCTTAGCGCTGGCGACATCGCTTACCGCGCTTCTGAATATGTTCATCCTTTCCTGGATTCTCAAGAAGCGCCTGCCGGGGTTATTCGGCGGTTCTTTTTTCCCCTTCGTTGCGGGAACAACCGCGGTGTCCGTTATTATGGGTCTGGCCGTTTATATACTTGACGGATATCTCGCCGGACTTTTGACCGGCGGCTTCTTCGCGTTGCTGACCCGTGTATGCCTTGATATAGCCGCTGGAGGAATAACCTTCATCGCCTGCGGGTTTCTATTTCGCCTTGACGAGCTTCGATATTTGCTCAAGACAGCACGCGGTTTCTTTCAATGACATGCAGAAGCGACTAAATAACGGTCGATTCTTTTATAAACTTAGAACATCTGGGCCCCAATCTTTATAAATATGTTGATTTGTGTTGTTAAGATGTTAAAGGATTTTTCAAGTCTCTGCCTAATGTTAAATTAAGAAACATGTTCTATTAAGGGTTTGCGCATTTTATTCCGGATCGCATTTTCCAAGTATATGCCAATCGGAGGGATAACATGAGCGAATTCCGGGTCTTGTTAAGCGGCAAGTCGCCTCACTGGCGCGAAAGCCTGGCCGCAGCCCTTAAAAACAACAGCCTCTTCGAAGTAACCAGAGCCGTGGCTGTCCCCGAACTGGTCGAAACAGCTTCGCTTCTATATCCGGATGTTGTTGTCTGGAAGCTAGAGGACGAAAACCCTTTCCCCATTATCTCCGAGCTTCACGTAAAATGCCCCTTTACACTTCCGGTATTACTCGTGGAGGATCCGAAGAACTACGACCTTCTCGGTCTCCTGCGGGTCGGTGTACGCGGATGTTTGCCTGTTCGCCTCCTTCCTCGGCAACTGATCCTCGCGCTTGAGCTTATTGTTAAAGCGGGTGTCCTGTGCATACCCCGCCTTTGGCCCGATTTTTTTATAGGCAGGGAAGAGAGGTTCACGGCCGATTTCAGCCCGTTAACGGGAAGGGAAAGGGAAGTCCTTTCGCTCCTGAAAAACAATCTTTCCAACCAGGAGATTGCGCGTAAGCTGGTACTTTCAGAGTCAACTGTAAAAACGCACATTAAGAATATTTTTCAGAAACTTGGCGTCAAAAACCGTTCCGAAGCCCGCGCCCTGGCTTTTTCGCTTGATCTTCCGGATAAAAGAGAAGGCCATTCAGTATAACCCGCCATCCTTCCACTGACATTTAACACACTAACCCCCGTGTATTAGTTCAATGTTCCTTTCCTTCATGATTTTTTAAAAGAAATTCCTCCCCGAATAGTTATCATCACAATTATCCTCCCGCCAGATACGCGATAGTCCACAGTCTAGTACCATTATATGGTTATTAATTTTTCATAAAATGTGGCCTCCATTGGATTTCATATTGATGCACCGGTATCAGACAAGCCCCGGGTACTAACCATATACTCCAAATTAATACTACTTTTTTCCTCCTTGTTGCCGCTCGTTTCTTGGTGTATCCTAAAATGTAATATGGAGTCATATAAGTAATATGTTTCCTGTTTTAACAGGTAACAACAAAAATATTCAATCCGAGAAGGGAATATAAAAAGGTATAACCTGCCGCAGTTTAGCAAACCCTCCGGCGTCCGGTGCAGGGGAGATGGACAAATTGAAAAGGTTGGGAAGTTGCAGAAACCTTTATGTTTCGGCATGCGACAAGCATGACTGCCGGAAATCTTAGCTTTGTAGGATTTGTCGAAATCCACTTTTAGGTATGCCAATATATCGAGGCCCGAACGGGTGGTGGCTGATACAGCTTGTTAAGAGCACGACTCCCTTAGGCAACTGCGATACGGTCGGTTTTAAATTTAATAGATGCGCTGACCCATTCTTAAGTTATGAAACAAACCGGTAAGTCTTAGAAAAGGCAACACAATCACCTAAAACGGCCAAGATTTAAGGCCACCACCTTGGAAAGGAGTGATGCACATTTACTGTATCTATCCGAAAGGGGTGATATATTTCTAAAGGTCTTCGCTCAACTATGCATCACATATTGAAAGTTTACTAAAAGAAGGAGGGAGGCCCTTCATGTCGTTTAGTTCTAAATGGTCAAGATTAGCCATCGTTTTTACGGCTATAACTCTGTGTTGTTTGATGTTTACCGGAGCCGCGCTGGCCGAAACCAGTTTTAAGATCTACGGGGGTGACAACCCTGCTACCGGCAATCTGACCAATGTCGTCAAAGCCAGCCATACTTATGACTATATTATTGACGTTCAAGAGCTCACCGTCGACGTATCAAGTTTTTGCGCCAACAAGATTGAAGTTACTTTCCCAACGGTGGGAAGCGGAGCCGCTGCAGACCAGTTTGACCTGACTCAGGCCATTGGGAAGTCAGTTCAGGTCGAAGTACGGGTGAATGGCTCCGGACCTTACTACCTTATGACTATTCCTGAAATCGATAACAACGCACATAAGGCAACCTTTGAAATCCAAAAGCAGAACGTTCCTACAGTGAGCGGTACGGTCATCGGCTTTACAATCTCCGGTCTTAGGGTTAAAAACACCCATATCCCTGGTTCGTACTGTATAGAACTCAAGCACAAATGCTTCTCTTCCGGGTGCCTCAACCTGGAGGTGGTGCAGACGGTTGGGTCTATCAAAATCACCGCGCCGGTAACGTGCACGAATATCGTAGGCGGCACAACGTTTGAAGTAAAAGGTGAAATCTGCGGCACATGTTACATTCCGTGGGATAAAACCAGTTGGCCCGTTATTATCGAAATAACCGACAAAAAGGGCAGACCGGTATATGACCCGAATCAGGGCATACGGGTAACTGATCCGTGCACCGGCAAGGATGTCTTTATCGATCCTTGCAGCTCAACTACTCAGATTGGACCCGTTGTCGCCAGTACGGACGGTACGGGCAAGTTTACCGCTAGCCTTCGGATGCCTGCGTGTCTTTATGACTGGGAAGGCAACAAATGCAACGACTTTGTGGTTACCGCGCGCACCATGGAGGTTGCCGATAACACACCGGACTCCGGTATCAGCTACACCGAACCGATAGTCACCGAGGTGCCCGCGGAAGGTATTGAAGATGAGGATGGCGTCACCGATCCAATCACCAATTGCACCCACATTTACCGGAACGTTTATCCACCGGCCTCTTCTCCCCACGCTTACCTGGCTGCCTGTGGCCAGACCATACACAGCGTGCCCGGGCTGCTTAACAACATCCTGCAGACAAAACCGGGCAACAACCGGGAAATCATAGTGAACAAGCCCGTTGACGTCACGGTAATCGCAATCGACAAGTTTGGACGTGAGACGTCAGTAGGGTCGCAGCCTCTTAAAATCGACCTTTATGCATTCGTTAGCGGGTATCCATCCCAACTGGCCGGGAAGTTCTACGACAAACCTTCCCGCGAAGGTGGTAAAGAAATCACCGAAACTTATATACCGCAAGGCGGGTCGAGTATAACCGTAACCTTCGAACCAAGCGTGACGGGTACGATTGTTATCGAAGAAAGGGCAAATATCGCTGGAGAACCTAAAGTTGCCCAGTGCTGCAACATCAATGTTATCAAAGAAAGCTCGTGTTTCCTGGAAGTAAAACCAGTCGTCACCGAATGGTGCAATGAAACAAACCCACGCGCCGGTTGGCCTCTTAAAGGCGCAATCATATTGGACCAGGCTGCCAGCGAAGACTACGATGTTATCGTTAAGCTTACGGATCCCGGAAGCGAATCTCCATGCAATTTCGCCGAGTGGGCGACATGGGATACCGCTCTCAACGTTTGTTATAACAATACAGGATCGAACAAAGGGTACGCGGATAAGGATCCGGTAACCGGAGAACTTGTTTGCGAAACCTGCCACCTTGAATGGGATATTTACACGCACCCATACTGCACCAACAAATCCCACTTCTACATTTATGTCTCGCCGGACGCCGAGGGTAAAGAACTGATGGTTACCGTATACCTCCGCAGCAAACAAAGCGGCAAGGTTGTTATGGAGTGCAGCCAGACCATTGGTCCTTTCGCTTCACCGGTCGAATTGAAGCGCAGCCTTGCATGCGACACCTGGCAGGTTCTGTCCACACCGAAGTGGCTTGCCAAACAGTGCACCCCGGGAGCGCACGGCACCTTCAAGGATCTGCTTCCGGAAGGCAGTGTCGCTAAAATCGTATGTTGGAACGATGAATATAAAACGTGGGACGTGGTCCCAGATACGTCCCCAGTCGAACCACTTAAGGCGTACTTCGTCAGAACAAATCAGTGTCAGAACCGAAAAGGCTGGGAAGCCGATTACATCTTCGCCCGCGCGACGGAACCGGGCGCCATGCAGCCGCACGTACGCACACTTTACCGCGGTTGGAATACGTTCGGTATCGCTGTAAACGACCGTGTCGACAATGACGGAAACGGCGACATACCGGACGCTTTCAAGCAGGAGGACTTTATTTATCGCGCCCTTGGGTCTGTCTGCAGAGGCTGCAAGGTAGTCTGGAACCCGCACAAGCTCGGAAACTTGTCCCAGTGGCTGACGGATACGGTTTCCGAAGGCACGCAGGGGGCTTGGTTTGATGACCCGTACGCGGACATATATAACGGCGACGGTTACTGGATTTACATGACTGACAGGCAGGACCTGGCAGCGAATGTCGGGCTGGACCTGGTAGATCCTTAACACATGCTAACCAACGAAGTATAGAAGGCATGGGTGGGTTATCTTTAACCCACCCTGCCTTCCCAATAATCGAGGTGAATGCGATGCAGAACAGGATAGCTAAGAAATGGACTCTGATACCACTGGTTCTCTTGTTATCTTTCACCTTCAGCCTTTTGTATACAATTGCAGCTATTGCCGAGGAGGAAATACCCCTGCTTCCCGCCATTTACAGCGGCATGGTGAAGGATGCCGATGGTAAACCTGTTCCTTCCGGAACCGTCAGGGCTTATATTTACAACGAACCAAGGGGCGAAAGGACAATCCTGGATGGTCGATACGCCGATTTAGTGGTGCAGGGAAACAACGCGATGTACAACCTTCCGGTATCCTTCAAAGTAATGATCGGGAACACCGAATACCAGGCTGTTTCTGAACCTACCGCCGTCTTTTGGCAAAGCGGAAAGTTAAGCGGCGTTGATTTTCCCGAGGTAAATCTCAAGGTGGATTACAGAAGCCAGGGCCAGCCTACAGAACCCTCTGCGGGAAGCAATACGCCCGGCGGTGGCGGCGGCCCTTTACCTACGGGGCAGCTCAGCCTGAGCGTTGAGCCTACAACCATGAGCCTTTTAGTCGGCCAGGCACAGCAACTTCGGGTGATCCTCAATCCTGCCACCGCAGCAGTGACCTACGCCTCGGACAACGCAAAGGTCGCCCATGTAGATGCCGCCGGCCTTGTTACCGCGGTCGGGAAAGGCACCGCCGCGATTACAGTCACAGCAACAAAAAGCAGCTCCAACCCTGTCACCGTGAAGGTGGAGGTAAGGGTTTCCGAAAGAGAGGTTCCCAGCAACACCGTGGTACCGTTTACAACGTTCACCGACTTAGACGGCCACTGGGCGCAAGACACCATTCAAGAACTGGTTTATAAAGGTATCATCAGCGGCTATCCGGATCACACCCTCAAGCCGGACAACCCCATAACACGCGCCGAGTGTGCAGCCATCATAGTCAAAGCCTTGAATTATAAAGATGGCGATGAAGCGGTTTTGAATTCTTTTAAAGACTCAGCGGATATACCCCAATGGGCCAGGCAGGCGCTTGCTGCGGCGTTAAAAGCCGGTTTGTTGAAGGGCTATCCGGAAAAAGGCGGCAAACTGACTTTGCGCGCTCAAAACAAGATAACCCGCCAGGAAACGGCGGCTGTTATAAGCCGTATTTTGGCCCAAGAACCTCACGAGCATCAGACAGACGAGCCGGCCTTTTCCGACAGCGGATCAATACCCGCCTGGGCGCTTGATGCGGTAAAGGAAGCTGCGGCAAGCGGCATTTTGAGCGGCTACCCGGACAACACCTTCCGGGGCGCAAGATTCATCACAAGGGCGGAATGTGCCGCCGTTGTCAAACGCCTTTTAAATCAATAACCTGAATCATCTTACTTGAATCTCAGGAAAGGGGGAATTTCATGCCCGCAAATATGATTACAAACAAAAGGCTGCTCGGCACTTTTGTGCTTCTTCTCACCATTACCTTTTGTATCGGTTTTCTCGTGGTACAAGCCCAGGCCGGCACGGTTTTTAGTATCGAATCCACAGACCCCGCAGATGGTCAGAGTGGAGTTCCGGTAAGTGCAGAAGTGACCATTGAATTCAGCGATTACGCCAAAGAAGGTTCCGGCTTTGGAAACATCACTTTCACCGGTGGGGGCAAAGACGTCGATTTCATAACAAGCGGTTTACCGGGTTATGAACTTGTTATTTCACCGCAAGACCCGCTGTCCATGAGTACGGAGTACACCGTTACCATTCCTAAGAATGCGGTACAGGACGATAATGAAAATCCTTTGGACAAGGATTATACCATTACATTTTTTACTAAAGGGCTTCCTGATGTGCAAACCAGCGACGCCACCGGTGTCACGGCAATCGCCGCCCAACTCAACGGTCAATTGACCAACGACGGCGGAGAACCCTGTTCCGTCAAGTTCGCCTATAAGAAAACAAGTGAAACCACCTGGAACGAGCAGGCT
>JBFMBL010000013.1:45431-59353 GCA_040755195.1 Bacillota bacterium
CCTTCAACACCGGCGACTCCTTTAACGCCGCACTGACCGGCCTCGATAGCAACACCGAGTATCAGTTTAAGGCCGTGGCAACCAACTCCGCCGGTACGTCGGAAGGAACGGTTAAAACCTTCACCACTGAAAAACTAATACTCATCCCGACCGTTTCGACCAACGACGCCACCGGTGTCACGGCAATCGCCGCCCAACTCAACGGTCAATTGACCAACGACGGCGGAGAACCCTGTTCCGTCAAGTTCGCCTATAAGAAAACAAGTGAAACCACCTGGAACGAGCAGGCTGTTGTCGGCACCTTCAACACCGGCGACTCCTTTAACGCCGCACTGACCGGCCTCGATAGCAACACCGAGTATCAGTTTAAGGCCGTGGCAACCAACTCCGCCGGTACGTCGGAAGGAACGGTTAAAACCTTCACCACCGCCGAAGTGCCCGGGCAGTCCGCCATCCATGTTTACAAAGGCGTCTATGGTACAGGTTCGCCTGATGGGCTGAAGCCTGGCGACACTGTACGCATTGAACTGGAAGTTGCCGCATCCAACAGTTACGATAACGCCTTGATAATCATCCGGTTGGACGACCCGGACGGCCAGCCTTGCCTTGCCGCAATAGAAGGTCCCGTCCCAGGCGGTGCCACTGTGAGGTTCTCGGCTACTTTTGTACTCCCCTTAAAAACCGGAACTTACAAAGCAAGCGCTTTTATTTGGGACGGCTGGAGTTCCATGACGCCGATCTTCCCACCCGCCCAGCCAGAAACCTTTAACGTAATGTAGTGCTTACTGACTGGGAATAAACGAGACTATAAGTGAATGCAGTATAAACGATGACAGCCCGGCGGGCGGGGTACACTAACCTCCCGCCTGCCCGGCGCAGTTTTTTAGCTAAAGGAGGGAAGTTTTTTGGTCAAAAAAGGAATAACTTTGCTCACAGTTCTTGCAGTTTTCGGTCTTCTGTTGATGCTGGCGTCCGCCGCGGGGGCTGCGGTAATTACCGTCTCAATAGATTCCTGTTCTGTACATGCTTTCGAGCCGCCGTATGCGACCGTAGAAGTGAAAGGCACGGTGTCGCAAGATGGAACAGGGTTGGCCGGAACTCAGGTAGCGCTGGCTGTATATACCTCCGGAGGGCAGTTTCTCGCGGCAACGCAGGTGTCTACCGATTCCAACGGCCAATATAATGCGTTTCTTCCCCTCGCGGTAGGAGCGATAGGGGTGCCGGCAGGCCCGGCCACCGTTAAAGTCGGGGCAGCAGGGCAGACGACACAGTGCCAGGTGGAAATACCAACGCTGCCTTCCTACTATTACGGGAGTGTCAAAGATACAGAGGGAAACCAAGTAGCCTCTGGTAAGGTACGAGCATACATCGGCGGCAAGAAATGCGGCGAAATAGACTTTACAAATGGTTTTTACAGCGCTCAAGACATCAACGGCCTGAAATTACTTGTTTCAGGGACCGAAGAAGACCGTACTCAGCCGGTTACCTTTAAAGTTGAAGTCGGTGGTAACGAGTGGTTGGCCAGTACGAACCCGGCGTCGGTAATTTACCTGCCCGGCCAGATCCGTCAGGTGGACCTGACCATACCTGTATCCGAGCAGCCGCCTAAAATCAAGATTTATAAAGGCGCCCTGGGAACCGAGCCTCCCGTAGGTTTAAAGCCCGGTGATACGGTACGCGTGGAGATAGAGATCAACAGTTCCCAGAGTTACGACAACGCCCTGGTGGTCATCCGGTTGGACGACCCGGACCAGCAGCCGTCTCTTACCGCGATACAGGGGCCTCTGCCGGGGAATACCGTGCTGGTGTTTTCCGGGACCTTTACCCTGCCGAATAAAACAGGAACATATACAGCGAACGCCTTTGTCTGGGACGGCTGGGAAGACATGAATCCCCTTTTCGACTCGGCCTCGTTGACGTTTGAGGTAGGACCTTAACGCGGAACAAGACACTCAAGTAGGTAAAGCCAAGTGATTAAACAAGAAGGCCCGGCGGCAGGTTTTTTTAGCTACCCGCCAGCCGGGCCTAATTCTTTAGCAAGGAGGGAATTTTTTTGGTCAAGAGAGGCGTTATCTGGCTTGCTGCCTTTGCAATGCTTGCCATCTTAGTAATGGGAACAACGATCGCCGGAGCCTCAGGGATCACGATTTCGGCTGATTCCTGTGTACTTCATGCCTCTGACCCACCGTATGCGGTCGTTGAGGTTCAGGGCAAGGTATCCCAGGATGCGCAGGGACTGGCCGGAATTCAAGTGGCGTTAGCAATCATTGGACCCAACGGGCAGTTTCTTGCTGCAGATCAGGTAAATACGGGAGCAGACGGCCGTTATTCAGCGATTCTTTCGCTTGCGGTAGCAGGAACAGGAGTACCGGCGGGTACGGCTACCGTTAAGGCCGCAGCGGCAGGCCAAACGGCCCTGTGCCAGGTTACTATACCAACCTTACCGGCGGCGTATTACGGAAATGTAAAAGACGCGGGAGGAAACCCGGTGGCCTCCGGCAAGGTACAGGCATACATCGGTAGTAAAAAATGCGGTGAAATAGACTTTTCAAACGGTTTCTTCGGCGTTAAGGACCGGAACGGCATCAAGTTGCTGGTTTCCGGAAGCGAGGAGAACCGGGGGCTGCCGGTGACCTTCAAGGTTACAGTCGGCGGACAGGATTTCACGGCTAAATCTGTCCCCTCAACCGTTTCCTGGCTTCCCGGAGACGTGCGGCAAGTCGATCTTTTTACCGGACAAGCATCAAAACCTGCCGTTGATACAACTTCAGCCAGCAATATCACCACTGGTTCCGCTACATTAAACGGCAGTATTGTTTCCAACGGGGGTGCAGCCCTTACCGGTTACGGATTTGAGTGTAGTGCCGACGGGAACACCTGGACCAAGGTACAGGTTGGGACAAGTGACAAGACAGGGAGCTTCAGCCATAACCTTACGAACCTTTCTTCTAATAAGACCTATTCTTTCAAGGCTTATGCGACAAA
This sequence comes from Bacillota bacterium, assembly GCA_040755195.1. GTDB lineage: Bacteria > Bacillota > Desulfotomaculia > Desulfotomaculales > Ammonificaceae > SURF-55. Next base: position 48,417 of record JBFMBL010000013.1, read on the forward strand.
CTCCATAGGAACCGGCTACGGCGAAGTAAAAACATTCACCACGAGCGGTGGAGGCGGCGGCAGTCCGGCAGATACCACCCCCCCGACGATTGCCGGCACCGACCCGGCAAATAATGATATAAACGTTTCTACGGAAAAGACCATCACCGTAACTTTCAGCGAAAGCGTCCAGGCGGACAGCAAATACGATCAGATCGCGCTTAGGGAAGTACTATCCGGTAATGCCGCAGCCTTTACCAAGAACATCAACGGCAAGGTGCTCACCATATATCCTACAGGTACGTTGAAATACAGCACGGTCTATGCGGTTTATATTCCGGCAGGCTCGATCAAGGATCTGTCCGGCAACACGCTCGCGAACCCATACACATTTACTTTCACCACACAGGAAACCAAGCCGCCCGCGCCGACCCCAACGTGTAACTTTACTGACATGGACGGCCACTGGGCAAAAGACACGGTCTTGGAACTATGCGATCAGGGTATTATCGCTGGCTATGAGGACGGCGCCTTTAAACCGGATAAAAAAATAACCCGCCTTGAAGCCGCCCTTATCCTGGTCCGGGCGCTGAAAATATCCTCCGGGACGGAACAGGATTTGCGCAAGTTTAAAGACGCTGAAAGCATCCCTGTTTGGGCACGGGCGGATGCGGCAGCCGCAGCCAGGGCAGGCCTGATAAGGGGATACCCGCACGCGGACGGCAGCCTGACCTTCGAGCCATTAAAGCTGATAAGCCGGGCCGAGGAAGCCGCTCTGCTCTCACGGGTACTCGAAGACAAGATCGGTCCCATAACCCCCGTATCACTTACATTTACCGATAGCGATATGATCCCGGACTGGGCAAGAAGGGCCGTAGGAGCAGCTTTGGCGAAGAACGTCGTAGGCGGGTATCCCGACAACACCTTCCGGCCGCAGAACCATATAACCCGGGCGGAAACCGCCAGTATGATCCACCGTTTACTGAATCAGATCGAGAAATAGTGAATACGAATTAATAGGCGAAAATGGGTTAGCCACAATGGGTCTAACCCATCTTTCCCTTTCCAAACACAAAATACAGGGAGGAGGAATAAGCAACTCACAAGTTCTTAAAGAAACTTTATAGGAGGTATAATATGGGTTTAAATAAAAGACATCGCTTATATGTAACAGCAATTCTTTTTGGCATTTTGTTCTTTTGCATGGCGTCAATGGCATACGCCGGCGGAGGTTCAATAACGCAAAAGGTGGCCCTGGTTCCAAATGCAACAGGGCTTAACCCGCATGGTGGTACCCTTCCTACTTCAGGTTTTTCCCCGCTTCCGGACGGTACCGCTTTTAACCCGGTGTTCACCAACCTTCACCCGGATAACATCAAAAACGACACAACCGACCCCTTAATGAGTTTTGACACAATGGTCTGGGTGCAAGTAGGTAACATTGACAGCTATCTCTCCGACAACACCTTTAAGTCGAGAGTGGAAAACTTTCTGAGTAATGGCGGGAAGCTGATCATCTGGGACTCCGAATGTACGGCCACCGATTACAGCAAGTTTATCTATCCGTTTCAGACATCCAACCCTGGTGCGTGGGGAGCCAGCAATCTTCCCATAACCTTCGTCGAGGAAAACACCCTATCAAGTTCCGATCCTTCTTCATACTACTACATCGATACCGCGAAAATTAGCAGTGAGACCGATGCTGTCGGCGATGCCAACGTCTTCACGACCTATGATACCAACTGGTGTGTTGACATGAAAGCCAAGAACTGCCTCGGCACGGAAGGACCGGTTCACTGTTACGCCCGTTACGGCAAGGGCCTGATCCTGTATTGCGGATTAGACATGGATTACATGGGATGGTCATCATCGTCCGGTGCAAAAGCGCTTGAAAAAATCTTCGAACTGGAGCTAAAGCAAACATGGAACCCCGACAATTTACCCTGCGGGGTGCTTGCAGCACCTGCCGGCAAGGCCGTTGGCAGCGGAAAATTCGCCCCCAATAATTACTTCAATTTCGATGTTGTGCAGTGGCCGGGTCAAAAGGCTCCCAACGGATCTCTGACTTATAGCGTTCCCGCTAATAAAATTAGCGTGCGGAGTTGCACAATAAACTCTTTCGCTCCCGACTTAAACAACCTGAACGCTTCGTTCAGCGGCACTTGCACAGGAAATGTCAATGGAAAACAAGCGGCAAGTTTTAAGGTAAAGGTGGAAGATAACAGCGAATCAGGCGGCAAAGACAGATTCACGATCGAAATCAATGATAAAAACGGGGTCGTAATCCACAACGTCAGCGGTGATTTGTTAACGGGAGATATCCGGATATTAGAGTTGGAATAACAACATTAAGAAATAAAACCTAAAACCCTTTGGAACGCAAATAGGCCGCCGTAAGGCGGCATTTTTTATTTTCAGCCGGGGCATAATAGAGGTCGAATACGGTAAAACTCACAGACGGAGGTATTTGAATCAAGGGGGTAAAAAGCGTGGACTGCCCGATTTGCGGCGGTAGGGCTACAGGAAAGGTCGGGGTCGAACACTATTTTTGCTGGGATTGCTGTGTTGAATACCGCCTCGAAAAAGAGGGCGTACAGATCTACGATATCGACGAAGATGGTTGTCTTGAAAGGTTCGACCCCGCTAACGAAGCGTTGTATTAGGTTCAAGGTTCAAGGCTCAAGGTTCAACGTTAATGTTAAGACGGATTGAATTTTGGGACCGTTCAACGTGCGACGTTAAGCTAATACTGATGGACCTTTATACGTGTTCGAAGGTTTTAATGTAAAGCGGAGGTGGAGAACAGTGTCCTTCTGGCGCGGGTTGATTACCGGAAGCCTTCTCGGAATAGTCGCCGGGGCGGCGTTATTAATGGATTACGACGACGGAAAACAAACGGTCCGTCATCGACTTAGAGCAGTACGTACGGACCGGGCCCAACGCATGGTAAGAGGTATAGCAAAATTGGCTGAACTCATGCGGTAGTAGGCGGGCTCTTTTTTTCGGAGTACCGCGGTTATTCCAAACTGTAGTGCCCACGAAAACGCGCATATTTCAGCGGTTTTAGGTTTTGCGCTACTAACCCATGCGAGAAAGAAACGCCTGTAAATAGCGGCATTTTACAGCGGGCTAGCACGCCTGCTTTTTTATTTCTCAGGGTTTGTACCGTGGCAGGACCCGGTTCCGCTTTTAAAATCGAGATCCTGGTCAATACGTTTTGATTGGATTATTGCATACAGGAGGATTTAGCCAGCCGCCGCACGAATAACAGGTAAAGCTCTTGGGGAAGGGAAGAGGGACGATGGAAAAAAAGGAAATACCGCTTAGAGAAGCGTATCGTTTGTTGACTCCCGGCTGGGTCATTCTCGTTGCCAGTCAGAAAGAGGGAAAGTATAACGTAATGACTGCATCGTGGCAGATGCCGGTGAGCATAAACCCGCCGCTGGTGGCTGTTTCCATAGCCAAACGCCACCTCACCGCAGATTACATTCTTTCAACCAGGGCATTTACCGTTAACGTTCCGGGGCGAAACCTTATCCCCTTGGCCCATTATTGTGGTTCCGTATCCGGCAGGGATACAAATAAGTTTGCCGTCACCGGTTTAAGCCCCATACCCGGGCAAAAGGTGCCCGCCCCCCTTATCAAAGAGTGTCTGGCGGGCCTGGAGTGCCGCCTGTGGAATACTTACGACGGCGGCGATCACCACATCGTGGTAGGGGAGGTTGTAGCGGCGCTGGCGGCTGCCGGCGACTTCGACAAACATTGGCTCTTCACTTCCGGCAAGGATACCTTTCCTTCAAACCACATCGGTGGGCCGCTCTATGTTGTTCCCGGAACGATGATCAGCGTTTCAAAAAAAGATGACGGTTTTGAAACCACAGAAAAACCGCTCGGAATTGACCTGTGAACAACGCGATAGAGGTAGAAAGGCTGTCTAAAAACTTCAAAGACCTTATCGCCGTTGACGCTGATTGATCAATTGTTTTATTCAAGATCCCTGCCAGGTATCTGTTTCTTTTCATATACCTCTTTCACCGCTTCAAAAAAGACGGGTACCAGTTGTGGATCATAAAACCGTCCGGCGCACCTTCCTATCTCACGGCAGGCATCGGAAAAGCTCATGGCTTTCCGGTAAGGCCGGTCGGTGGTCATGGCGTCGAAACTGTCGGCTATACGCAGAATTCGCGCAAGCAAGGGGATTTCTTCACCACGCAACCCGTCGGGGTAACCCGAACCGTCGTAATTCTCGTGGTGAAACCGGACAACGGGTACTATTTCTTTGAAGGCGGCCAGCGGCTGGATTATTCCGGTCCCGTACTTAGCGTGATTTTTCATTGTGGCCCATTCCTCTTTGTCCAGAGAGCCTTCCTTGTTCAGGATCGCGGTTTCAATTTCTATCTTGCCTATGTCGTGCAAGTAAGCGCCGTACCTTAAGACATCCTTTTCCTCTTCAGAAAGGCCTACTTTTTCCGCAAGGGCAAGAGAGTAGGACATCACTCTTTCGGAATGTCCGAAGGTATACCTGTCCTTGGTATTAATCAACGTCACCAGTGTCTGAAGGGTGGGAAAAGCGTCCTTTATTTTTAAGGTACTAATCTCGCTTAATACCTAATACCGACTGATAAAGGTAGGGTTTTCCGCGGCTGTACTTTGTCCTGAAAAGGTCGTTCTCTGCAGCCCGGATCAGAGGCAGCGCTTCATCACCATCGCCGGGATAACAATGCCTGGTGCCAGGTAACAATGCCTGGTGCCAGGCACTTGACTTATTAACATATCTGTGAAAATCAACAGTCGCCGGCCAGGTTGATAAAGAGCTGCTGGAGATTCCAGATTATTGAACGGAGCTTATGGCTTAGGGAATTCTCTATGGTATAATTTGAATGTGGAGGGCGGAAGAAATGCTCAACCAAGAAGCGAAAGAAAATCACACACCGGCGTCATTCTTCTGCAGCTGAAAGACGAAAGTGCATTCGAAGTTCGACGTTGGGGCATTCAGGCGAACCATTGACGACGCCGATAACGTCATAAAACAATAGTGACAACGCCGGGAGGAACTGGTTCATTACTGGCTGGGAAAGGCCGAAGAGAGCCTGAAATCCGCCCGGAGCGAACTGGAAGCCGGCCGGCTGTCTTTCGCTGTCAATCGCCTCTATTACGTGCTCTTTTATTTGGTAACAGCAGCACTATCCGCAAGAGGAGAAAATTTGGCAAGCACTCCGCAGTGCGTGCAGCCTTCCACAGAGAGTTCATCCGCACCGGCGAAGTTGATAAACCGTACGGCAGGTTATACGATGAATTATTCCATACCCGTCATCAGGCAGATTACCTTCCCCTGGCCGAATTCGACGAAACCATAGTCAGGCATCAACTGCAAGATTATAATACTTTATGTATATCTTTGTCTATGGCATCGACAAGAGACGATAGTTCAGCGAAGCGGTTTTCGGACAAAAGCGCCTGCATAATCTGGACATGGTTGATGAAATCATGACGTTGTTTTCGGACGGTGTCTATTTGCTTCCGCATTTCCGCGGCGAGGATCTCCTGGGCGGTTACCGCCGCTTCGCGTTCGGACAAACGAAGAATCCGCCAGAATATGAACGATGAGGATACCAAGGCCGCTATAAGCATGGCAAAGATAACGGCCTCGGTTGTGCGCGCCGCCTCGTCAAAAAGTGAACCGAAAAAGAATTCGTTTATTACGGCGCCCAACAAAATAACCTGGATTACAATGGGCAATATGGCTGCCGCCGGAATTTTAAATCTGCTTGTGTCCAGAGAAATTCGCCAGCGCTTCCGGTAGCTGATGTACGCAAGAATCGTAACTGGAATGCAGAATGACGGAGGGAAAAGGAGTCGCATTAAGGGCGAGGCGAGGAATTCGGTGGTAGACGTACCGAGAACGTAATGCCAGACAAAAGAACCTGCGACCTGGCTTATTAAAGTTATAAATTCGTAAAGAAATATAACCAAAAAGATTCTGGGAAGGCGAAACAATAACTTAATCATCACGATATCAAGCGGGATTATCAAGGCAAGTCGTAATGATTGGGGACCGTAGAAGAGAACGGTTTCATAAACACCACAAATTAAGGCAAAGGTCAATATCCTAAACCGGTTTTCGTAAACGTTGTACCCCGTGAGAACAAGGGCAAAGGGTAAACACGCCAGGCAACCCATAACCGCCGTATAGTAAACCAATCCATAATCAAGCATTGCAGATGTGCTTACCATACAATAACTTAACCTCATTGAAAAACCACATTAAAGTCATTTTACTTTAGTGTAGTTTTACGTGAACCGGTGGTGACCTGCTTTTTATTTCCGAATGTTGAGCAGCGAGGGAGAACTCGTGGGTGACGGGGTGTCCTTGACCGCTTCGAAAACATCCTTCACGGCTTCGAAAAACACCGGCACCAACTTCGGATCATAAAACCGCCCGGCACACCTTTCTATCTCGCGGCAGGCATCGGAAAAGCTCAGTGCCTTACGGTAAGGCCGGTCGGTGGTCATGGCGTCAAAGCTGTCGGCTATACGCAGGATTCGCGCGAGTAACGGGATTTCTTCGCCGCGCAACCCGTCGGGATAACCCGAACCGTCGTAATTCTCGTGGTGGAACCGGACGACCGGCACCATTTCTTGGAAGGCGGCCAGCGGCTGGATTATTCCGGTCCCGTACACGGCGTGATTTTTCATTATCGTCCATTCATCCTTGTCCAAAGAACCCTCCTTGTTCAGGATCGAGGTTTCAATCTCAATTTTTCCTATGTCGTGAAGGTAGGCGCCGTACCGCAAAAAATCCTTCTCCTCTTCGGAAAGACCGAGTTTCTCCGCAAGGGCAAGGGAATAAGACATGACCCTTTCTGAATGCCCGAAGGTATACCTGTCCTTGGTATTAATCAACGTTACCAGTGTTTGCAGGGTGGGAAAAGCGTCACTGATTTTCAGCGTGCTGATTTCGCTCAATACCGACTGATAGAGGTAGGACTTACCGCGGCTGTATTTTATCCTGAACAGGTCGTTCTCCGCCGCGCGGATCAGGGACAGCGCCTCATCGCCGTCGCCGGGATAGCCGGCGAACCCCGTCGAGATCGTAAACGGCTTTGAACACTTTTCGCTGCCGCTTAAAAACTCTATAACCCGCGCCCTGATTTCCCGTTCGAGTTCCGCAGCGGTTGCCAGGGCGCCATCCTTGTTCATACCCTGAAAGACCAACGCAAATTCGTCGCTGCCGAAACGCGCCGCAAAAAACGGCTCTTCAATCTTCTCCAATAGTGTCTTACCCATGACCGTCAGGATGTCGTCGCCTGTTTGATAACCGCAGACCGCGTTATAGTACCTGAACTGCTCAATATCCAACAGAGCAACGGTGACGGGAATACCTTCGGCCGCTGCCTTTTGCAGGCACAGCGCCAGTTTTTCCTGGAGGTAGCGGTGGTTGTACAGGCCGGTCAGATGGTCGTAATCCGCAAGTTTAATCAGTTCGCGCTGGGTGTTTTTTTCGATCTCCATCAATCCGCCCATGATCCATGCTGAGAATACGGCCACGCTGCTGATGATAAGGTCCGTCTGAAAAACCCTGTCCGGTAAGGCGCGCATCATTTCGTAATCAAAAAGAAACAAAAGCGCGCCGGATATGACGGCGACACCGATCCCGACGTACCTACCGAAAGCGGTTGCGGCAATGATCGCGGGGATAATAATTAAAATCTTGGCGGCGAAAAAATCCTTGCTGTACCATAAAAAACCGAACGTAAGGGATAAGGTGATGACCACTAAAAGTATCTCGTCTATCTTGGGCGGAAAGGCATTTCTCAAAAAAAATCGTTTTAAAATATAAACGAATATATACAAAAGAAAAAGTGCCTGAAAAGGATAGAGTTTGTAAATGTCCTTAAGGTTTGATCCCAGCTTAGCATTGAAGAAACTGGCCATGATCATTAAAAAAAGCAAGATAGAGACGATCTGCGTTACTAAAATATACTCAGCCAACTCTTCGGCTCTTTTTTCTTCCCATTCGCGCATGTCGTTCTCCTGTTAGGCTAAAACACTAATCATTTATTGATTGCGCGTGCTCCCCACCGCTTCCCGGCACCCGGATGAACAGCAATAATGCTTTAACCCCCGGCGAATCCAAAAAAGCAGTATTTTCCATTTATTCATATTAGTTTGATTGTTCGCCCGGGCGCCGGGTACGGTTCATTTATCTTCCCGTGAACTTATTTCCTCAAAGATTTGGGCACCTCCGGCTGATACCACGGATAACCAAAACAAGCTGGTTTTATCCCGGCGTGAGCAACAGTAACTAGAATATTAAAAACTACCGGCAGTAAAAACAAAGAAAAGATACGTTTTTTCATCCTATTCACCTCCTTTCATAAATAAATTGTCTATAAAAGCGGCAAACCGGTGCCCGGATGCGGTAAGGCTGAAGGCTTGCCACCAGAGACCGAGGCTTACGGCCCACACCAGATCAAGGGTTTTATCGTTGCATAGTAGCAAACACTGTCCAGCGGTAAATACAAGTATAAGTATTATCGAGTAAAACCGCAGCTTTCTTCGTTGCGCCGTGTCAGTGATCGGTTTAGCCGGACAATCCACTGGAGCCAAGCGCAAAAAAATAACTAAGGAAACCATAAGACCAATAATAATAGCCACCGATAGACTAAGAGAACTTAAAAAGGGAACAGTTAATTGAGCCAGTTTACCTAATAGAGGTACAAAAACAATTCCCATTAAATAACATATCAACGGGGTATTGCTGTGTGCTCCACCAGACAGAAGACGTAGCGCAACAATAGTTATTAAGACAGCGAAGGTAGTCCAGAAGCACCCTAACAGCCATCCCACAATCAGAACAGATAAATTACCGATAATAGGGTAAAAGATCAATTGCAGGCCGAAAACCGCAACTTCTTCTTCTTCTGTAGTTAGGTTTAACTTTTCTTTTAAATAACTAGCGGTAGGGCGTATTAAGTTGAACCTTGACAATTTAACACCTGCCTTTATATTGCATGTTGCATGTTAATGCGTGATTAATCCTTTCCTGATATTATAACAGTTTTTACCTAAGGAAAGCAATAACAGAATTATTTCGTAAGGAAGAGCAAATATCGCCCTTAATAACGGGTTGGCAAAAGCAGTTTCATAGGGTATGTCGGTAATTTTCAATAGTCGCCCTGAATACGTACACCCTATTGCCACAGTAATTAAAGCGCAAACCAAGATGGGAATAAAGATCTTGCTTAACTTTTTTTTAGTAAAAAGCTGCGTGTAAATGGCCAGTGATATAATCAATATTACCAAGTTCACCCCCGGAGATATTGGCAATAAACGGACAAGGTTTGTCACGCTCTGTAACAGAGAAATGGCAATGACCCTTCTATCCCATAACCGCAGATTTAACATACTGAAAACAAATAATACTATCACAAGGCTTTCCGGAAAATCCTGAAGCAGGAGGGCGTAGATCTCGTTTTGAAAAGACGCATGGATCATGGCCAACAACCTCCTTATGTAAACATTTCCTTCAGAGGTAAATCTTATATCAAGCCCTTATTCGACATAATTTAAGTTTTTCCTTCTGATATTGCTGATTAATGTAATAATTTTACTCACTCTATTTTCTGTATCGCGGATAAAAGTCCCTTTTTACAGTTATAATGGTTCTTCCATAAAGCCGCTAAACCAAGTACTACCTCGTAAGGAAGGGCAAAAGCAGACCTTAAAAACGGATTGGCAAAAGCGGTTTCGTAAGATAGACCGGTAAGTTTTAATAACGGCCCGGAATACGCTAAGGATAATGATATAGAAACCAAACCACAAACTAAAATAGCGAAAAAAATCCTGCTTAATCTGATTCCGGTAAAAATTCGCATGTACATTGCCAGCAGGATAGTTATTACCACCGAGTGCATCCCGTTTGCAACAGGCAATAGCCGCATAAGGTTAGAAAGAGTTTGTAATACTGCAAGAATAAGTACTCTTCTATCCCGCAAACGCAGGTTTAAAAGACTGAAAATAAACAACACGATAACCAGGCTCTCGGGGAAATCCTGCAATAACAGAGCATACAAAAGGTTGGGCATGGTTTCGTGTGTCATACTCTTTACAGTCTCCCTCTAAGCAAATTATCCTTTCATAGCAACTCCTGCATTGGTTAGTCCTAAAGTAAAAAGCATTTTCCTTTTTGATCAGCTATTTTTGATGGAATTCTTGAATAATTAATCCCTTTTTGATGTTATAGTAGTTCTTAGCTAAAGCCGTTAAACCAATCACGATCTCGAAAGGAAGAGCAAACGCGGATCTTAAAAAAGGGTTGGCAAAAACGGTTTCGTAAGGTATACCGGTAAATTTTAATAGTGGCTCGAAATATATTAGCTCTAATACAAGGTTAAATATCAAGCAAACTAAAATAGCGATGAATATCCTGCTTAATTTGATTCCGGTAAAAAACCGTACATACATTGCCAGCAGGACAACTATTATCGCTGTGTGCATCATGTTGGCAAGGGGTAATAGACGCACAAGGTTGGAAATGGTTTGCAATACTGCGAGAATAATCACTCTTTTATCCCGCAGGCGCAGATTTAAAAAACTGAAAACGAATAACACAACAACCAGGCTCTCGGGGAAATCCTGCAGCAACAGGGCATACAAAAGGTTGGGCATGGTTTCGTGTGTCATAATCCCACTCGGCCTCCTTCTAAGCAAGTTGTTCTTTCTAATGGTAACTTCTGCATTGATTAGTCCTTTGACATAAAAAACGTTTTTCCTTCTGATTTTTTTAATTTCTAATTCAATTAATGTTTTTGATGACTCTCATAGGAGCTTTGTCGGAATCTGGGGTCATGCTTTCAGAAAAAAAAGAAACCCCGGATTGAACCGGGGTCAGCCGGAGGTGGGTTGTAATTTATTTGGATAGCCGCGCTATCGTGAGCAGAGTGTCGGCGCGGCGC